>JAUXXQ010000156.1 GCA_030684815.1 Methylobacter sp. | reverse complement strand
CAGCACCAAGAGCGACATCAAAAAGCTGGATGAGGCGATACAGGGGGTGCGCTTGAAACTCACCGAGCATGACAGGCAGTTTTCTCGCTCCCAAGCTCCAGCTTGGGAGTGACTACCCTCAAGCTCTGCTTGCAGTGTAGCATCAAGCAGAGCTTGAGGGTATGCGTTACCAAGCTGGAGCTTGGGAACGAGACAGCTGGAGCTTGGGAACGAGACAAGCTGGAGCTTGGGAACGAGACAAATCGCATTTTTTAACCCGGCGTCAAATAATCGCGCAATACTGCCAATATGCCGTCTTTGTCGGCATCGGAAATGCCCAAAAACGGCCGTGCCGGAATATCGCCCCATAAATGGGGGAACTCGTCTTTGGTGCCGCCGAACTGCATCATGGCGGCATACTCCATGGGGCTGCCGATTTGCACCTCGTCATTACCCACTAGCCGATAACCGATGGTATTGCCTAGGGTGCCGTAGTCGGTCAGAGGTATGCCGCTCCTGTCGCCTTTACGCTCATAAGTGGCGTCGCTATTCGTGGCCCACATCACACCATCGGGGCCGGTGTATGTACCAAACCGCTGCTTAGTCGATTCTTTTAAGTCCTCGCCGATTTCCTTTAGCGCCGGCCGCAAGTTGCCGGCGTGTTGTGCCAGCTCGCGCAGGGCGTTTAACACGGCGGTGTCGTTATAGTCGATGCTAATCATAACAACGCCCCGGCAATGAGCACCTTGGCCACGTCTTTAATCACCGTAAACGACAAGTCAATGCCCTTGCTGCGCGCTGTCGCTTTGATGCGCTGCCACAGGGTTTCATTTTTAATCTTGTCCAAAAATTCATGGCCTTCCCAAGTCAAGCGGTTGGCATGGCAACTGGGCGGACCGAGCGCGTCGCGACAGCCGCCGATGATTAACCCGGCTTCCAATAACAGGCGCATGTGATAGGCGCTGGTTTCCGCGTCAGTGTCAGCCAGGTCGGCCGAATAAAAGTCGCTGCCCTCGGTGGGCAGCGCTTCGACTTTCAGCAGGATTTTTCGGATAATGTCCCAGTTGCGTTGCATGGCGGCGTCCTGTGTTGGGGTTAAATTATGGGCTTGTTATTGTCGTGGGTTTGGCTATACTTAAACCATACTTTGAGCGGTTGTTTCCAATGGGAACGGTTGTAAGCGCTATTGCGACTGCATTATCCGGTTCGAATCCGGCACCGCTCAAGGTTGTTTATTTAATGGAACATAACGGCTTTCCTGCATATTTTCCAGTTTAACTATCCCGCCCGTCACAATAAAGTTTGATGTTATTTTCCGCCTAACGCCTGCATCACGGACTTTATCCAGTTTATTCAATTCAACCGCTACTTTTCCAACAACGCCAGGAAGATCAAAGGCATAAATAACATTTTTATTGACCTTATCAAAATAGGCGACCGCACTTTCTAAATGCTCAGGCAAGTTTAGCCAAGCGTCTAGCGGAAGCGCCGCGCCTCGTCCTGCCTTAGTCTCTCTAATCGCGTGAATTAGCTCATGGTCTCTTAGCCAAATGGCCGCGTCAGACAAATCAACATCATAATTCTTTAATGCGCTAACTGTTTCCGGCTCCATTACATGGGCAATCACGCCAGCACCCGCAGGCATCATACTAGCTGAAGCTGTTGCTACCATATCTTGCACAGCTTTTAATTGCTCTGCTTTTAACACCGGCTTCAACACCTGCCACATTTCCGCCCCAATTTCGGCAGGGAAGCGCATCAGTTTCTGGTCGATCAGGTCTTTTAGCGGCGTCGTGCGACTCGCCCCCGGCGCATAGTCCCAGCCGTAATCAACGCCTTTCGGCACCGTGTGGGTCACGCCGTCGCGGTCTGTTTTGGTATAGGTTCCGTCATTGGGCGCTTTGTCGCCTTTAAACTCACTGGCTCGCACCGCTGTCACCCGGCAACGGCAGCCCCAGCCGTTGGGCGGGTAATGCACTTTCCACCAGGGGTCGGTGTGATGCAGCACTTTACCGTTCCAGCTCAGATGCAGCGGCCTTGGGTTTGCAACCGTGTCGTTATGGATATATTTCCAGTAGGGTCTGGCTTTCAGTAAATCAGGATCGTGCAGCTGGGCATAACGCCCGGCGCTGTAGCTGCTCATGATATTGGTGTTGTAAATGACCCGCGTACGCCAATCGCGCCCCGCCTTAGTGTCGCTACCCGTCCAGCCTTCCCAGCCTTGTTTTTGCACGATGGCCGCAAATTCCTTTCTAAACCAGTGGATGCTTTTGCCGTCGGCAATGGCCTTGTCCACCGCGCCGCGCAGATCGTTCAGCAAATCGGCCTTGGTTGCGCCTGCAACAACAAAGGCGCGGTCATGGGCGGCTTTTAAAATATCGTCGTAGGCTTCAGTGGGCAGGTTGAGTTTTTGCCGGAAGAAATCGATTTGTTCTTGAAATGGCAGGCTAAACTTGCCGTCGCCACGGGCGTTAAAGGCAATCTGGGTTGGGGATAGATTTAACGCCATCTGCTCAATATTTCCCGCTCAAAAGCCGCTTAGTTCGTCTATCAATTACCCGATGCGCTTCCTTAATTTTCCATGCATCATTCAGCCGATCAAACAACCTGGGTGAATAATCGATCAAATGCCATGGCTTAACAAAACCGATAATCCCTGTGTTTACTTTGCTAGCAATCATAGAGCCGTATTTATTCATTCCCACTATGTAGACAACAGAGGGTTCGCCTGACTTAACGGATTGAATTGCAAACTTACCAATCCATTGTCTCCAGTACGTTGGGTAAATACGCTTTTTAGCCATTATCCTTCCTCCCGCACATCAAACCGCCCCGACAAATCCGCAGCAGCAAATGCCAGCGCCATGACTTTAACCAGCTCATCACCGGCCAAATCGCCATAGCCATGCAGCAGCCGGTCACGCAACGATTCCAGACTGTCGGCCTGTTCGACCTGATCCCGGATGCTGTCCACCATGCTTTTGACCGATGCCCCGGCCGCAACGGCCAGCACATCGGTTTGCACCTCAGTGATGTCCGCCGTGGGAGCGGCCACCGAGCCGCGAACAGCTGATAGCGCCGCCAGTGCCGTGTCGGCTCCCACAGTGTCGGCTCCCACAGTGGCCGCCACTTGCAACACCGGCTCATCACCCTCCGGCTCGGGAATCTTTAACCGTGCATAGGCATAACGCGCCGGAATGCGCATACCAACACCCACAAGCTTAGGCAGTGCATCGGCATACAGCGCCAGATCGTCCGGCTCCTGCGTATCGCTGACCCAGCTCGGACAACGATTATCGGCAAACAGCCCGTTGAGCATCGCCATTGGATAGACCAGGTAACTGCTCAGTGTCTGATCCAGTTGCACCACGTCATCGTCGCGGATGTCCAGGCGCACCTCATTATGCACCTCGCCCAGCGCCCGGTTGCCATTGGCGGCGGTCGAACTGGTCAGGGTGCCGCCTAAAATCGCTTTGGACTGACTGGCCTCGCACCAGTTGACCATCGCCATAAAGCTGTCGGCATTGCCCGACGCCATCACCTGCTGCAACTCCAGCTGCATGGTGTCGGGGATAATCCCGGCCGCATTGTGGCCGATGCTCAATACCGTCCTGAGCAAATCGCGTTTTTCCTTGTCAGAGGCAGTCGGCGGGTATTTGCCCACTCTAATCGGCAATCCGTAGATTTCCAAAAATTCAGCCAAGTCCCGCACCGAATAATTTTTATACAGATACGGCCACGCCAGCGCCCTAAACAAGCCAGTTCTGGGAATATACCCCGCCCTGGACTTGTGGAAATGCGGAATCCAGCCGAACGGCTGCAACGGCGTGCCGATCATGGAACCGCTGTCGCGCAGGTGCAGCACATTGCGCTGATCCGGCGGACAGACAAACCAGGTCGGCGGTCGGTGTTCAATCTGGTTCGGAAACCACAGCCCCGCCGCCGTGCGCCCCCAGCCCAGCTCGATACATGAATAGCCGTGCCCTATCGCGTCCAGCGCATCCGTGCGTAAACTGCCAATGTCCAACTCGTCGTTAATCAGATCCTGCAATTTTTTGGTGTTGGCTTTTTCGGCGGCCGACGCGTCGCGCGGCGGGCGCAATTCCCAATCCAGCTTCTTGACTGCCATCTCGCGCTTGCTGAGTTCTGCGCCAATGTGGGTGTCTTTCTCGCGCATGTCCATAAACAGCTCGGCTTGTGCGGTCAGGTCGCCCTGTTCGGCACGGATAAAAATATCCGCCAGCCGGGCGGGCGTCAGGCCTTTGGACGGGTGTTCGGCAAATTCGCGGTGCAAGGCGACTGCTTGCGGGGCATCGGTCTGCCGTGTTTTGACCGTGGCCGGGGTCAGTTTGGCGGCCAGCCAGTCTGCGATTAAACTCATTACCACGCTCCTTTTCTATCAAGATCCAAATCATCATTGCCCCAATACCGGTCATCTTTGCCGGGCAGGGGCGTGTATTCAATTATCGAGGCAGGCGTGGACGCCGCATGGACACCTAAAGCCAGCGCCCAGAATCTATCGGCATGGCCGTTTTCAGAGCGTTCAGCGGTAAAACGGATATTCCCGGCTGCGGTCGCCACCTTGGTGACTGCACGCAGATCGGCGCGAATGGCCGGTTTGTAAGGGATGCGGATTCGTTTGTCCTCCATGCGCCCGCGCACCGGATAGGCCAGCTCCTCTTTAACGCGATTGGTAAACGTCACCAACTCAACGCGGTATTCGCCGAACGCCCGTTGCGCATCATCGCCCCAGCCGATGCCCAGACCGGTATAGTCGACACAGGTGCGTTCCATCAGCGCCATCACCGGCCACAACACCTTTTCCTGATCGGGCTTGGACATGCTTTGCAGCTCAATGATCTTGCGGGTGTACAGCACATCGCCGAGCAATTCAAACACCCATAACACCGTTAAATCTTTCTTCCGGCCAATATCCAGCCCCGCGTACAACTTGGCACCCCGGCGGCGGGCGCAGGCTAGGTCAACCTCCCAATCCTCTGAGGCCGCGTATTCGCAACCGGCAATCAGGTCGTATTCCAAAAACGCCGAATCATCGTCCGCCGGGTCGCACATGTACTCCTGCCGGAAACTCTCCTCATCGGCGCAACCGCTCTTAATAAAATCGAAATAGGCCGCCTCATCCATCGCCATCACCTCATGGCCTATGGGCAAGGCTTTTTGCAGCTTGTACAAAAAGCCCTGGTCAAGCGCGTCCTGCAAGGTCAATCGGTGCAGGCTGATATTCTTCGGGTTGCCGTTCTCGCGAACTTCCCGTATCAGCTGGTTAAAAAAATTATGGCTGCCGCGATGGGTGGATATAAGTTCCATCGAACCACCCCAGGTAATACCCGGATACGCAATGCTCCAGAGTTTTCGCGGGTCAGGGTGTAGCGCAAATTCGTCCAGGATACGCCCGCCGCGTTTACCGGCCTGCGCATCGGGGTTGGACGACATCGAGTGTATCCGCCGACCGGAGGCGAATTCCAATACGTACGCGGTAAGTTTAGTCTTTTCATCAATCACCCTCTCTCCCAAATCGGCGGCGGCAATGCTCATCACCTTCGCCCACATTTTGCAGTCTTCGATAAACAGCCGCGCCTGTAAGTCATCGCGGCTCGATACCCATTGATCCCATTTGCCCCCGGCCATCGCCGTGCGCTCGTCCGCCGCGTAGGCCGTCGACCAGCTGATACCGATTTGCCGGGCTTTCTCCATCAGTTTCAGCCGGGAGTTGTCCTTGATCCAGCGTTCCTGGCCTTCCAGAAAAATGCCGTCCGGGTTGGGCGGGATGATTTTCGCATTGCCGCGTTGTGTGGCCATTGTTAAGTCTCGTCAGTTGTTGGAGATGTGCCACCTGTTTCTCGCTCCCAAGCTCCAGCTTGGGAGTGACTACCCTCAAGCTCCGCTTGCCGGGTGACATCAAGCAGAGCTTGAGGGACTGCATTCCCAAGCTGGAGCTTGGGAACGAGCTAAACGACAAAGCCCAGCGCTTCCCGAATCCGCAACACGCCTTGCTCGGACACCCCTTCCGCCTTGGCCGCCGTAGTCGCCAGGCGCGCCGACTCCTCGCGTTCCTGCCGTCTGATTTCCGCCTCAAACTCCCGCTTCCACTTGGATGACCCAATCGCCGACCGGTTTAAATCGGCAATCGCCCGCACCAGCTTGGGCACGGCCGATAAACGCTCCGCAGGCTCAAGATCGGCGCTGGCATCAAACAAATCCATAATCTGATCCATCGCCACCATCTCATTCGCCTCCATCAGCGCGGCCTTGTCCTCATCGCTCGCGCCGCGCAAGGCCTTGGCGATTTCCATGCGCTCGCGCGCCCGGTTGATCGATTTTTCCATGCTCGCCTGCAATGCCGAGCCGTGCCGATGCACAGACGACTTGCTGATACTGTAGCCTTGCCCGGTCAGCCAGTCGGCCAGCGCGATATAGCCGCTAAAGCCGTTAGCCACCAGGCGCTGGTTCAGTTCGGTCAATACCGGTTCGGGCAGGGTGTCTAAAGGACTGCGCGGCGGCATTAACGCGGCTCCGGCCGTGCCACGCCCGGCACTGAGGCCAAGCCCTGCTGCACATCGCCGCCCTTCGCGGTCAGTGTGGCAAACCACACCTCATCAGGATGCAACGCCAACACCAAACCTTGCTCATGCAACCATTGCAAATCAGCGCGCAGGTTATCCGTGCTGACCGCCAAGCCTCGGGATGACAGGGTGTGCTTGATGTCCACCTCGTGCGCGGTATACGCAGGCGAACGGTCCAGTATGCCCAGCACCGTTAAGCGGCGGTGTGCCGTCATATGTTCGTTATAATTCATTTTTTAACCTCAATGGTTGATTCCCGTGTGCGCCAAAATGAATCCATCCGCGCCACCTGCTCCTTTAGCGCAGACAGGGTCGAGGATTGCGCGGCCAGCGCCGCGTTCATCGTCGACAGCACCCCGGTCATGTTGCGCATTTCGCGGTAAATTTCCGCCAGGTCGCTGTGGCTGGGGGCATTTTTCAAATCCTGTTCCACCCGCGCCAACCTGACGGCATGGTCATCCAGCCGCGTGTCGATGTTGTCTTCCAGCCGACTGATAGCCGCATTAGTCACCCGATGGCGGTTGTTCAGCCAGTTGAAAATGCCGATCGCTGAAATCAGCAGCGTCTGCACCACGTCAAAAATAAATTTCTCGTCTATAGCGTTCATGTGATGGTCCTGTTTAGCGCCATACGCGCGACTCCTGTTCAACCGCCGTCTGACACCCAACACAGCGGCCGCAACCGGGCAGGGCGGCAAGGCGTTCCGGCGGAATCACTGCATCGCAATCCGTACAGCACACACCGCCACCCTTCCAAACTTGATGCTGCATGACCCGGCCTTGATGACGTTTTAGCGCAATATCATTAAGCAATTCAGCCGTGTCATTGGCCAAGTCTGCGTCGTCACTCATCTGTCAGCGCCAAACCGCAACTTTGCAACCGCTAACTCAAGCGCCAAATTAAGCATAAAACCCATCAAGCCAACGCCGAACGATTTCAACAAATCCAGCGCCTCGGCGCGTTTTTGCGCCCCGGTCTTGTGTGGCTCTTCAACAATCTGCACCGCCGCCTGCGCTTGTCCCCAGACTTTGGAGCCAAGCAAATAGGCGGCCAGGCGGTCTAATAAAAACTTTTTCATAATGATCCTCGACGCCTACGCGCCCTCAACCTCGCGCAAAAACGCCAAAAACTGCCCCGGCGTACTGTGCAGCAGCAAATCAAACACCGCCTCACGGCCCTGCTGCTTAATCAACAGCAGCTCTGCCGTCAGCACCTTGTTCACCAGCCCAGGCGGCGCACCGTAACCCGCCGACGCCATACGGCAACCCAGGCAAACCTCCCGCGCCTGCGCCAAACCCATCAATTTTTTTATAGTTGCAACGCGCTGCTTATAATTCATTTTTTAACCTCATTATTGATTGACAAACCCAAACACAACACCCGTTCCGCCTCGCGCCGCTTGACCAGCCCCGGCAACACCCGCCCACCCGCTTTAACCCAGCGCGGCAACTCATTACAACCACCGGCATAATCCCCGGCGTTCCATTTTTTCACCATTGTCGATCCGCAAAATGCCGACGCCCCTACGTTGTACGAAAACGACACCGCCGCATCGTACTCATGCTGATGCAGCGGCACTTTCACGCACCGTTTCAGCGCGCCCTCAAACGCCTGGATGTCGGTCAACGCCCTGGACAAGGCTTTTTCAGGTGTTATTGTGTCGCCTAATTTAACGCCTGAGGTGGTGCCAAAACCGATAGTCGGCACATCGCCCGGCACCGGGATATACGCCGTGCCCCGATAGCCCTCATGAGTGGCAAGGCCGACCAAGGCCGAGGCGGACAGCGCCAGCGCCGCCAGATTGCTGCGTTTTATCATGGGTGTACTCCGCTGATGCCGCGTTGAGAGGTTTGAATTCGGTAGATAATGTTCATGCCGCCAGTGTAGGCGGCGGCAACGAGGCAGGAAATTAACGCCTGTTAAAAGCGTAGAGGGGGGGGTGTTAATCAAACAGCCGCATCTGCCGCTTAGCCAGCTCAGACGCATACATGCGCTTAACGATGCGGTAGATTTCTTTGGTGGTCAGGCCGTACTCGCGGTGCAGCGCGTCGTGATTACTGCCGTCGAATTTTTGAAAAATCTCAAGATTGCGCTGATGCTGAATGTAAGCCTCGCCTTTCGGGAAATACAGCGGCGTCCCGGAATAATGCGCGCGGATGGTTTCTGTCACGCAAAAAGCGATACCCGCCACATCCGGTTGTGCCAGCTTAGCCAGCTCAACGCACAGCAGCTGGTGCATTTCTATTAGTTTTTCCGGGTAATTTTCAGGCAACATGGCGGCTCCTGTGGGTTTATAAAGCAAGCTATTATAAACCTGTGCTTTATAACCGCGCATAAAAAAACCCGCCGAAGCGGGTTTTGTGGGTTGTGGGAGCGACGCCCACGTCGCTACTAGCGCGGAATACGCTTTACCGACCTGTCTCGTTCCCAAGCTCCAGCTTGGGAATGCAGTCCCTCAAGCTCTGCTTGATGCTATCCTGCAAGCAGAGCTTGAGGGTAGTCACTCCCAAGCCGGAGCTTGGGAGCGAGAAATAAAAAAACCCGCCGAAGCGGGTTTAATGGGGCGGTGTGGGCTAACTCACCAATTCCGGCAGCAGCGCGGCGGCCAATTGTTCACGGGCGGCGCACTGTTCCTGCTGCAAAAACGCCAGCAGTTGCGCCAGTTTGTCGCGGTCGATGCCGTCCTCGCCGGGTGCCATCAGATCAGCGACCACGCCCTGGCAGACGGACACGTTATCCAGCCGGTCGAGGGCGGCAAGGATCAGGCTCATAAGTCACCGCCAAACAGGTCAACTTGCTGCTGGCTGTTAGCCGTCGTGGGCGCAAGGCCGCAGGCTTTGAGCTTGTTGACATCGCCGCGCAAGGTGGTTTCGCCGATTTGCAGCAGCTGGCACGAACGGGACTTGCTAAAACCGGCCTGCAACAAGGTCTGCACTTCGCGCAGGCGCGGGCTCAGGCGCAAAATTTCGCGCTGGGCGGCGTGCAGGTGTTGATACACGTCCTGATTGATAGCGTTGTGTGCCGCCAAGGTTTGGCTGGCAAAGTGGCGGAAGTCTTTGGAGGCTTTGGTGTTGGCGAAAAAGGCCAGTTTGATGCAGCCGGTGTCTGAGAATATACGGGTATTTTGTAGCGTCCCTTGAGGTGAGGTCAATTTGACCTCGGTTGAATCTTCCAGGGTAAATTCATCGACATGGCGGGCATAGAGCTTGTTAATACTGGTGCGCGCATGATCGGGGGCATAGCCTAAGCAAATGCCGACCTGCGCAGAAGTGAGCCACCTCTTGCCGTTATGGTCGATGATGGCAACAGGGGTATTGTTGAATTGGGGTTGTAATGCAGTGTTCATGATAATGTCCTGTAGTTTTTCGAAAAAATCCCGTTAGGGAGTGGCAGGAGCTTCGAACAGTTACAGACTGCTCCGGGTATTGGTTATTTCCCGGAACTCCCGCCACATAAGCTGAACCATGGCGGGCATAGGCTCGCAATGGTTGAAAAATGGCAGGCAAAAAAATACCGCAGGTCTTTCGGGTGCGGGTTCCGCTGTAAGGAGATTCGAAGCTCCGATGCAAAGCGTAACCGCACGGTTATCTTTTGTCAATCGTTTAGATTTGTCTCGCTGCCAAGTCTTGTAGGTCGGGTTAGCGTAGCGTAACCCAGGAGCTGGACGGGGCATGTTGCCCCGTCCGAAACGTTTTAACGTACTCCCATCAAAACGTTGCGACGGGGTACATACCCCGTCGCGCCTAAGTATATACCCCGTCGCGCCTAGTTATTTTGCTATAGGAAAATCCTGTGCGTATTCACCGTTCACTGTCCATCGCAGCAATTTTGGACGCTTTCCTTCGCGCATATAATTCCATGCAATAATGACGTAAGCGGTTCTATGTAACATGCTTTCTTTTTTTACTGACGAAATGATCTTTATTAATTTCTCTCGTAGCAAAAACTCTGGGGAATTATCATCCATGCCGACGCCTGTCTCTATTTTTGTAAAAAAATCAGCGCATAACTCGTTGTCCACTCTAGATAAGATAACGTGCAAAAAACCGACGTAAGCAGGCGTTAGCCATCGGCTCATCGTGCTGTGGGATCTTGCCGCACGAGCCGAGGCAACAATTTCATTTTTGTTTTCATTAAAATACTTAAGCATTATTGGTTTTGATGATCGACGTCCATTGGTTGTAGGCAGGCCCGATTCATCATATATCATCAGCAGCGGAATAATTGCTGCACAAATATTATAATTATCGACTTTATCCATCCCGATCAAAGCGCCTAACGTCCTCGCCGTGCCTTGGTCTATCGTGTCAAACACGTCATCATCTAATCCTGTTATTACCACGGTCTTAATTGCTATCCCAGTGTGCACTATAGCCATTAAACGATGCTGCCCGTCCAGGATAACATTTGATTTTGATACCTTTATTGAGTCGCCGTTAAACTTGTACAAACCTTTATTTATTTCATCTATAAGCTTATTCAGGTTAGCTTTAACAAGAGGTCTATTTCTTGTATTCAGAGCCAATAGCTGTCTAGCCCTATCCGGTGTTATTAATTCTATTGTTTGCGTTAATTCCATAATGATTCCTCGTTTAATTAATTTTTTTCCAAACGCGCAAGCCGCGCAGCCCTACAAATCCGCCATCACATAAAACGTATGCCTGCCGATGCGGCGGGTCACATCGCCCTTGAATGCGGGTTTTTTGCCGGTGTTCCAGCTGTCCGCCTTGCCGACAATCGGCTTTTTGCGGTCGGTTAAAATGCTGTCGGCCAGCGTGATCCAATAATGCTCAAGCCGCACCGGCGGTTGTTTCCGGGTCACGCCTTTGATCTTGCAAATAGCGGTTTTACTGCGCTTTGCCCGTGCTTTGGTGGCTTCGCCCAGGGCAATGACGCCCTCAATCGACTCCCCCCGGCCTTCGCTATACAGGATTTTAGACAGGCATTTAGCCTCGTCAGCCTGCGCGGCGGGCAGGGCAAGCAGCAGCGTTAATAACAGTCTTTTCATCAGATCACCTTTTTGTTAATAATTCGACCGACACCAGCAGCGCAACGATTACCAACTGCACCACCGACACCTGCCAGACTAGCGTTATTGCATCCATCAGACTCTCCTGACCGCAGCCTTAATCAGCGCGGCAATCTTTTCCCGATTCGCCCGCGCCTTGTCCTCGGGATACGCTGGGGCATCCAGGGCCGGATCTTTATATACCCTCGGCGGCAACAGCGGCCGCAATTGGCTGGGGCTCGGCCAGCGCTGGCTTTGCGCGGCCAGTTGCAAAAACGCGGCCTCCAACCGTGGCTTGTCCAGCTCTTCGTTCCAGGTGATAGGCCATTGGCTAATCACCCGCACCCAGATAGACGCGGTTTTGGTCATGATTTCAGCAGCAGGGCCGCCGTCCAAATGCAGCACCACCAGCGCCTTCAAACATTCGGACACGGTTTTTCTAAGCCAGTCCAAGTCATCAGTAGCCATTGCCGAAATCCTCCAACGCTTGCAGGGCTTGCGCGGTCTTGCTGGTGGCGCCTGTAGGAGCCGCCACCCGGCCCCGACTTGGGTTAATCGCGGCCGGGTGGCCGCTCCCACCCGGTGAGTCGCTTTCACTGACCAGTACATAATCCTCCAGCACCCGTTTTAAATAATTATGGTTAGTCAATGCCCTGCCGCCCTTGCCCTGCAAGCTGTCCACGGTCTGCCGCATGGCCTGGGCGACATTCCCGGCATGACCCAAACCCAGCGCGTCTTTCGCCAGTTTCAGCGCCCGATCATTAGCCAGATCGCGGCTGGGTGAGCGGAACAGACCCAGATAACCGACCAGCGCGCTGCCGGACTCGATGTCCAGCCGCACCAGCAGCCCCAGCAATTCCCGCCCGGCCTCATCCTGTACCAGCGCGTCTACGCTAATCCGGCTGTGGCAGATGGGGCATCGGTTAAGCTGCATCATCGCCTCCCCGTTTCGCCGCATCCTTCGCCAGCGCGGCAATAATCCCGGCCAATTCCCGCCCGTCGCAAAATTCCAACGCGTCCTTTTTGTACATGCGCTTAGCCAGGGCAAGGGCATACGCCCAAGGCCGTCCGGCATCGGCCAACAGCGCTTCGATTTTGCCCAGCTGTTTGGCGTTGGCGGCCTTTGTCCCGGCATTATGCGGACGGCCTTTGTACACTTTGCTGCCTTTGAAGCCGACTTTTTTCAGGTGTTCCAGTACGCTGGCACGGCCTGCGCTTGTTAAATCTTTGGCGCTGTTAACACCTGCCAGCTGCATCAGCAGGGCGCGGTAGGTGTCGTCATCAAGCCCCAGTTGTTTTTTGGCAATGTGGATTTTTGCCAGTTGTTGTTTGTGGGTTAATTCGTTCATGTGTGTACCTATAATAAGAGTTAAATTGTGTGTTACTGCTTAACCGCAGAGTTACGCAGAGTTTTCCGCAGAGTCTCGCCGAGCTTTTTAAATCCTTTGCGAGACTCTGCGCCTTACTCTGCGCGCCTCTGCGGTTAATGCTTTTAAAATCAATAAAACTCGAGCCCACGGCCGGTGTTGATGGCCACCGCACGACCGGTCAAGAACTGCAACGCCAGCGCCTGATCGAGTGCGCTCGGCCTCGCCCGATCCAGTCGCAAGCCCACCGCGCGTTTCCGCTCGGCAACTTGCTGCAAATGCCGTTGGTACGGTTCGGTTGCCAGCCATTCCATCACCACCACGCGTCGGTACATAAACGACCGGTTCTTTTTGCAAACCGCCGGCGGCGCACCAAACATCATCAACAATTCAGCGGTAAACGCCCGGCTTTTGCCCAGCAAGGCGGCAATATCCTCACGCGTCATCAGATCGTCCATCATCACAACCCCGCCAAATCCAGCGCCAGCTGGTCGAACTTGCCGGAACTGTTGCGCCGGTAGATGCGCAGATAGGCTTTGGTGCTAACCACTTGCATCGAATCGCGCAGGGCCTGCATCGCCGCCATCCATTGCTCGTCGTCAATATCCAGTTGCAGCAGGGTGTAAATCCGCCCCAGGCTGATCTTGCCCTCTTTGTCGGTCTGGAAGGCGTGTTCGACCAAGGCCTTGACTTCGTTGCCGCTGCCTTCCGTCCAACGATGAATGCAGGCATCGACCAACTCTTTCGCCGCTTGCAAGCGTTCGTCGAAAATCTTCACGTCAGCCTGCGACAATTTGATTTGATACTGGCCATCGAAGCTGCACAGCGTAATGTTGCCTTTGATGCCGCCCAATTTCAGCCCGTATTTTTCAGCGGACAGCTCGACGAAGGCTTGGATGTCGCCAAACGCTTCGTTTTTAAAATCGCCCATAATCGTCCGCAAGTCGTTGGCTTTGCTGACAATCTCCAGCACAAGATTGTCGCGGGTTTTGTCGATCTCGCTGACCAGGGCGGTCGGGACGAGATGGCCGCTACCGTTGCGCAGGTAGCCTAAGGGGATTTCGTTGTGGGTTAATTCGTTCATGTGTGTACCTATAATAAGAGTTAAATTGTGTGTTACTGCTTAACCGCAGAGTTACGCAGAGTTTTCCGCAGAGTCTCACCGAGTTTTTTAAATCCTCTGCGCGCCTCTGCGGTTAAACCTTTACCAAGTCCGCCAAACCACCGGCATCATCAGCAGCACTGCCAAAAACAGCAGCAGCCCGTCCATCAGTTAAGCCCCAGCGGCCGCATCGGCTTATGCCAAACCACCTTCACGCCATCCATAACGGCCGCATAATCGCGGTACATCTGCCCACCCGCGCCGCTTTGTCCGGTGCAGACCGACACTAAGCGCACCGTATTGGCACAAGGCTTAATAGTGACCGACGGGCAATCACCAAATTGCGCGGTCAGCACCTGAAAGCCCATATCCTTGAGCTGCGCCGCCACCTTGGCAACTTGCCCGATCGCCACCGGCTCAACCGGACGGTTTAGCATTTGGCAGCTCTTCATGCTGTCCGCCTGGTAGGAGCCGCCGCCCTCGTGGGAGCGGCCACTCCCACCAGGCTGACCACTCCCGCCCAAATTAAACAAACTCATAAATCCCCCGCCTTATACACATCGGCCAGATGCACAGCCGCCTTCAGCACTAAAATCAGCGCATCGCACTCGGCGGTATTGAGCACCGCCGCCTGCACCTGCCCATCAACCTCCATTTCCAAGCGGATCACCCGGCTGGATATGGCCGTCATCGTGGTCACGGTATCGCCGCTTGCCAAACCTAATTTATTCAAAAACATAACTATTCCCCTTTTTGTGAACACAGCTGGCAGGCTTCCCACCAGGTTAATTTGGATGCGCCGCCAAACGGGCGCGGCGCGGTTGAACGGTTGCGGCACACGTCGCGGCCAATGTCTTCGTCGATGTAAGGACACCTCACGATGTTGATATAACGCCGTGCAAACAGGTTTAAAATCGGCGTTGGGTTAGGGTAATGCCCGGTGCACACCATGCGCACCGCGCTGCCGGTAATGCCTAAAGCGTCGGCCAGGCCTTTGGTGCCCAGTTCTTCGCGTTTGGCTTTAAATAAGTCCAGACTCATAACAGCGCCCCGCTGTTAGGATCGAACACCGTACCGGCGTTGCGCACGATCGGGGCTTTAGGGCCTAGATTGCGGATGACGGTATAGCGGTAACTGCCGTTGCTGGTCAGCTTGCCGTCGTCCACCACTTCGATGCGCATCACCCCGGCGTCAACCAGCCTATTCAGGTACTTGCGCAAATTCGCCACCGGGTCTTTTTCCACGCCGTTACAGATCGTGGTTTGTATCTCGACCAGGGTCATGCTTTTGTTTTTTCGTAATACCCACCACGCCCGCGCGCGTAAGCCGCTGGTGCGTGTCCGGGGGGCTTTTTGTCCACTTCGCATTATCTACTCCGTATTATTGTTTTTGGATCATGCTATATATAAGAGTCGTGGGAGTGGCCGCTCCCACCGCCGCCGCTATTTGCCCTTGCGCAATGACTTCATCGCATCCTGGCACAGCATCACCCCTTTCACATCCGCCGCCGTCAAAAACTTCGCCCCCTTGGCCTCGGCAATGTCCTCCAAAATGCGCCCGGCATTCGACAACAAGCGATAACGCCCGCGCGACTGCGCCAAGGCCTGCGCGGCCACGCCTTCATCGACTTTCACCTCGCACAATTCCGCCAAATACAACTGGCAATCGGCCAAGGTCGCCGGTACAAACTCGACCAGGGCGCTGATCCGGGTGGCAATGTGCGCCAATTTATGTTCGCCAAAGCGATGCTTCTCGCTGCTGTGACAGACCAAAATCAACACGCTGCCCGCCTGTTCGCAGATCCGGCGCAAATACTCAATACAGTCGGCTTTCTTCTCCAGCCCATGCTGCGCTTCATCCAGAATCACCGTCGGTTTGCGCTGGATAAAGGTATCGACAATGGCTTTATGCTGCATGAACTTGGAGCCGCCCTGGCAACCCAATTCGTAGGCCAACAAGTCGCGCAGATAGGTCACATTCATGCCCGGCATCCCTTCTATATGGATGGCGTTGCGTTCCGCGCCGATGTTGTCGACACAGCGGCTTTTACCGGTACCGGGCTCACCTGCCAGCAGCAAAATCCGCGCTTCCGCTGACGCACGGGTTTCCACCGTTTGCAGCATGGCCATAAACAACATGTGATTACTGGTTTTAACGTAATGGTGTTTCATTTATAATTCCTCTTGCTTAGTTAAAAAATCCATCTGGTTGCACCCAGATAGTGTTACTGCGTAGGGTGGGCAATGCTGTTTTGCCCACCTTTTCTTCTCGTTCCCAAGCTCCAGCTTGGGAATGCCTAGCCTCAAGCTCTGCTTGATGTTCACTCTTTGGCCTCTTTCAGTTTTTGCAGCATCATCACCGTGTCTTCATAACTCCCCATCGCCTCCTCATCCTTCTTGTTAAAATTCCCCGGCAACACCGGCGCTTTTAACGCCACTTCCGGCTCCCTAAACGGCACCGGCACTTCCACCAACTCAGGCTCAGGCTCTCTGAAAATAACCGGTACCTGAGTTAATACCTCGCCTTCGATAACTTGATTAGGCACTCTGGCCATTACCGCATCACGCTTTTTATCCAAGCGTTTCAACGCCGCAATCGCCCGTTTTTCCTCGTCCGCCTGCTGTGCAGTCACCGCGTGGTAACGCGTCGCCTCAACAAAGGTGGCCTCGCAAAGCGGCACCCCTTTCAAGTCCTTCACCCAGACCGTCTCGTAATCGGACATGTCATAAGCGACAATCACCTCCTTGCCGTTCAAATGGCTTAATACCTCAGGGTTGCGGTAGCGCATCCCGCCCCAAGGCGACACCGTTTCCCGCCGCACCTTGACCTGCACATGCGGTCTGAAAGCGTCGATCAATTCCTGCTCGTCCAGCGCCACCGGCGTCCAGCCCAGACTGATATGCTCGTTCAGCGCTTCACGGGGCGTCTGGTAACGCCTTTTTCCGGTGGCAGGGCAAGTCACCTTCTTCAGCGAACTGTGCGGCCTGTCGTTAAATTCGTGACAAACTTTAATGACCCAATCGAAAGCTTGCCGATAGGTGTCAAACACCAAGCCTTTACCGACCCGCTCAATCTCCCGCTTCTTTTGGTCGCGCAGTTCCGTATCGCCGCTGTTGATCGCCTTGACCATTTGCCCGGTCAGCTTGCGCACCCGTTTAAAGCTCAGGTCGTCCATACTGTTGCGGTTTTGATAGGTCGCCAGCTCCCGCGAGCGCTTATCCAGCCAGCTGGTATTAAAGTTTTCCGCAATACCGTTGGCTTGCGAGTTGCCGACTTCCTTGGGATGCACCCAGGTAAACCCCAGCCGCTCCTCAAAGGAATGCATCGCCTTGGTAAACCGGTCGGCACCCTTAACCACCTTGGTGCTATCGGTCTGCACCCGGGCTGGAACCCCCAGCTCGCGCACCGTGTTTTCCAGGGCGCAGGTGATGACCAAGGCGTTTTCGGTCAAGCCAATGCCGGGTTTTGGCACATAACGCGTCGCCACATCATGGAAATGCCACACTTCGTAGGTGACGAATTCCCTAGTGACCGGGTGCGGCGCACTAAAATGCGTGTTCCAGCCGTCGGCATGAACCAGCGTTCCGGGCTCCAAGCCCTCGCTAGTGCGGTGTTGGTAAAACTTCCTTGAGCGCAGTTGCGACCCGCTATAGCGTCCTTCGAGCTGGTCTTTTTCGCTCAATTTTTCATGGAACCACACGCACATCGCGCTGTAACCCGGCGCATCGTCGCCTAAGGCCTTGACCAGTTCGGCATGTATCCAGCGCTTTGAACTGCCTTGCGGGCGGCGCTTTAAGTCAACGGCCAACACATGCCAAGGCTTCAGCGTGAAATCCTTGGCCCGCTTCAGCGGCGCATAGTGGCCGCGTTCTTTAAAGTTGGCCTCCCATTTGCTATATGTACTCACGTTCAATACGCAACCGTCGCGGCGCTTTTCCCAGGCATGTTCCAGCGACCAGCGCAAGGTCTTAGACAGACTGCCATCGGCATAGCTCTTGTTCAGCACCGCCAACGCGGCCCGCTTTGGCAAGCCAGTGGCGGTGACGTAATTGACGATGTGTTTTATGGCTTCATGGATGCGTATTTGCGTTTTATTTAAGGGAGGCAGATTAGATTGGGGTTTAGCCAACGCTGTTTTTAAAACGGCCTTCGGATCGTGTCGTACAGGTACGCCGTCCAAAACTTGAGCGCCATCAGCCCCCAATCCGTCAGCGTCCAGGCTTCGTCCGCCGTCAGCGTCAGATAGCCCAAGCGCTCCAGCTCCCGTGTCCGCGCTATCTCCAGCAGTTTTTCCTCCTTGAGCCGGTAGGCAGGTATTTCGGCCACTTTTAGGCTGTCCAGGTGGGGATACCACCCGTCGGCCATGTCCGCCAGATAGGGCGTGTCCTGTTTGATTCTTATCAGAATCAGCAGATGATCCACGGTCAGCCAGCGCCGCATGTCCAATAGCCGCTGCTCCTCGTCTAGCGTCATCGGGTCGGGAAAGTCCAAATGTATTTTGTGTGGCATGGTGTGTGTCCTGTTGTTCATTAAGGGTTTGATCGACAGGGTCGTCGATCCGTTTGTTTAATAGCGCAAATTGCACGTCTTGCGGCAAGGTCTTCAGCGCATACAGGCGTTTTTTGTGGCGGCTATGTGTCGCTTGTTCGGTGTAAGGCCAGTTGCTCTTGTCGGCCTTGCGTTCAGCCGAGCGTTTCGATAAGCCCAGCGCGGCGGCAATCTCCTCCGTCGACGCCGGGCGGTTAATGTCGGTCGGCGGGCTCATTTTGGCAGCGCCCAATCGCGCAGAAAGGCATCCACCCGCCGCGATAACGCTGAGCCCTCGCCGCTGCCCTCGAACTGCCCCATGGCAAAGGCATAGCTGCTGCAATCGCGCAGCAACGCCCCGGCCTCCGCCATCTTTTCTTCGGCGGCCAGCATCCGCCGGTATTGCTCATCACTCATCGTATACATAACTTTCTCCTACTGTGGGAGCGGCCACCCGGCCGCGATTAAACGCGCTAAAGATGCGCTTCATAGCCGCTTTCGCACCGGATTGCATACACCGCCCAGCCCTCGGCAATTTTTTCCGCCGCCGTTCTCAGTGCATGTCCCATGTCCCAAGCGTCAATGTCCAGTGCGCATTGGCCGCCTTGCAACAACAATGCATATCGATTCATCCTCGTCTCCTATTCAACCTGAACCAAGAACTCAACATCACAGTCCTCGCAAACCGCAACCGCTTTAGCAAAATAAAGCGAACTCGTCTCAAACTCCCAGCCCCCGATCAGTACCGACCGATCACACTTAGGACACGGTGCCTCAACATCAGGAAAGGGCGTCATGACCGTTTTCACACCTCACCCCCTTCCGCCTTGGCTTGAGCTTTTGCCATTCTGTCTCGTTCCCAAGCGCCAGCTTGGGAATGCCTACTCTCAAGCTGCGTTTGACACTGCGCCGCTGCCTCAATGATCCACTCAACAAGCGCGTCACCCAGCTCAGTCATCTCCCAGGACTCCGTATCGTCCGGCACCAACCGTCGTATCATCGATAATTGCTCTAACTGCCTAATTAACATTAGTTTTTTCAGTTCGATAGGATGACTATTGACTGTACCGTTTTCCACAGCGTCCAATTTCGGCAACCGATGACCCGGATGGGTAGCCGCATTCATCAGTACGGTCAGCTGGTAAACTGTTACCTCAAGCTCTACTCTCTCTCCTGGACTCATGATTTACCTCCAGTACCGAATACAGCAGATATAAACCCAGTCTCTGTATCGATCAGCACGCTGAAATCAGGACACATATAAGTGACGTCACCTGCTTCTGAAACACTACGAACTTTAAAATCAAGCTCATAAACATCCGCCTCCGTGCTCATGGCTGCTCTCCATTTGCCTTAGCTTGAGCTTTCGCCATTCTTCGGCTAGACTCTATCGCTCTAAAGCCTTGCAGTTTGCGGCTGCCGTCTTCGTTATAGCGGCTCGGCCAGATCACTTTAGGATGGACGCCGATAGCGTCAGCAATACGCTTCTCGGCAATAGGAAAACTGGAGGTCAACGCTTTCGACAGTGTTGCGCCGCCTTTTAAACCATGCTCTTCGGCCAGTGCCGCGAGCGTGTAACCGGCTTTAGCCAGCGCCGCCTTAACGTCGGCGGGGTGCCAGTCCTGCGCGGGTTCCACGTCTTGACTGGCTTTTTTTGTGCTTAGGTCATTCATAGTCTTTTCCTTCATCAAGTTAAATAACGAGTGATTATTAGACTCCTAATTAGGAGTTCAGTCAAACAAAAAGAATCCTAATCAGGATTTATTTTATTTTTGTCGCAACAGAGTCGGGAGAACAAACCAATGATTTTTAATTTTATTTATTATTATCAAATGCTTACTGTTGCGACAGTGTCGCAACAGAAAAAAGTGAGTGTGTCGCAACAGACCGCATTGGTTGCGACATGACTATCGGGGGCAGATTAAAACAATGGAGGGAATATAAGAAGCTTAAACAAGATGAAGCAAGCTCCTTATTAGGAATCCCGTTTAGCACGATTCAAAAGTATGAGATGGATATTAGCAAGCCAGGCGCTGACGCTATCATTCGCTTAATCAATGCTGGCATCAATGCTACATGGCTATTGACCGGGCAAGGCCCGATGTTGGTGGCGGACACCGTCAGCCAGCCCAACGCGCCCATCGGCGACTTGGTGGAGCCGCTGGTGGTCATCGACTACCAGCGCCTCAAGCTCGCCATCGAAACCATAGAAGAAGCGCTAAGCAAGCATCGGAGCCGCCTACAGCCCGACCAAAAGGCCAAAGCCATCGGCTTGATGTATCAAATGTACGAGGAGGAAGATAAAAAAAGGGCGAAAGCCGGACAAGACCGCGCGTCAACCATACTCAACGAGCTAGTCAAATCAATGACCTAAAAAAGGAAAGCAATATGCTAAAAGAAGAACTGGAAGCCATCATGCAGCAACGGCAGACGACAGAAACGCAAAACACCATCACCAACACCTACAATGTATCGATAACCGACAACAGTAGGCAAAATTATGGCGACAGTTATACTATATATATAGGCGAGAAACGAAACGCAGAAAAAAACCAAGAAAGGAGCCGTTAAATCCGGCCAAAGCAAGAAAACCAATAACGCAGACACCGCCAAATATCGCGCAAAAAAAACAAAAAACCGAAAAAATCACGCCAAATATCGCGCAAAACCAAAAACAGCCAAAAAACCCTAGAACCCGTGTCCCGTCTAGGCTCCAGTCATCCCCGCTAGTCCCATCACCTTGTCCAAATATCGCAGGTCTTCACACAATATCGCAGGTCTTCACACAAGCGTTGCGGTTGTTTTTTTAGAAATGGGACAGGAATGGGAAAAATTTTATTTCAGATAATAAAAAAGGCCTTCAATTTCTTGTAAGGCCTTGATTTTATTGGTGGGGCGTTAGGGATTCGAACCCTAGACCTATGGATTAAGAGTCCACTGCTCTACCAACTGAGCTAACACCCCCATGTAGGACGGGTAATTCTAAAGGTTTTCTTAACTAAATCAAGAAATAAAATCCCTTGAATTCACCATGAAAGCACGAGAAAAACAATTATACGTCGCATACTTCGTGCCCTCATGGGAAACAGGGTCTATTTATTGCCTTAATTGACCTTACTCTGCATCGATCTCGATTTCTTTCATGCTCAACCTAACCCTGCCCTGACGGTCAATTTCCAGCACTTTGACTTTAACGATATCGCCTTCATTCAGTTTGTCGCTGACTTTATCCACGCGTTCGTCTGAAATTTGCGAGATATGAACCAAGCCGTCTTTGCCGGGCAATATGGTTACGAAAGCACCGAAATCCATTAAGCGCACGACTTTGCCTTCGTAGACTTTGCCGACTTCAACTTCAGCGGTAATTTCTTCGATCAAACGGCGCGCTTCTTCACCAGCGGCTTTATCAACGGATGCCACTTTAACCACACCGTCATCGGTCAAATCAACACTGGCGCCGGTTTGTTCGGTGATGCTACGGATGGTTGCGCCGCCTTTGCCGATCACTTCGCGGATTTTTGCAGGATCAATTTTGAACGTGATAATACGCGGTGCGAAATCGGACATTTCTTCACGGGTGGAAGACAAGGCTTTGTTCATTTCACCCAGGATATGCAAACGGCCATGTTTTGCTTGCTCCAACGCTGTCTTCATGATTTCTGCGGTAATGCCATCAATTTTGATGTCCATTTGCAGCGCGGTGATGCCGTCTACGGAACCTGCGACTTTAAAGTCCATGTCGCCCAGATGATCTTCATCACCCATGATGTCGGACAAGACTGCAAAGTTATCGCCTTCTTTAATCAGGCCCATTGCGATACCCGCAACCGGTGATTTGATCGGCACACCGGCATCCATTAACGCCAAACTGCTGCCGCAAACTGATGCCATTGAGCTTGAGCCGTTGGATTCGGTCACTTCAGACACGACGCGCAGGGTGTAGGGAAATTCTTCCATGTTCGGCAACACGGCGGCAACGCCACGTTTCGCCAAACGGCCATGACCGATTTCGCGGCGTTTTGGCGAGCCGACAAAGCCGGTTTCGCCGACGCTGTACGGAGGAAAATTGTAATGCAGCATAAACGGTTCTTTGTACTCACCGGCCAATGCGTCGATGATTTGCGCATCGCGTTGTGTGCCTAATGTTGCGATAACCAGTGCTTGAGTTTCGCCACGGGTAAATAATGCCGAACCGTGAGTTCTGGGCAATACGCCGGTTCTGACCGTAATCGGTCTGATTTTGTCTAAGGCACGTCCGTCTATGCGTTTGCTTTCGTTCAAAATTGCGTTACGAACGATGCGGTATTCCAAGTGCTCAATAATGCCGCGAATGTCACTTTCGGCATATTCGGCATCGGCCATCAGTTTTTCAACAGCGGCATTTCTGATGTCTTTCAACTGCTCTTGTCTGACCAGTTTTTCCGCGACTTGATAAGCGGCTTTTATACCGGCTTCAACTTCGTCAGTGACGCGTTTTTTAAGTTCGGCATTCACTTCAGGAGCAACCCACTCAACAACGCCTGCGCCGGCAGCAGCGGCAAATTCGTTAATGGCGCTGATGGCAACCTGCATTTGCTCATGACCGAATAAAACCGCGCCCAGCATCACTTCTTCCGACAGGTTGTCGGCTTCCGATTCGACCATTAATACCGCATGGGCGGTTCCGGCAACGACCAATTCCAGCTGCGATTCTTTCAAGGCAGCAGGGCTTGGGTTTAATAAATAGGCACCGTCTTTATAACCGACTGTGGCTGCACCTACGGGGCCGTTAAAAGGCAGGCCTGAAACTGCCAAGGCAGCGGAGGCGCCCAATAAGGCGGGAATTTCGGGATCAACTTCAGGATTGAGCGATACAACGGTGGCAATGATCTGAACTTCGTTGGTGTAGCCCTCAGGGAACAGAGGACGGATAGGTCGGTCAATCAAGCGTGAGGTTAAGGTTTCTTTTTCACTGGGACGCCCTTCCCGCTTAAAAAAGCCGCCCGGTATTTTACCGGCTGCGTAGGCTTTTTCCTGATAGTTCACAGTCAACGGGAAAAAGTCGCCGCCGCTGGCCTGTTTTTTACCGACGACGGTAACTAACAGTGTCGTACCCTCTACATCGATCATAACTGCGCCATCGGCCTGGCGGGCTATTTCACCGGTTTCTAATTTAACGAGTCGATCGCCGTACTGAAATTCTTTCCTGATAGGATTCACTATAAGGTTCCTTTGCGAGGTGGGTTATGGAGTGAGTGCCGGGCTACGCTATTACTAACCCGGCTTGCAACAAAAACGGCACTGTGAAGGTGCCGTTTTTTTAGTCTGTTACTTACGTAAACCGAGACGTTCAATCAATGTACGATAACGGTTGCTGTCTTTGTTTTTCAGATAATCGAGCAATTTACGACGCTGATTAACCATGCGCAACAGTCCGCGACGTGAATGATTGTCTTTTTTGTGTGCTGCAAAATGCGGCGTTAAATGCGTGATATGTGCTGTCAATAAAGCAACTTGCACTTCAGGTGAGCCGGTATCGGTTTCTGACTGGCGGTACGCTTCGACAACCGCTTTTTTTTGTTCTGCAGTAAATGGCATTTGTAATCCCTATTTTAATAGATTAAAAATTAAAAAATAAAGCCGCCATAATGGGCGGCTCCTTAAGTACACTGAGTCCACGATAGGGTGTAGAAACAGGTGTATTTTTTTCATCCGAGCTTTTCAGCTCAGATGCTTTCATTGCTCATATTGAACAACTTTTTCGGCGCTAGTTTACCATCCAAAGCCATTTCCCCCAAGCCTAAAAACATCTCAGCACGGTACATCCGCACCGTGCCGATAATGGCATTGGGCAATGACGAAAGCTCGACAGACTGGCCGTAGTTGATGGAGACTGCCTGTTCATCCGATAAATGCACAGACGGCAGGTGCTCAAGCGGTTTATCGACATTAATTAGGCAAGCCTGCAAACTTTGCTGATCCATAGCCGTTAATTGCTCGATGGTTCTGGCATCGTTTATATTGAATTGGCCGGCTTCAAGCCTGCGCAACTCTTTTACCGTGCCGCCGCAGCCCAAATCATGGCCAATATCTTCAGCCAAGGAGCGGATATAGGTGCCTTTTGAGCAAAACACGTCCAGCGTCAACTGATCTTTAGCAAAATCCAGCAGCTTCAAGTCAAAGATGGTGATATGCCGGGCTTTACGCTCGACAGTAATGCCTTCTCGCGCCAGTTCATAGAGCTTTTTACCGTTAAGTTTTAACGCCGAATACATCGGCGGGACTTGGTCGATTTCGCCGGTAAATTTTTTCAGACAGACCAGAATATCGTCAATCGATAGTTCAGGCACCGGCTTGGTTTCTATCACCGTGCCTTCGGCGTCGCCGGTATCGGTCATCACGCCAAGCTGGACAACCACCTGATAACGTTTGTTGTCATCAAGCATCAGCGCCGACACCTTGGTCGCTTCGCCAAAACAAAGCGGCAGCAAGCCGGTAGCTAAAGGATCAAGGCTGCCGGTATGCCCCGCTTTATTGGCATTAAACAAGCGCCTAACTTCCTGCAAGGCTTTGTTTGACGAGACGCCCAAACGTTTATCAAGCAGCACGATGCCGTGAATATTGAGTCCTGACTTGCGTTTACTCATGCCGGACTAATCTTCGCCTGACTCACTCTGAATGGAATCGGCAGGCTTTTTATCCAGATCACTCAACAGCTCGGCAACCCGCATACCGGTATCAAAGGAATCGTCGTAATAAAAACGCAAATCCGAGATATGCCGCAAACGCATTCGCTTGGCGAGTTGATGCCGGATCACCGGCGACATTTCGTTCAGCAATTTAACGTTAGCTTTCTTGCCTTGTTCATCAACATTCAACACGGTGACGTAAATTTTGGCAACCGCCAAGTCTTTCGTGACCACCACTTCATTGATAGTAATAAAGCCTAACCGGGAATCATTAATATCGCGTTGCAGAATCATTGAAAGCTCTTTTTGCATCTGCGATGAAACCCGGGCATTGCGGCCAAATTCTCTTGCCATAAGATTTACAGTTCCCGTTTAACTTCGATGCGTTCAAACACTTCGATTTGATCGCCGGGTTGGACATCGTTGTAATTTTTTACGCCGATGCCGCATTCCATGCCCATTTTGACTTCAGCCGCATCGTCTTTGAAACGGCGCAAAGATTCCAACTGCCCTTCATAAATCACCACGTTATTACGCAGAACCCGTATCGGCAGATTTCTCTTGACGAAACCATCAACCACCATACAACCGGCAATCGCACCGAATTTTGGCGACTTGAAGACATCGCGCACTTCGGCAAGACCGACAATTTGTTCCTTGATTTCCGGCGCCAACATACCGCTGATGGCTTTTTTAACCTCATCAATCGCTTCATAAATGATGCTGTAGTAATGCAGGTCGATGCCCTTTTCTTCAATCAGTTTACGTGCCGTGGCATCGGCGCGGACATTAAAGCCCATCAAAATTGCACCTGAAGCCAAAGCCAAATTGGCATCGCCTTCGTTAATGCCGCCGACACCACCGAACACGACTTTTACTTCGACTTCATCATTCGACAAGCCGACCAAAGAACTGCGCAAGGCTTCCAAACTGCCCTGAACATCGGTTTTTAACACCAGATTGACGCTGGCAATTTCACCGGTCGCCATTCTGGAGAAAACTTCATCCAACTTGGAGGCTTGTTGTACCGCATGGCGGGACAGTTTTTTGCGGTCTTCACGATGCTTGGCCAAATCTTTGGCGATACGTTCGTTTTGCACCACCAGGAATTCATCACCGGCGTTCGGCGTTCCCGAAAGCCCCAGAATTTCGACAGGCGCACAAGGCCCGGCTGATTTGATGGCAACACCATTCTCGTTGAACATGGCGCGAACCCGGCCGTATTCATGGCCGCACAGCACCATTTGGCCGCTTTCCAACGTCCCTTTTTGGATCAATACGGTAGCAACAACACCGCGGCCTTTATCCAGCCTCGACTCAATCACAATACCCGATGCAGCACCTTCGACCGGGGCTTTCAATTCCAGAATTTCGGTTTGCACAATCAAGGCTTCAATCAAATCATCAATACCTTCGCCGGTTTTTGCTGAAATTTTCAGGAACTGCACATCGCCGCCCCACTCTTCCGCAATCACATCGATATTGGCCAGCTCCTGCATGACTTTGTCAGGATTGGCATCGGGCTTATCAATCTTGTTCATCGCCACAATAATCGGCACATTAGCCGCCTTGGCATGTTCGACCGCTTCCTTAGTTTGCGGCATCACACCGTCATCGGCTGCAACCACAACAATGACCACGTCGGTGACATCAGCACCGCGAGCACGCATCGCAGTAAAGGCAGCATGGCCCGGCGTGTCTAAAAAGGTGACCGAACCGTGGTCGGTTATTACCTGATAAGCACCGATATGCTGGGTGATACCGCCCGCTTCACCGGCAGCAACACGGGTTTTACGGATATAATCGAGCAGCGAGGTTTTACCGTGATCGACATGGCCCATGATGGTGACAATCGGCGCCCGCGGCAGCTCCACTCGATTATCTTCATCTTGCGCCTCGGACAACATTTCCTGCTCAAGATCGTCATCACTCTGCATAATCGCTTTATGGCCCATTTCCTCCACCAGAATGACCGCTGTTTCCTGGTCTATGCTTTGATTGATGGTTGCCATAATACCCAGCTTCATCAGATGCTTGATAACCATCGCGGCTTTAACGCTCATCTTTTGCGCAAGATCGGAGACGATAATCATTTCCGGTATCGCAACCTCTTTGACAATAGGCTCAACCGGCATTTCAAACTGATGCTTGCCTTCAGCTTTAATGCTGACACGTTCGGTTTTTTTGCTGCCTTTTTTCTTCGGCTTTTTACTGTCCCTACCGCCCGCACCGGAGCGCGTGCCTTCTTCCTGTTTTTTTCTATGCAGAACCTCTTGTTTAGCAGAGGCCTGCTGCCTGACCTTATCCGCATTTCTCTTGATCGACTCTTCAAGACGCTGTTCTTTTTCCCGCTGTTTTTTTCTGGCTTCCGTTGCCGCCGCCTCTTCTTTCCGCTCTTCCGTAACCGACACTAAATCAACGGCGCTTATTTCCGGCGCGACAGGCGCTTGAGTTTCTTCAGTTTCAACCACCGCTGCAACTGTCGGCTCAAGTACAGGCTGTTCTTGCTGCTCCAAAATGACTTCTGTTATCGGCTCCCCAACAGGAACAATAACCTCAGCCTCGACATCAACAGCAGGAATAGTTTCAACCGGCAAGACCACTTGTTCTTTAAGCGCCTGCCCCGTATTCTTATGCTCATCGGAATCCGCGACTTCACTACGCTTGATATACGTTTTCTGCTTA
Source organism: Methylobacter sp. (assembly GCA_030684815.1). Lineage (GTDB taxonomy): Bacteria > Pseudomonadota > Gammaproteobacteria > Methylococcales > Methylomonadaceae > Methylobacter_A. The sequence goes on along the minus strand of JAUXXQ010000156.1, from coordinate 26,759 downwards.
CGGACTTCAACACTGATCGTTTTGGTAGTGGTGCCAGGCACACTGGCCTGCTTAAGTTCACTGACCGTCCTACGCTTTAACGTCACCCGCTTCAAAGAAACTTCTGCCGCACCCTCCTCTTTGCCATGGCGCTTACGCAAATGCGCAAGCAACTGCATTTTTTCATCCTCATTGATCACATCATCAGGCGTAGTCGCAGATAACCCCGCTTCTTTCAGCTGCTCCAATAAACGTTCCAGAGGTATTTTGACCACCTCCGCTAATTGCCGTACCGTTTTATTACTCATTTTTCATACCCCTTACCTACTCGCCTGTTCCTCAGCAAACCAAGGCTCACGCGCCTTCATAATCAACTTTGCCGCCCTGTCTTCATTCATGCCCGGAAAATTCAATAAATCATCTATTGCCTGTTCCGCCAAATCATCCATCGTAATAATGCCATGACCTGCCAAGCCATAAGCCAAATCCCTGTCCATACCTTCCATTTCCAGCAAATCCTGTGCAGGCTCGGCTGTTTCTATTTTCTCTTCAGCGGCAATAGCGCTAATCAGCAACGCATCTTTAGCCCGGCTTCTCAAAGTATCCACTAAATCGGCATCAAAGCCTTCAATTTCCAACATTTCGCTGACCGGAACATAGGCAATTTCTTCGACCGTATTAAAACCTTCTTCAACTAGAATCGTGGCAATCTCTTCATCGACGTCCAGCTGGTCAACAAATAACTGCTTGATCTTGCCAGCCTCAGCCTCACTATTTTGTTCCGCCTTTGACGCGTCAATGACATTCAATTCCCAACCGGTTAACTGGGTAGCAAGACGCACATTTTGACCGCCTCGGCCGATTGCTTGAGACAAATTGTCTGAACCGACAGCCAGATCCATACTGTGTTTGTCTTCGTCGATAACGATAGACTGAATTTCAGCAGGCGACATTGCATTAATCACGAACTGAGCTTCACTTTGATTCCACAGGATAATATCGACACGCTCGCCGGCCAGTTCGTTAGAAACCGACTGCACTCTCGACCCTCTCATGCCGACACAAGCGCCGACTGGATCCAGCCTCGGATCATTGCCTTTAACCGCAATCTTGGCTCTGGAACCCGGATCACGCGCAGCCCCCATAACTTCAATCAAACCTTCGCCCACTTCCGGCACTTCAAGCCGGAATAGCGCAATCAATAATTCCGGCGCGGTACGGCTAACAAACAATTGCGGGCCGCGCGGCTCTAAACGCACGTCTTTCAAATAGCCCCGGATTCTGTCGCCGATGCGTATCGCTTCACGGGGAATCATGTCTTCTTTGGCGATATAAGCCTCAACATGGCCGCCCAAATCCAGATAAACACTGCCTTTTTCGATGCGTTTTACGATGCCGGTAATTAGCTCGCCGACACGGCTCTTATAAGCGTCAACAATTTTCTTGCGTTCTGCTTCCCTAACCTTGTGAATAATAACCTGTTTAGCGGTCTGTGCTGCAATACGGCCAAAATCGACCGATTCAATTTCTTCCTCAATGACATCGCCGATTTGAGCATCCGGATTGTCAAAGCGCGCCACTTCCAACAATATTTGCGTTTCCGGAAACTCAACATCGCCATCAATTTGACTATTCGCATCAACTACGTCCCACACTCGGTAAGTGACATAATCGCCGGTTTTTCTGTTAATGCAAACACGGGCTTTAATTTGATTCGCGTGGCGTTTGATTGTGGCCGCTTCTAATGCGGACTCAATGGCCTGGAAAACAACTTCTTTTTCAATATCCTTTTCATTAGAAAAAACATCCACCACCAACAAAATTTCTTTATTTGCCACCGCGCCCTCCTTTTTCAATACTTTGATTTAATACACGGGATTCAGGGATCAAGCGCGCCTTGCTCATCGCGCTAAAAGGAACCTCAAAAACCTCATCGCCTTCCTGAAGCGTAATCACTTCGCCTTCAACTTTTTCTATCAGGCCGTTAATTTTTCTGCGGCCGTTTATGGCTTTAAATAAATGAATGAACGCCATACTGCCAATGTAACGCTCAAACTGACTCACTTTAAAAAAGAGCCTGTCTTCGCCCGGCGAAGAAACTTCCAACTGATAGTTACCTTGAATCGGGTCTTCGACATCCAGAACGCCACTGATTTGATGACTGACTTTAGAACAGTCCTCAACCAGGATTCCGTTATCACTATCGATGTAGATTCTTAACAGACCATGTTTAGGATGTGGATTATATTCAATGCCGACGCATTCATAACCTAAACCTTCAACAATTGGCTCAATCAGATTAACCAAATGCTCAGGAGCCTGTTTCATTTTATCCTCACTTACTTTCGCACAAAAAAAAAGAGCCGACGGCTCTTCCATTAATAACCAACTGAGAGCTTTTAAATAACCAAAGCCCAGAAAATAAAAAACCCCAAAACGGGGTTCTCTACAACCAATCCTTACGTTGCACTAACTCCTGCATCCATGCAGTTTTATATATGGTAGCGGGGGCAGGATTTGAACCTACGACCTTCGGGTTATGAGCCCGACGAGCTACCAAGCTGCTCCACCCCGCGATTGATTTGGGGCATTATAGAGCATTCCCTAAATTTGGCAAGCCCTATTTTAACAATCCATGCCCAACACAGTCATTTTCTCATGCCCATAAGCTTCCAAGGCGTCAATAAGACTTGTATCGACAGTGGCATCGGCACGCATTTTTACCAAGCGACTGAAATAATCATCCAGCACAATGCCGCCTCCGGCCTGACGACCCAGCAATCGATTTCGGCAAAATTCATGCCATTTCAACAACTCCTCGGCAACCAAGGTTTCCGGGTAATTTCGGGCGCGGTATCTAAACAGCATGTCCGGCAGACGGCTATCGGAAAACTTAATGGAAGATGCGGCTAATTGCCCAGGCGGCATAGCCTGTATCTTATTCATCTGTTTTTTGTCGCTGTCCGAAAAAAATCCGCCGCTATAAATAGCCAAATCAGGATCGCACTCTTGTTCGCCGTAGAACTGAGCGCTAAACACCTCCGCCAATTTTTCAGCCAAACCTTTGGCCGCTTTAATTTTACTGATGTTGGCTAAACAGAGCGCCAAATCTATTTCCAGGCGCTGCGCATCTTCCGGCCTAATCACAGAAATGGGCGCTAAAACTGGACATTTATTGATATGCACAGTTTTTAATGGGATTCTTGCCATGCCTTCCGGCAGGTCGGCAGTCGCGGTAAAAATCTGTTGACGAATATCTTCGACCGATAAATTAAGCAGCGGATCGGGATCAACCGACAGGTCATAAACAACCACGCCGTTGGTATTAGTTGGATGTTTACACACAGGCAACACTACCGCAAGACAGTTTTTAGCCGCCAGGTATTTGCCCGAAATATGCACCACCGGTTTAAAACTGCCCAACTGCAGCAGCTTAAGCGCCTCAGCTTTGACACGATGCTGCAACAAAAATTGATAGAGCTTAGGCTGGGCTTGCTTAACCAACTTGGCAATTGCCAACGTGGCGTAGACATCGGACAGCGCATCATGCGCCGCATCGTGGCTTATATTATTGGCCACGGTGAGCTGATCTAATCTAAAACTGGGCTTACCTTCATCACTAACCGGCCAAACAATGCCTTCAGGACGCAAAGCCCTCGCCGCCCTAACCACATCAATCAAATCCCAACGCGAATTGCCGTTCTGCCATTCCCTCGCATAAGGATCGTAAAAATTGCGGTACAAACAATTGCGGGTCACTTCATCATCAAAACGAAGACTGTTATAACCCAGCGTGCAGGTATTCGGTTGCGCTAATTGATTATGAATCAGACCGATAAACTCGGCCTCGCAAACGCCTTTTTGCTCGGCCAGCTGCGGAGTAATGCCGGTAATTAAACAAGCATCTGGATGAGGTAAACAATCCAAAGACGGCTTGCAATAAATAACCAGCGGCTCATCGACTACGTTGAAATCAACATCAGTGCGCAGTCCGGCAAACTGCACCGGTCGATCTCGCCGAGGATCGGTGCCGAAGGTTTCGTAATCGTGCCAATAAAAGGTCTGCATATATTTAGGCCATTAGACGCCTACACTACTCAATTATGTACAGCCAAAGCTCTTAACACATCGGTGCGGCTGACAATCCCAACCAATTCATTATCCTGAAATACAGGAAAACTCCTGACCGTCGTCTGCTCAAATTTTTCTGCCAAATCGACAATACTGGATTCAGCATCGACGCTGATAATATCCGTACTCATATAATCGCCGACTTTACCACTCATGCTTTGGTTGTAAACCGTCTCCAGCACAATCCGCATCACATCTTTCTCAGAAAACATGCCCAATAAGTGGCCGCGCTGATCGACAACAGGCGCACTGGTAATTTTATGATCCAGCAAGTGTTTGACAGCATCGAGCACATTGGTATCTTTAGTCAGCGTAACCAATCTTTTCGACATATAATCCGCGATAGCAATTTTCGCTAGCATAATGAACTCCTGAGTTATTTATTATTATAATCCTAAGCTAAGACCCCTGATTTAAACCGGCTTCCGCTTCCAGTTTCTTTCTTTTATCACATTTTTCCACACAAACACAATCCGCATTATTCGCAGCACCGCCACATGAACCCTTAATGGCGCGTCTGCCAAAAATAACGCCTACGGCCATAATGGCAATGACAAAAGCCATAAACACAAAGGTCACTAGAAAATAAACCATGGTCTCACCCTCTATTGTTAAAACTGACACTAAAAAAAACGAGGAACCGGATTTAACCGCGCTCCTCGTTATCGTTGCTGCTTGCTATTTTATTCTTCTAAAAAAAGGATAAAACAGCAACATTACTTATCCGCCAAAATCATCTAGGAAGATATTTTCCGGCTCGACGCCGTTATCCAGCAACATTTTAATCACCGCCGAGTTCATCATTGGCGGCCCGCACATGTAGAATTCACAATCCTCAGGAGCCGGATGATTCTTAATGTATTCTTCAAATAACACATTGTGAATAAAGCCGGTATAACCTGTCCAATTATCTTCCGGTAACGGATCTGACAATGCCACATGCCATTCAAAATTGTCATTTTCTTTAGCCAGCATATCGAAATCTTCCACATAGAACATTTCGCGTTTGCTACGCGCACCATACCAAAAGCTCATTTTACGCTTGGATTTCAGCCTGCGTAATTGGTCGAAGATATGTGAACGCATCGGCGCCATACCTGCACCGCCGCCGACAAAGACCATTTCATTTTGCGTGTCTTTGGCGAAAAATTCACCATAAGGCCCGGAAACAATACATTTATCGCCGGGTTTCAGGTTAAAGATAAAAGAAGACATAATGCCGGGCGGTACGCTGTCCAGCGCGCCCGGAGGCGGCGTCGCAATACGCACGTTCAGCATAATTTCTTTTTCTTCAGGATAACTTGCCATCGAATAAGCGCGTAAGGTCGGCTCTTTGACATCAGACACAAAACGCCACAAATTGAACTTATCCCAATCATCGCGGAAACGTTCTTCGACATTGAAATCACTGTATTTAGCGACGTAGGCGGGGCATTCAATCTGAATGTAGCCGCCGGCGCGATAGTTGATTTCTTCGCCTTCAGGCAATTCCAGCACCAGTTCCTTAATAAAGGTAGCCACGTTATGGTTTGATTTAACCGTACATTCCCATTTTTTAACGCCGAAGACATCGTCTTCAACTTCAATGTTCATATTATGTTTGACCGAAACCTGGCAAGAAAGGCGCTCGCCTTCGGCCGCTTCACGCTTGGTAATATGGCTCAGCTCAGTCGGTAAAATTTCGCCGCCGCCTGAATGCACCTTAACCTTGCATTGGCCGCAAGTACCGCCGCCGCCGCACGCCGAAGAAACGAACAAGCCGTTATCAGCCAGCGCGGTTAACAATTTTGAGCCCGCAGGCACATGAATTTTCTTTTCATCATTGATCAGGATTTCAACATCGCCTTCCGCGACCAATTTGCTTTTTGCACCAATAATCACAAACACCAGCGCAATGACAAAAGCCGTGAAAATAATAATCCCTAATAGAATTTCCAGCATTACACACCCTTCTTAAAGTTGGATTCCAGAGAAAGCCATGAAGCCAAGCGACATCAGACCCGCAGTAATAAAAGTAATGCCCAGACCTTGCAAACCGGCGGGAATATCACTGTATTTAAGTTTTTCGCGCACACCGGCCATGACTGTAATCGCCAGCGCCCAACCCAGACCGCTGCCGACACCGTAAGTGACGCTTTCGCCAAAATTATAGTCACGCTCAATCATGAACAAGCTGCCGCCAAGAATCGCGCAGTTCACCGTAATCAACGGCAAAAACACGCCTAAGGCGTGATACAAGGCCGGAAAGAATTTATCTAAAATCATTTCCAGAATTTGCACCAACGCGGCAATCATGCCGATACAGCTTAACAGCGCCAAAAAGCTTAAATCGACGCCAGTGATGCCCATCCAGGACAAGGCATCTTCTTTTAACAGTGTGTGATAAATAAGGTTATTAGCAGGAACGGTAATGGTTTGAACCACCATCACCGCAATACCCAAACCCATCGCGGTGGAAATTTTCTTCGATACCGCAATGAAGGTACACATGCCCAAAAAGAAGGACAGCGCCAGATTTTCAATGAAAACGGCCTTAACAAATAAACTGATATAAGCTTCCATTAGTGATGCCCTCCTTCACCATGAGCAATCGACATAATTTTGAACTCCGCTTGTTCAACTTGTTTAGGTTTCCATTGGCGCACCGACCAGATGATCAAGCCGATAATAAAAAACGCGCTAGGCGGCAACAACATCAAGCCATTAGGATCGTACCAGCCGCCATCTTTAGTCAGCTTGAACACTTCAATACCCAATAACTTGCCGGAACCTAGGGTTTCCCTAAAAAAGGCAACGACAATCAAAATCAAGCTGTAACCTAAGCCGTTACCGATACCGTCCATAAAGCTTTCCAACGGCGGATTTTTCATCGCATACGCTTCAGCGCGACCCATGACGATACAGTTGGTAATAATCAAGCCCACAAATACCGACAATTGCTTGCTGATTTCATAAGCAAAAGCTTTCAAAATCTGATCGACCACAATAACCAGCGAAGCAATAATGGTCATCTGCACGATAATCCGGATGCTGCTGGGAATATGGTTACGAATCGAACTAATCGCTGCACTGGAACACGCCGTTACCGATGTCAGCGCCAGCGCCATAATCAGCGAGGTCGACATTTGCGAAGTGACGGCTAATGCCGAACAAATCCCTAAAACCTGCAACGTAATAGGATTGTCATTGACCAGCGGAGTGGTTAATACCTTTTTTGTTTCATCATTCAAAATATCACTCATAACTGAGCTCCTTTAACCGTTCTTACTTTAGCTAAATACGGTGCAAAGCCTTCCTTACTCATCCAGTATTTGACCAGATTGGTCACACCGGTACTGGTTAAGGTAGCGCCCGCAAGACCATCCACTTGATGCTGGGAACCCGGCTTGGCGCTATCAACCACGCCTTTAATCAAACTCAATGCCGGTTCTTCGCTCAAAGCGGCCTGCTCAGTTTCGGCATAGACTTTTTTGCCTTTCCATAACGCACGCCAGGTAGGATTAACCACTTCACCGCCCAATCCTGGGGTTTCCGCTTGATCATAGAAGTTGATGCTTTGCACGGTTTGACCGTCTGGGTCTACCGACAAAAAGCCGTACAGCGTTGACCATAAACCGTAACCGTTAACCGGCAGAATAATAGACTTAATCGCGCCGTCTTCTTTAACTAAAAAGACTTTGGCATATTTAGCCTTAACCCTAATATGGGCAATATCCTTATCCTTCGGAATCGCGACACTTAAAGCAGGGTCTTTCGCCGCCTTACGTTGGTCGTATTCATCGGCATTCATATCTTCGACATAATCGCCGGTTTCCAGATCAACGATTTTAGCTTCAATTTTTTCGCTGAACGCCGAGTCAATATCACTGCCTTCCTGCAATAAGCCCGCCACATCAAGAATATTCTGCTTCATGTCCAGTTCTTTGTTATGGACTTGGAGTGGCTTTAATGCCACCGCAGAAAATGAAACCAGAACCGCACACACTAGACACAGCGCAACCGCAATCGCAATGGTTTTTTCTAAGCTATCGTTACCTAAAGCCAGGATTTTATCCTTATAGACTTTAAACTTTTGGTAATGCTCGCAACTATCTAGCTTGTCGCAAATTTTATTAAATTGTTCACATTTAAGCATGACGTTTCATCCTTCTTCTGATATTGGCCTGAATGACAAAATAATCAATCGTAGGCGCGAACATGTTGGAAAATAGAATTGCCAGCATAATACCTTCTGGGAAGGCCGGATTAACAACCCTGATTAATACCGTCATAACACCGACTAAAGCACCGAACACCCAGCGGCCGGTATCGGTCATCGCCGCACTGACCGGGTCGGTCGCCATATAAACCATGCCGAAAGCAAAGCCGCCCATAGTCAAATGCCAGTACCAAGGCAAGGCGAACATGTGGTTAGTATCACTGCCGATGACGTTAAACAATAACGACGTCAATACCATACCGGCAAACACGCCGCCCATGACGCGGTAAGACGCCACTTTGGTATAGAGCAGAAAAGCCGCGCCGATTAAAATCGCCAACGTTGAAGTTTCGCCCAAACAACCGGGTATAAAACCGAAAAAGCTTTGCATCCAGCCGTAATTGGCCGCGTAAACCGCATCAAGACCACCCGCTGCCGCCAAACCTAATGGCGTCGCTGCAGTATAACCATCAACCGCAACCCAAACCGAATCACCGGAAATGGACGCAGGATAAGCGAAATATAAAAATGCTCGACCCGTCAATGCAGGGTTCAGGAAGTTTTTGCCGGTGCCACCGAACACTTCTTTACCGATAACGATACCGAAAGAAATGCCCAAAGCCACCTGCCACAAAGGCATATCGGGCGGCATAATCAATGTGTACAGCATTGACGACACCAAAAAGCCTTCGTTGACTTCATGGCCGCGAACGGTTGCGAACAATACTTCCCAAACGCCGCCAACAGCCAGCGTCACTATATAAATAGGCAGGAAATACAAGGCGCCGTGAACCAGATTGGAAAACGGGTTCATCGTGCTGTAGCCGAAAATCATCATCGGGATACTACGCCAGTTCTGGGCTTTATCCAGACCCATCGCTTCCAAGGCTAAATTGGCCTGATAGCCGGTGTTATACCAAGCCATCAAAATGCAAAAAAACGTCGCGATCACCACAAAAGTCATCGTCCGTTTCAAATCATTGCCATCGCGAACATGCGTGGTGCCACGCGTGACGTCAGCCGGGGTATAAATAAAAGTATCGACCATCTCATAGAGACCGTAATACTTTTCGAAGCGCCCACCCTTGGTGAAATGCGGCTCCATGTTGTCTAAAATATCTCTAGGCGACATTATCCTTCCTTCTCAATTTTAGTTAAATTCGCTCGCAGAACAGGCGCGAAATCGTGTTTGCCGGGATCGACAAAGGTAAATAAGGACACATCTTCCTCATCCAATTCCAAACAGCCTAATAATTGAGCCTGATCCGAATCGCCGACCACCAGCGCTTTTAACAGCGGCGTCGACAAAATATCCAGCGGCATCACGGCTTCATAAACGCCGACCGGAACAATCGCCCGGTTGCTGCCGTTTTTATCGGTGGTTAATGGGAATTTGCGGTCTAGTTTGCGATCAACGCTAGAGGTGTAAACATTCAGCGCCGAATATTTGTTTTTACCCGGCACAATCCAGCCGAACAATTCACGCGCCCGACCTTCTTGCAAGACTGAAATTTGTGTATTGTAACAGCCCAAAAAGGCCGCCCAATCTGCCGCCAAATGGCCGTACAGCACTGAACCTGCAACTACCCGGTTTTCGACCTCGGCCAATTCACCGGCGACCAAATCATCAGTATTAGCGCCAACACGAGTGCGCACCAGACGCGGTTTATTAACCGTAGGCCCAGCCAATGACACCACGCGCTCGACATTAAGCTTACCGGTGGTGAACAGCGCGCCAATCGCGATCACTGCCTGATAATCCAAATGCCAAACGAATTTATCGATATTGACCGGATCAAGCAGATGAATGTGAGTACTGGGCAAACCGGCAGGGTGCGGGCCGGCAAATTCAGCTACCGTAACCGGCGCATTACCGATTGCAATGTCGGCACCTGAAGCCTTACAGACATAGGTAAGGCCGTCGGTCAGTTTGGCAATGACAGTCAAACCATTAACAAAATCTTCGCTGCGTTCTTTAATGATGACTGCCGGATTAGCCGCTAACGGATTGGTATCGGTGGCAGTGACAAAAATAGAATGAGGCTTGCTATCAACGCCAGGAATTTTGCCGTAAGGGCGGGTGCGCAATGTCGTCCATAAGCCTGACGCCAGCAGATTTTCCTTAACCTGTTCAGCCGACAAACTGCTTAATTCAGACGCATTGTGTTTTGTAAACGACTCTTGCGCCACGCCTTTCAGCTCGACCACAACAGACTGCAACGCACGCTTGGCACCGCGATTGATGGACTTAACCACACCGGCACCCGGTGAAGTAAAGACAACGCCAGGATTTTTCTTGTCGGCAAAAAGCGCCTGGCCCAGCTTGACCGTATCACCTTCCGCGACCATCATCGTAGGCTTCATGCCTACATAATCCATCCCCAGGATAGCAACGGATTTAACCTTGTTGCCATCCTCAATAACCTGTTCGGGCTCTCCGGTAATCGGTAGATCCAAACCTTTTTTTATAAAAAATTGCATAGTGTGGGCCTGCTCTCCAAATCAAGTTGCGGCGGAACTATCCTTTCATTTCAAATGTAAATAAAACAAGAGGCACATTAAGACGTAAAACAGCGGCATTAAACCACAAAAATAGGCCATCCTCAACATCGGCAAGGCTAGCAAAAAACCTTCGCCCAACTTAATGCTACCCATTTAAACCCTGCAGACAAGCAGAAAACCAATACCCTTTAACGCGGCAACTCCCGTTTTCGCCAACCTGGCCTCATACTCGGCACACAAGCCGTTTCAAGGTGGGGGTATAAGCGGCATAAGGCCGCCCGGCGACAGACAAGGCAGCCTTATTCCTGCCTACATTGGGATGTGTGCATAGCGATCAGACCGCTATGTGGGAATGGGAAATGTCACCTGATGAATACGGGCAGCAAAAAAATAGGCTCCCGCAAAAACCACGAGATTTTCGTGTTTTTTCGCTCCTTTGGCAGGCTATTATTAGCCTTATTCTTTTTAAGAAATTACCAAAAAAGTCGCTCACGTTATTTTTGATTGTGCATACAATGCGGCACCAACAATACCCGCTTGGTTCAAAAAGGCCGCTGGCCTTACCGGCGCTTCCAGCGTGAGCTGTGCTTTAAATTTATCCATTTTTTTACTGGCGCCGCCGCCAAGAATGATCAGGTCAGGCCAAAATAGCTTTTCCATCAGAGTTAAGTAAGTGTTAAAACGCTTGCCCCAAACCTTCCAGCCCATATCCTCAATTTTCCGGACTGCATCCGAGGCATAATGCTCAGCTTCTACACCGTTATCCAAATACAAATGCCCTAATTCAGTATTAGGCAGTAACGTCCTGCCGGTAAAAAGTGCACTGCCCAATCCGGTGCCAATGGTCACCAGCAGCACAACGCCGGATTGGCCTTTACCTTCGCCGAAATACATTTCAGCCATACCGGCGGCATCGGCATCATTGACGCTATAACAGGGGCAATTAGTGGCTTCTGAAAATAGCTTGTCAATATCAGTGCCGATAAAGGTTTTCGATATATTGGCAGCGGTACGCGCTACGCCGTGTTGAATGGCGGCAGGAAAACCGCAGCCTACCAGCCCGTTCCAGTGAAAATGGAGGACAAGCTGGGCAATGACTGCGGCGACGGCTTCGGGCGTCGCCGGTTGCGGTGTCTCAATCCGATGGCGTCCGGTCACGAGCTCGCCTGTTACCGTATCGACAATGGCTCCTTTAATGCCTGTGCCGCCTATATCTATACCGAGAATCTGCATGAGTGTTATCCGTGTTTTGTTTAATTATGTTCAGCATAGCGCTGGGCAGTTACTAATTTTTCATGTGGATTGAAACATTACTTAACAACCGTTTAAAAACTATCGGCCTTCATCTTGGCCTCTTTGGCGCCGGGGAAATTCTGTTGCAATTCTCGGGCATGGGCGATCAATAACCAGCAATGCTTTTTCAACGTGTTGTCGTTAACGGCCAGTAACGCGGACTTTTTGGCCAAATCCTCGGCCAGACGCGGCTTCGACTGTTTCAACCTTAATAAGGCCAACTTATAAAACAAGGTCGCATTTCTGGGTTCGATTCTGATCGCACGCTCAATCGACGAGGCGGCTGACTCAATATCGCCAGCCTTGGTGTTTTGGTTGGCCGCCAACACTAGCGCATTGACCACAGGGGACAACGGCACCGTGGCTTCTATCGGCCGAAATGGCGTTAATTCCGGCGGCGGTGGCGGTTCCAATGGCGCCAATATGACCGGCTCAGAAGGTTCAGGCCCTATGGGTAGCGGTTCCGGCGACAACCAAGGTTCCGGCTTTATTTCCGGAAACTCTTTGAGCGGTTGTGTTTTAACAAGCGGTTGGGCGGGGGGTATTTTTTCAGTTGTGCTGACAGGAGGTTTCGGGGGGGATGGCTGCCCCCCGTATACAGGCGCTGGCGGTTGCGTGCCGTAAATCCCGGCGCAACCGGCGAGCAAAGAGGGCAATGCCCCAATAATGACTAATCGTTTAAATGACATCGCAGATTAAAACAGTTCTATATTGTCCGACTGGTCTTCTTCTTGATGCGCACTTTTTAATGCCAGCGCCTCATCCACAGACTTGCCTTGCACGATAGCATCAAACATCAGCTTTTCAGATTCCATGGTATAGCGGGAACGGATTTCGTGCTGAAACTGCCGCCATTCGATTGGGTTATAAAGCCGGTGCGGACTTTCCACCAGCTCCGACAAGCCTTTTAAATTTAAGGTGACATGCTGCAGACATTGCTGCATCCGGTCATAAAACTGGAAAGCAATAATGGAGGCCTGAATTTTTCCGGTTGTTTCCGCACAACAGGCTATCGCTTCATCCCTTACTTCGCAGGAATCAAGCGCAAGCAGATGGTTGTTGATGGACTGCATATGCTCAACAATCGAGGTAAACGATTCTGTCAGCGTATTAACCGACAAATCGGATTCGTTCAGCATATCTTCTACTTGAATAGCCGATAAAATAAGCATTTTTGACGTTTCCCTGACTTGAGTCCAATCAAGATCCGGGTTATACGAGTTTGAATTAGACATACGTTCAGTACCAAGTAAAGGTTTGCATAAATTAGGGACGGGGAAGGCTTGGCTTATATATCCTTTAGAGAACAACCTAACCTAACAACATTAAATTTCGGCGGAAATTATAACAAGTATAATGTCCGCCAGTGCTATTTAAAACACACTGTGTCGTCGGGAATTACAATTAATCACAACGCTGCCGTTTTATAAATGCACCTAGGTTTTAATTTAGCAGGCCTTTACAATAGCGCCACTTTACCGCAATTTTCTGTCGCAATATGCCTAAAAAACACCTCATTCCATTAATGCTATTGCTTTTCGCATTAATCGCCCTTGCCATTTATTTTGCCCCAACTTCATCACAAGATGCTGACATTACGCCACCTGAAACTGTTTTTTACCGTTCGGAAGAGACCAGCGCAGTAGAAAAACCGTGTTCCAATGAACATCCGGAATGGCGGCCGGCGCAAGTTGTTGACGGCATCACTATTGATGAATCTCTCGCCTGCGAACCGGACAACCCTTACGACATCGCACTCGCGGTCAAAGGCGCCAACAATGTGTCGATGCAGACGCTGATGCAAACACATATCGCCCAAGATGCGCTGACCAAGACTGACGACCTCGACGGCGACGGCGACCCCGACATTATCCGCATCAAACTTGAAGTCGTGGAGCTTAACGGCGCCAGCCCCGACGGCGATTTTCTGATTAACACCTTCGACATTGCCCCCGGGATCCAGCCGGGACTGTGGGTATTCGCGCCCAAAGCCAGCGGCATGGCGGTTAAAAATTTCAATTCGCTGGTTGCCAATCCGCTGTTGCGCGCACCCTCCCCTGTCATTCGCGTTGAACAGGGCGACAAGGTTTATATCACATTGGAAAACACCCATTACCTGCCGCACACCATCCACCTGCATGGCGTCGATCATCCCTGGGAAACCGCCGCAGGTGACGATAATGACGGCATGGAGGAGCATCCGGTGTTTCCCGGCAAAAGCCACACTTATGAAATCCAGCCCCGCCATGCTGGCACCATGCTTTACCATTGTCACGTACAAACCGCCCAGCACACCATGATGGGCTTGAGCGGCATGATTATCGTCGAAGAAAACCGACCCAATAACTGGGTGCAGACCTTCAACATCGGTGCCGGGCACGTCCGCCATCCTGCCGTTGCGGTGAAAGAATCCTACAGCCAGGAATACGATTTACATTATCAGTCGGTCGATAAAAAGCTGGCGCAGATCATCCAGAATGCCAATGACCCACGCCTGATCGCGCAGCGCATGAACCGCGGCTATAACATGAACGAATCGTTTGAAAGCTATTTTATGCTGAACGGCCATTCCTTTCCGTACACACTGCGCGATGGCGTCATCGTCGCCAATGATAACGAAGACATCAAACTGCATATCGCCAACGCCCAGCGCTCCCCGGTCGCGCTGCATATCCACGGGCACAAAGCCACCATCACCGCTTTCGACGGCGTTGACTTGTCGGCGGCGTCACAAATAACCCGTGACGTGTTCGACATTGCCCCGGCACAACGGCTTGATTTACGTCTGCGCACCGAAAATAACGGCTTAAACAGCTACGGCCCCGGCTTATGGATGTTCCATGATCATGTCCCCACCGGCACTACCACCGACGGCATGGAACCCGGCGGCAACATGGCGATTTTGGCCTACAAGCCGTTAATTGATGAACAAGGCATGCCGCTTATGCATGACACCTTTCTTGACCAAGTGTTTAACAAAGATTACTACGCCAAAAAACAAGCGGTCTGGGGACAAGGCGATTTTGCACCCTTGCTTGGCGAAGCCGGACTGATTGCGCCCGATTATGTGCGCATCATCATCTTCGGCCTAGCGGCCGGTTTAGCCATAGGCTTGGCTGTTTTTGTGCTGCTGGTTTACAAACGGAAACAAAAACAATATTTCAATCCACACTCGACCTCATCTGCCGAATGACAAAGCCATCGACAGATGAGGTCGGCGACTTGCCTCCCCGTGAACGAAGAAGTTGCCAGAGGATAACGATGCCAATACATCGTTGTCAAATCTAACGATTCCCACTAAATAGGGAGCTTTCAAACCAGCAAGGATATTTGATGAAAAAATTAATCACCCTGTTAATTATGCTGGCGCTATACAGCCACGCGGCAATGGCCGACGAACCCATGGCCATGATGCATCACGGCAGCATGATGATGGACGAAAAAGGCATGATCATGAACGCCAACAGCGACAACCTGCCCAAGGACTGCCCGAAAGTGTCCGGCGACGTCAATATCACCATCCGCGCCGGACACAAATACGCACTGAAATTTCCCGGCAAAATGTTTGCCTTCGATGGCCAAGAATGGGATGTAAAACCCTGCTCCCGCATCAATATCACCTTCATCAATGACGACCAAATCCGCCACCAATTGATGATACACGGCTTGCCCGGCTATCTTTATCCGCAAGGCATGTTCCATCTGGAACTGTACGGACAAGGCGAATTGAAAGCCTCGTTGATTGTGCCGAGCCAGAAAAAAACCTATCTGGTGCATTGCGAACTGGCGCAACACATGGAAAAAGGCATGAAAGCGCAATTGAAAGTCGATGGCGGCGATGGCGATTTGCCCAGCATTCCCGGCATCAGCAAACCAGTCAAAGCCGACAGCTACCCGGTCGATTGGAACCAAACCGCGTGGGGAGTGTTGATTATGTGCATATTGCTAGGCTGCACCATCCCGTTTTTTGTTATTAGAAACAAAATATAGAAAGTCAAAGTCACGCAAACGCGCATTCGGCACATTTAGGCGAGTCCTTAAAACGCACAAAGGGCCCGGAGTTTTATCCTCCGTGCCCTTTGTGGCGAATAAGACGATTTCCTGAAAATCGATGTTCAAGTTTTTAGTTTAACTAAAATAACCCAATATAAATCAATTTATAAGTTTCTTAACAAACAAGTTGGCGGTAAAACAGCTTTAGCTCTTTTACCGCCAATAGCTAAAGTTATTGGACTCCAATGTAAATGTTAAAAGAAATAGGCTTACCAGTTCTTCTGATTGCACAGTCTGATTTATCAGGATTCTTTAAAAAGCCCACTTAACCCCGCCTATCATCTGGAAACCTTGCCCCGGCTGAATGCCGTCAATACGGCTAGCGATATAGGTTTTGTTGCTCAGGTTGTAGCCGTTCATGAATACATTGATATCTTTGTTGACCTTGTAATTGGCTGAGACATTGAACGTGGTATAGCCGGGAATGACACCCTCTTGCCCTGACGCATTTTCGACAAGCGTGTTTTCCTTATCGGCGAATTGCTGGCTGACGCTTTGCACGCCAAAACGAATATCCAACCCCCAAGGTGTTTCGACACCGATGTTGGCGTTAATCAGATGTTCCGGCGCATAAGGCAAGCGGTTGCCTTTCATCACCACCGGATCGCCGCCACCTTCTTCACGACTGGCCACAGTGCTGTCGAAATAGGCATCAAGATAGGTGTACGAGGTGGTCAGGTAGTAGTTGTATTCAGTGCCGAACAGTTTGTCGGAATCCAGACGGAAACCGGTTTCCACGCCTTGATGAACGGTCTCGCCGACGTTGTCGTAATAATCATCGTTGTTCGGTACCGGCACATTGACGATTTGGTCTTCAAAATCGATACGGAAATAGGTCAACTCGGCGCTGATACCCGGAATCGGCGTGGTGCGGACACCGGCTTCATAATTCAAGCTCATTTCTGGATTGACCTGCCTTAACACGCCCGATCTCGGATCCATCACATCGTCAATCCGCGCCGGGGCGAAACCGCGATGCACACCGGCAAACAGCGTGGCATTGTCGATGCCGTTATAGGTTGCGCCGATGCCCGGCAACGCTTCGGTACGCGAATATTGCTCTTTCCTGTTGTCCTTACGGTTAATGTTGTCCTGCTCGTAATGCTCGACACGCACGCCCGGCGTTAAGGTAAAGTCGCCCAAGAAAAAGCGGTTTTGGGCAAAATAAGACAAGGCTTGGGTATTCAGCGAGTTGTTTTGATAACGGTTGCGGCCATGATTATTCAGGCCGGTGCCTTGCGTGGTGTCGGTCGGGTTGGCATTGCCGACATAACGCTCGCGGTCGGCCCACTCGAAATGACCGCGAATACCGGTAGTGGCCTCACTCTCCACGCCAAACAAATGATGGCTGAACACCAGCTTAGGTTCGATGCCGAACACATTGTACGTTCTGGGGCGCTGCTCATTGCCGCAGGTTGAGGCTGCCTCCGCTGAAATGGGTGTGCGTCGGTCTGCACAGTTGTTCATCCCCGACGAATCATTGGCCTGACGGATAGATTCGCGGAACATGTGGTTGCCGTAGATATTGGTGCTGAACTGCATCGTGTCGGACACGTCGAATTCGTACAGCGCTTGCCCGGAATAACGCCTGACTTCAAAACTATCGTTGCGCAATAAATTGGTGCGGCGGCCTTGGCGGAACATTTCGCTGGTCAGGCCCGCTTCGCCCATCTGCGCATCTTCATGGGTCAACGTGCCCTTTAACATCAAACGATGCCGGTCATTAAACTTAATCAGGCTTTTCAGCGCCAAATCGTCGACTTCCTGATGCTGTCCGCTCCGGTTGCCATCGGCTTCCTGGCGAATATAATCCAAAGAAAGGCCGACATTATCGACCGTGCCGCCCAATCTAAGGTGGGTGTCGTAATAGCCGTTATTGCCGCCCGCTGCGGAAATCGAGCCGCCGAATTTCTCAGGGATAGCTGCACTGACAAAGTTGACTGCACCACCGACCGTTTGCGGCCCGTACATGATTTGCCCTGAACCTTTCAGCACTTCGATATGGTCGACGCGTTTCATCGATGGGATGTAATGGTTGCTGGGGTCGCCATAAGGTGCCAATTGTATCGGTGCGCCGTCTTCCAACAACTGGGTGCGCGCCGAACGCCTTGGATCCAGACCGCGTATGCCCAAGTTAAACCGCCGCCCCAGCACGTCTTCATCAACAATATGAATGCCGGGCACAGTGCGCAAAGCGTCCTTAGCCGACAACGGCCCTTGGCGGTCGAGCGTGGTTTTGTCGATAACAAACCCGGAACCGGGGATCTGCTCCAACCGCGAAGGGTCTTCACCGATAATTTCCAGACTGGGCAATTGCAAGGTAGGCGGCTTATCGTCAATAGCATCAGCCGCCTTTGCATCAAGCGCAGCAACAATGGCCGCAGTCATCAGGCACAACCGAAACGGCGCCATCAGCTTATTGGTATTATGCGCAACGCTACCAAAATGGGTTTTAGAAGGTTTGGACATCGTTTTCCCTGTCGTATTTTTATTAGAAAATTAAGGCGGGTATTCTAGTAGCTGCTTTTATCATCACCTATAGGAAAAAATCCCGAATTTAGCCCGTTAATTAATGCCGCCCATAGCTTTGCCCGCAGGCGGCATCAAACTTGTACTGTAAAAAAATGCGTGGCACGCGTAAAATTCTTTTTCGGATTTTCCCGCTCTTGGCATGAGGCACTTAAAAATATGCAATTATCTAAAAAACAATTTAAAAAAAACATGGCGTTGGTTTTTTTCAGCCTCCTGCTTCCTGCCAATATTTTAATGGCAGCAACAGACCAGGCAGACCAAGAAAAACTTCTTAGGGCGCGTGTAAAGCTCCTTCAGCAAAACACAGACCATGCTGCCCATTTAGCCCCTATTGATAAGCACCTGGAATTTCATGGTGTTTTTTACGGTTACTTGCCTTGCAAGGATTGCGATGGAATTAAGGCGACACTCTCGTTAAAACAGAATAACAATTATCTATTGGTAACCCAGCCCGCAAAAGATTCCTCAAGGGAGTTTTATGAAAAAGGGAAATATGAGTGGAATGATAAAAAACATACTGTTGTGTTAACGCCACGTAAAGGCGAGTCAAGCATACGCCACTATTATATTGAGGACGAAGGGACGCTGATTCAGCTGAACAGTGATGGGGCGCGGCTTTCAGGTAATGCAGACCGCTATACGTTACGCCGGAGCGATACGGTAAAATCCCGCGAAGTCCATATCCACTAAGCCTGTTTTGGCGGTGAACTTGGGACATGGATGCAAGCGATCAAAATATGGCCGGCCTCGCCGTGCTCATCAAGCAATGGGGCCAGGAATTGGGCTTCCAACAAGTGGGCATCGCCGACACCGCCTTACCGGAAGCCGAAGCGCACTTACAACACTGGCTGAACAATAATTTCCACGGCGACATGGACTACATGCAACGCCACGGCCTTAAACGCAGCCGCCCCGAATTATTGCACCCGGGCACTTTGCGCGTTATCTCGGTGCGCATGGATTACCAGGCCGAATCCGCCGCTACGATGAACCAAGTGCTAGCCGACCCTACTGCGGCGTATATTTCACGTTACGCGCTAGGACGCGATTATCACAAACTGATGCGCAACCGCCTGCAAAAACTGGCCGATAAGATTCAAGCCCAAATCGGCTTGAACCTTCCAAGTTCCATGAGGGCTTTCGTCGACAGCGCGCCGGTACTGGAAAAAGCCTTGGCCGAAAAAGCAGGCTTAGGCTGGATCGGTAAGCATTCCAATGTCATCAACCGTAAAGCCGGATCGTGGTTTTTTCTAGGCGAACTGTTCACCGACCTGCCGCTACCTGTCGACACACCGGCCAGCGCACATTGCGGCGATTGCCGCGCCTGCCTGGACATTTGCCCAACCCAAGCGATTATTGCCCCCTACCAGGTCGATGCCAGACGTTGCGTGTCCTATCTGACCATCGAACTGCACGGCCCGATTCCCGAACATTTAAGACCGCTGATCGGCAACCGTATCTATGGCTGCGACGACTGCCAGCTCATCTGCCCATGGAACCGCTTTACCAAGCTAAGCCACGAAACGGATTTTCATCCCAGACACCGGCTTAACACACAGCAATTGCTTGACGTGTTTGCCTGGGATGAAGCCGAATTCCTGGCTAAAACCGAAGGCTCGGCAATACGCCGAATCGGCCATCAGCGCTGGCTGCGCAATATCGCCGTTGCACTGGGCAATGCGCCTGCCTCGGCGCTGATCATCGGCGCCTTAAAACCGATGCTCGGGCATGGCTCCGACCTCGTCAAAGAGCATGTGCGCTGGGCTTTGGCGCAACAGCAGCAATTTAAATGACGCACCGGCAAATTGTTTGTATCATCCCTGCCAACGCACACCGATACGGGCATGTCATGATGAAACAACTGGTTTTTATGTTAGGGTTATTGCTCGGTTCAGGGGTACAGGCTGAGATTTTTAAATGCCAGCTGGAATCGGGTAAAACGGTGTATCAGCCTACACCCTGCCAATCGGCGGCAAAGCAGGAAATCATTGAAATAAAAAAAACCGACCCCGGCAAAGCTGCCGAAGCGGAAGCCAAATTAAGGGCTTGGAACGAAAACTTCGCCCAGCGTGAAGCGGCAAGAATCGAAGCTGAAAAAGCGCGCCAAGCCGAGCGGGACAGACAAGCCTCAGCTGAAGCGTTACAAAGAAGCGCCGAATATCAGCGTCAGCAAGCGATCCAGGCAAAACGGCAGGCGGACGCACTGGAACAGCAAAACAGACAGCCAACCTATCCGATCTACCCCCCTTATCCGCTTTACCCTTACCCCGGCTACCCGCCTCAACCGCCTTATCGGCATGACAGCAAAAAAGAGCCGCCTACTGCCCGACCCAATGAAATAAAGTGATTCCCTGAAAAAAAACAGAGCACAAATTAGCTTCCCATTTAAAGCGGGACAAGCATGCCGAAGTAGACCTTCCAGATTTTTAAAACCTGGAAGGTCTAACTTGCAGCGCTCTAAGTAGTGGGCTGTTGCAGGATGTGTATTAATGACGAGCGCGCCGCATGGGAACGAGAGAATGGGCGCTTATTTTACTTGTGCTGTCCGTGTTCTATTTTCGCTGAGCCGTTACAAAATGCCATTTCGCAAAAATCACCCCAAATCAAGCAAAGATAAAAATAACCGCCATCAAAATATAAAATGCCAGATTATAGGCAAGATAGACCTTCCACAAACTCAGCCCCGGCCTTCGGCGCACAGGCATCACCGGGCTTTGCCGCTTAAAGGTATAGGCTTTTCTATTGCTGACAGCCGTGGAATTCCTGTGCCTTAGATTATGTTGCAGCCTTCTGTTAGCCTCAGCAACACGTTGCAGCTCGGCATCATAAGACGTTCTTTTATCAGCATCAGAAAGTACCGCATAGGCCTGATTGATGCCATGTAGCTTATCGAACGAATTTTTATGTTTCTGTACTAAAGCTTTATGGGCCGCTTGGATCATCTGGGCGTCAACACCGCTTTGCACACCCAAAGTCCGATACCAATCCATTCTGTATGTCGCCAGTTGGACAGACCGGGCTTTAAAATTTGGCTTGGATAAATATTGGTACGCCTCATTAATTTCCGACATCATGCGGTTGGCTTGTTCTTTGCCTTCCAACCTTTTATCGGGATGGTATCTATGGGCAAGCAGCTTAAAAGCGGCTCGGATAACCACATCTTCAGCAGTCTCGGCCAACCCTAAAATACGGTAGTAATCTTTAGTCATGGGAAATCAATTTGGAATTAGGCTAATTCCGAAATAAAAAATACCAGCCATGGCCTATCTTTAGGCGGGTCGAATGAAACTCACGACCCTTGATTACCCAAACGCCGCTCCTGCGTACTACCAAGGCGTATGGACAACTCCTTGGGCGGGACTTGAACCCGCTAGCTAAATTACTGTTACTGCGAACGTCTGCCCCTATTGTCATAGCTCAGGAATCGGTGGCAAATCGGCATAAAAGCTTGCGCCTTGGCCGGGCGTTGAGTCAAAGCCAACGCGCCCACCCATGCGTTCAACCAATTCTTTGGTAATCGCCAGACCTAACCCCGTACCGCCTTTTTGCCGGGTATCTGACGAATCGGCTTGGGAAAATTTCTGGAAAATGCGTTCACGAAACGCATTATCGATGCCAGGCCCGTGATCTTGGACGGCGATTCGCAGCCAGTTATCCTCGATACGGTTCACGCTCACGTTTACTGTTCCGCCCGTTGGCGAGAATTTGGCCGCATTAGACAAGTAATTAGCCAAGACTTGCGATAGCCGCTGGCTATCCACCTGTACTTTGGCATCATCCACGCGCCCGACCAAGACAAAACGCACTTGGAATTGGTCGGCATAGGCTTGCGTGCTGGCCAGGGTTTGCTCAATGAGCGGCATCAACGCCAGCGTTTCCATATTAAATTCCAATTTGCCGGCAGCAATTTTTTCCATGTCGAGTAAATCATTAATCAGATGCGCTAAACGCTGGCTGTTTTCAAACGCCATGGTAATCATTTTCAATGCCAGCTCAGGCAGCTCCCCTAATACTCCACCTTGCAATAAGCCGAGCGTACCGTTAATGGCGGTCAGGGGGGTGCGTAATTCATGGCTGACCGTAGAAACAAACTCATTTTTCATGCGTTCAGCGCGTTTTTGTTCGGTAATATCCCGCACGACGCCGATGAATACCGGTTCACCATGATGAAAAATTTCCGACACCGCCAAATCCAATGGAAATACCGAGCCATTCTGACGTAGGCCTTCAACTTCGCAGCCATTACCAATCACCCGAGGTACGCCAGTTCTTAAATAATTAAGCAAATATTGGTCATGCGCACTGTGATAAGGCTCTGGCATGAGCATATTGACATTACGGCCAATGACCATATCGGCCTGATAACCGAAGATCCGCTCGGCACTGTGGTTAAAGCTGGTGATGAGGCCATGATGGTTAATGGTGATAATACCGTCGAAGATATTATCCAAAATGGTTTGTGTATGTTGGGCTTGCTCTTGTAGTTGCATTTCTGCATCTTTACGCTCGGAAATATCCAAACCGGCGCCGCGATAACCGATGAGCTGGCCGTGCTCATCGAACATGGGCAAGCCCGCCACCCGCTGCCAAACCAAGTGCCCGTCCCGATGGATGGAACAATGCTCTAAATCATGAAAAGGGAGTTGTTGCGCCTGGATGGTAAAAAAATAGGCTTTAACCCGTTCGGCCTCTTCTGTCGGCATCCATTCAAAAGGCGAATGGCCGATGATTGCGTCCGGCGCATCGCCTAATAATTCACTAATACGGGGGGAGACGAAGGTGTACAGTCCTTGGGTGTCGAGTTCCCAAATATACTCGCCGGCCGCATCCAGCACATCGCGGAAGCGCGTTTCACTGGCCCGCAAGGCGTGTTCAGCCGCTTTACGTTCGGAAATATTTTCGATAATCGACCAAATCAGTTTGCGCCCGGAAAGTTCTTCTATCACCATACCCTGCAATAACACGGGATAGCGGCTACCATCCTTACGGATATATTCTTTCTCAAAGGGGCCATAGCGCCCGGTTGCGGCCATGCTTTCGCTTTGCTGCTGTTCCTGTTGTGCGTATTCTATTGGCGTGATTTCAAAATAACTCAAGGCTAAAAACTCTTCGCGTGAATAACCGGTCGGTGCCAGCAAGGCATCGTTGATCTCTAAAAATTGGCCGGTTTGGTAATCGTTTAGGGCAATACCCATCGGCGATAAATCAAACAAGCCGCGCAAGCGGGATTCAGCTTGTTTGCGCTCGGTAATATCAATGCACGAGCCAATATAACCTGCAAAGTTGCCTTTGTTATCAAAACGCGGCACACCGGAATCCAATATCCAACGGTATTCTCCATCATGGCGTTTTAGGCGGTATTCCATTGTAAACGATTGTCGTGCATCAAAATGACTGCTATAAATATCCAAACAACGCTCAAAATCGTCAGGATGAACATCTTCTGCCCAACCGTTGCCCACCAACTGCTCCATTGTGCGACTGGAAAAATCTAGCCAGACTTGGTTAAACCAAGAACACAATTTATCAAGTTCTGACACCCAAATGAGTACAGGCGCAGAATCTGCCATTACTCTAAAACGAATTTCACTTTCTATCAGTTTTTGTTCATTTTGTTTCCGCTCCGTGACATCGTAATTAACCCCGATGATGCGGGCATTTTTGCCTGCTGTCGCGCCGGCCATACGGGCAAAGGCTTGTATGTAGCGAAGCTCGCCGCTATCGAGCACAATTCTAAAACTGCTATCCCAGGTGCTGTTGGTCATTTGTGCCTGTAACAAGCTGGCTTCCACCTCGGCACGGTCTTCAGGGTGTACGAAGCGGGCCCAATCCTGATAACGATTGGCAAACTGGCTAGGTTCTATCTGGTACAAGCGGAGCATCCAGTCATCCCAAACTAACGCTTGGGTGGTCAAGTCATATTCCCAAATGCCAATGCCAGCCGCATCCGTCGCTAAAGAAAAGCGCTGATTGGTTTGCTGCAAGGACTGCTCTATCGCTTTGCGTTTGCTGATGTTGTGCGCAATACCCAGGTAGCCGGTAACGCGGTCTTGGTCTTTAATGGCAGTGACGGTTAAGCTGACCGGTATCCGTTGGCCATCCGCACGAATATACGTCCACTCGCGGTGTTCCGATCCGCATAATAAAGGCTTTGCAGTAAATGTTTGAAAGCCGTCAACGGCATAGCCGAGTTCCGCGCTCAGTTCGCTTGCCCGTGTGCGGACTTCATCCTGATCGTGAAACACCGCCGGTGTCGCTTGGCCTACTATTTCAGCGGCAGGATAGCCCAGCAATTGCTCCGCCCCTGTGTTGAACAAGGTAATGAGCCCCGCCGGATCGGTAGCGATGATGGCTATTTCCGTCGCGGCGCTTAAGACATTATTCAGCAGGTTATTGGCCTGTGCCAATGCGTGTTCTGTTTGGCGGCGTGCCCGGGTATTTTGCAAGGCGGCCAATAATTGGCCGATGGTGGTGGTTAAGGGCGCGAGGAAATCAATCAAGACTTGGTCATAACCTTCCGGGCGATTGGCCATGCCAACCATGGCGTTAAGCTGGCCATTGTAGTGAATGGGAACACCTAAAAAAGCCTTGAGCGCTGGATGCCCTGGCGGCAAACCGCCCTGTCTTGGGTCGGTATCCGGTTGGTTGGCGATGACCGGCTGGGCGCTGGTAATTGCCGCGCCAAACAAGGTATCCAAATTGTGAAATTCCATGCCGCTGGGCGCGTATTGTTGATAAAAGCCCCGGGTTTCTTCATCCCAAGCTATATTGGTAATAGCATGGGTTTTTAAATACGGCGTGCCGTCGTTTTGATAGAGCACTTCAGCAATGAAGCCATATTCGCTGTCGGTTAACGACAGCAAATCCTGCAATAATTGTTCAAAGACTGACCGGTTATCGGCATCGGCAATGAACAGGGATTGGGCATGAGTAATAGCTGACAGCAGTTGTAGATTTGACATAAGTAATGCTTACGGTTCGGGATAACGTACACAAATGGCCAAGAATTTTGGCAGGCGATAACTGGGGTCAGATAACTGGGGAGATAACTGGGGTCAGGTACACATTATTCTGTAAAGCAAGGGAGATTAATCAAGAGTGAGTGCGTATCGCTACTGCCAAGCAGTTGATTTTAACACGATGGAACAATTTAACACGATGAGAAATACGAAACTGAGCCACTTACATTCCCGCCCTGAACGACGGGGGTTTTACGCTACTCGTGGATAAAAATACTCAACATTCATTTAAAATATTGAGAGTTACCCAAAAAGTCCGTAAAGCCACTTTATTTAGCTGGGGGTGTTAGGATGCCCTTGATTTATTTTGTTTGTAGCCAGTCTGTGTGCGCCAATACGATTAATTTTGCAATTGAAACCGCCCTAAGATTTAGCTTTTTTTTGTCGCGCAGAAAAAAATCTGCTGTCATCAGAATTTGAAAACGTGGCGCTGGACAGCCGTTTAACCGTACTGTTAAGCACCTGCTCAAGTGGAAATACCAGCCCATTTACAGGGGCAAAAGCTGGGAACTGACCATCAAAGGCCAGCGCTTAAAAATCCAGTCGTTGCTAAAGGACAACCCAAGCCTAAAACCACAGTTAAGCACCTTGATTGAATCCGTTTATGAAGCTGCTCGGATTGACGCATCAAAGGAAACGGGCATTGATGAAACACAATGTCCTGAAACCTGCCCTTGGCCATTTGAACAAATTATTGATAGCGGTTTTTTTCCCGATTGATGTTTTAAGGAATGAAAATTTATTAACTTGTACAAAAAGGAACGCATTAGGATTGGTCTCTGGCTTTACAGGCGGGCTTCCCATTTAAAGTGAGACAAGCATGCCGAAGTGGACCTTCCAGGTTTTTACTGGAGCCGCTCCCGACGGCTCCAGCACTTCCGCCATCCATGGCAGTCGTAAAACCTGGAAGGTCTGTCCCGCGTTAAGTTGATAGCCCATTTTTTGCCAATTACGCTCGCGTAGGTACTTAAATAGGCAAGCCTATTTTATTTATACATTGGAGTCCAATAGCTTTAGCTATTGGCGGTAAAACAGCTAAAGCTGTTTTACTT
>JAUXXQ010000126.1 GCA_030684815.1 Methylobacter sp. | reverse complement strand
CTGGGATTTTCAATACCGACCAAGGTGCCCAATTTACCAGTCTGGCCTTCACACAAGCCTTATTGGATAAGGGCATTAAGATCAGCATGGATGGGCGCGGGCGGGCGTTGGACAATATTTTCGTCGAGCGCTTATGGCGGATGGTAAAGTACGAAAATATTTACATGAATGATTACCTGTCCGTGCCTGAATTACGGTTCGGCTTGAAGCGCTACTGTAAATTTTATAATCAAGAGCGCTTGCATCAAAGCTTAGATTACCAAACGCCAGCTGAGATACATTTCTCAGCAATGCGTTAACTATTTCTCCTTATTTTTTGGAGAAAATGGTCTTGACAGTGGGGTCCACTTTATTTTTTTCAATCCGACCAAAGACGATAAAACCTATGAAAAACTACAAGCAACTAACCCAAGAACAACGATACCAGATTGAGATATTAAATCGAGTTGTGTTTAACTAATTACCGATTGGTAGTGGCAATTGCTTATCGGTTTGTCGCTGTTTATATCAAGTTCATTGGCACATATGAGCAGTACGACGCCATTGATGCCGAAACTATAGAATCCGTCCTAATCCATACAGAAAATGACTATAAACCTGTCATGCTTGAAGTTTCCGGCTATTTTGAAAATGAACCTGAACCCGATACACTGGAAAGTGATCGATTTGAAATATTGTAAGCCCCTGGTAGAGGCTAAACATTTTCCCGTTGATTTGCCTGATCCAGTTGAAGCCATCAAATTTCGAATGGAGCAATCAGGACTTACTCCAAAAAATTTAGTGCCTATGATTGGCAGATTAAACAGGATTTATGAAATCCTGAATCGTAAAAATCTGATTAAAGTGAAGAGCTTGGAAAATATCACGTTAATGGCATCCAGGAATAGCGAAACTTTACACGTCGAGAGTGAGCATCGTTGTAAGCTCAGAGCCACGACAAGTCCATTTTCAAATACGCCTGAAACTCAAGAGAGACAATATGAATACCATCATGCCCAGATTCTTTAGTTCTCTACTCGAAGAAATTCCCGAAGAAGTCACACGGCTTGCATCCGAACTTCATTACCAACGTAGCCAAAATATCACGATTGAAGTTTTAACACCCATTTCCTTTTCGCCCAAGCAGGTCGATGAGCTTTATTACATAGAGGGCAATGAATTGAAATTCACCTCAATTGAAGCGAGAAATCACTGTACTGCTGCGCATGGTTTCCGCAAATTCTATGATTCCGAATTACCACTGGATGCACGAAAGATTTTTGATGAAGCACACCAATTATGGATTCAGGAAATTGGGCATACTGATTTTACCGACGGTCGATTCTTGGGGTCAATGTCTGAAAAGCTGAATATTCTAAATGCCGGAATCGAAATAATCGCCAATTCGGATGCTCACAACGTTTTTGATGTTTTGAGAAGTATCGGCAATGCGCTGCCGTTTCTCGCCAATGTACGCGTAGTGGATATAGTCGAATTAGCGACGGTGCAACATTCAAAAACCTCGGGCGATATGCTCGCAGGTACGTTTTTCAATCAACTGAGCGACTATTTGTCGGCACACCCTCATCTTGCCAGAGAGCTATACGCACTTGTCCGAGAAGACATGTCAGAAGCGAATACTAATTTGTATAGCGCGGCTTTGAGCGGCTTAGTAGCCGCCGGGCAAGCCCTTGAGGCAGTTAAACTTGCGATGGCAGATACCGACTCTGCTAGCAATGAGAGAGTGGCAGGTGCTTTGTGGGTACTGGGGCGATTGAGCCATCACTGGGAAAAGGAGCCGAACTTAAAAAACCGTGTTCAAGAAACTCTAAAGGCAATGGGGTATCATTCGGATTCCAATGTCAGCCTGCAAGCTTGGCTGGCTCTATCAAATGCCGCTGTATCGCAGCCGGAATTGGTTGCCGAGCTGTTGTTACATGCGCAACCCGGTAACCAAGCAGCATTACAGGTGCTGGGTAGCTTCGTTTTTATGAATCTTAAAATCGTAAAAGACCATCTAAATCTGGCAGAGATGCTGGATGCCTTAACCAACTTAGATGCCGGACTCGCAAATGATTTTGACTCTTCTCTTTCAAGGTTGATCGAAACGGGTATCCACGATCAACTGGTATATGACTGTTTAACAGCTTGGATACTTAAACATTACAACACCAAAACTTCGGATGAAAAATTGAGTTCATGTTTTTCCCGGAGTTTGAGTAAATTGGTAAATAAGCTCCTGTTATATGAATTGATTACACGCTGGTTGATTTCTGATGAACGAGTTTTGGGTGCAGCTTATTCTGAACTGATTGGTCATTTATGGGTGCATGGAGTCAAACATCCCGTTTTTGCTAAAGACATTCTTGATACTTTAAATGCCGATGACTTTAAATACCTTGTACGGCGGTTAATAGGCTGGACCTTTTATGAAGAAGCTTTGCTTTCACTAACCTTTTCATTACTGGAGACCAATGAGGCTCAGCAGCGAACTTTCGGATGGGTACACGCGTTGTTGGTTAACGAAGTAGGACGGAGTTATCCTCATGCTACGCTGAAAACCATTCAAGAAAAATTGAAGGGTGCCTCGATTGAGGTAGAAGAATTATTAAAATCCGCCCATGCGGAACTACTTACTTACACTGAGGCAATCAACCAGTTACCCATTAGACACGAACTGCATCCGCCAATCCCCGAGCGTATACGGCATGCCGTTGCATTGAAAAAGTCAAGGGAGTCACGAGATGCGAGGGACAAGGCTGACGAGCAATCGATATGGCAACAAATCTATACAAAAATCCAGCTTAAAGCAGGAACAGGTAGTTTTTCTATCTATGACGGAAAGATTGGCTCTATTAATCGCCTCGGCTCCCATTCCCACTCATTTACGTTGCCCGCTCAATACGTTATTAATCCTCTCAACGATGAAATCACAAAATTAGGACTCAGGCTTGCCAAGCGAGGTGACGAATGAAACTGGTGATCGCTGAATACCTGCGTACACTCAAGGAGCGGGATGAGCTGGATCGTTTGCTGCCTGACCTGCTGGTGGAAATGGGTTACGTTCCCGTAGCCCGACCACAAACAGGCAATCGACAATACGGGGTGGACATCGCAGCTAGAGGTAAAAATTCAGACACAGGGACTGACGAGTTATTGCTCTTAGTGGTCAAGCAAGGCGATATTGGGCGCACGGAATGGAGTAGCGGGAATCAGGCAGTTCGCCAAAGCATTGATGAAATTTTTGATGTCTATTTGAAGTGTCACCTCGAACCCCAAGATCAAAGCCGTAGTATTCGCATCGTTGTTGCTACCAGTGGCGAATTAAAACAAACCGTACAAGCAAATTGGAGTGGTTTTGTCACTGACAACCAAGCCAAGGCACACATTGAATTTTGGGGTGCAGATGCTATTGCCACCCTGATCGAAAAACATCTTTTAGACGAACATATTTTTCATGACGAAGACAGGCGCGATTTACGCCGTGCGTTGGCCCTATCAGGCGATAGCGAGTACGACAGACGCGATTTGCACCGCCTGTTTATGCGCACTTTGGATTTGAATAACGAGGGACAGTTGATTAACAAGCCCAAGACCGGTAAAGCTTTGTTAAAAGCCTTGCGGATAGTTAATCTGTCAGCCCAAGCGTTCGCACACTGGACACTACGCGACGACGGCGACACTCGCCAAGGCCTTTTTGCGGTTGAGCGCGCCATGTTATGGACTTGGCATCGCATTCAACTCGCCGATGAAAAAACCAGGAAAGACGCGATTGCGGGGCCGTTCAACATGATCTGGTGGGGGTATTATCGTTTTGCCGCACAATACTTCGAACGGGTTCAATCGCATTGTTTTGTGGAAAACAGCCTGACTAGGTATGCCTCTAATGGCGTGGAATCTTCCCTGATTGCCTTCGAGCAAATCGGCATTTTGGCAAGTATCGCTTTATTTTTAGGCTTCCATCCGGTAGCTACAGAGGACGAAAAGAATTATTGGTCCAGTAATGCCAATGTGGTGGCCGATGCTTTGGAAGCATGGTTACAAAATAACGGGGTCAGCAGTTCACCCTGCCTGGATCGGCATAGCCAAGATATTACTTTGGCAATGTTTGCATTAATTGGCATGGGGCGGGTAGATGCCGCCAAAGAATGGATGCGGAAACTGTTTCGGAATGTGGATTATGCCTACAAAGCGAAGAAATTCGTGCCTGTTGACACAGACTCTTTGGACGACTTGGTGGAAAAAGGCGGCTGGCTAGGCGGACAGGCGACAGACCGTATGATGGAAATGTCCTGGATGCTGGCGACTATCGCCGGGTGGAGCGTCATTCTTGGTATGGACGAACTTTATGAAGTATTGGCAAAAAATGCCAAAGATGATTACCCCAATGTCTGCATCCAGCTCTGGCATCCTGAAAAAGACCTGTATCAACACCTTTATTTCCAGACTGCTCACTTTGAGTCAGGCGTAGCAGAAGCACCAATCCATCTGCCTCCTATAGCAGAATACTATCGAAAGCAGATGGACATGATAAAGGAATCGGAATTTGGAAAAGCATTACTTGAATCGCCCGCGACAAAGGCGGGACTTATAGCGCTTGATCTCATTGCGCATCGACACTTTTCAACGCCTGTTTCACCAGTATTTTGGTACCCTTTGATGGGCAATACTTCTATTTGAAAGGCAATCCACAGTGATTCCAAAGTGCAGCCTCGCCTATCAGTTACAAGACTAAAAAACAACGCTCCTTGTGATGGTTAACGCAATGTGGAATCTGATCTTTTCAGCTTTGGCATGTTAACCAAACTTCATTTATAAATAACTGCTTTATAAAATTGACCAGCCATTAACCAGGCAATTGTGATCGTCTGTTCCTGGTCAACTTCTGCAAATAAATAATGTTTTAATAAGGTGTTGATTTTTTAATTGAACATAGAAAAATCTAGTTTATTGTAAATCAATACATTAGCTTTTTTACTATTTAAAAAACTGTAAAATTGAAGCAGGCATTAAAAATGCTTTATTTTATGAATCATCTCAATATCACGCATAAAATTAATACAGTAATATGTTCAAGTTCTTCATGTTCAGTATTTTCAAAGACCTTTCAAGGCATTCTTGCGCATCCTGAGATAAAAATCTTCCATAACCTCAATAAATGAACTTTGCTTTTGCCAAAACGCGGGAAAATCACCGCCTTTTTTGATTAACATGGCCGGAATAGTGGCCGCCTGGCTGGGTTCTATGCTCTTAGGCAAGGGCTGCTGTCCATGCCAAAAACTTTTTAAGCTGATTTGCTGGGGAAGCTCTGTCAGTACCGGCCGGGTGTAAAAGCTGTCCACTGGCATTAATTCAACAGGGGCGCTGCCTTTGGCATCGCTTAACACTTTTCCCAACGGTGAATTTGCCAATTCGCGCAATAATTTGTCAGGCGCCAAGCCGCGCATTTCAAATAATAAAAATGGGTCCTGATCTAATTGCCCCGCCAGACGGTAGCAAACACCGGCAATATGTTTGCACGGCACTTCATAATCCGGGCAATTGCAGGAAACGTTAAAATCTTTATAGTTATTGGGTAGCAGATGTACACCGGCCTCGGCAAATACGGTTTCTATGTTTTCCGGAATTTCATTGAGCAACAATCTGGCGATAAAACTGGCGCGTTGGCTGAGTTTTTGAACGATTTTTTGCCATTGCGCCTCGGACAGATGAGTCATTTGCACACTGACTTTATACGTGGGCTCTTTATAAACACCAAAATACGGATTGATGTTGCCGCGCAGTTTGGCGTCGACTTTGCCGTTCTGGAGTAGCCATTGCTTGATACGGTTGTCGGTGGAATAGGAGCGCCCACGCGCCAGGCGGCCGCTGTCGGTAAAATCTTCCAAGGCGGCTAGAAATCGTTGCCCCCACCAGGTCTTGGCATATTTGCTCATGTCAGTCTTCCATAATGCTGTGTTTATTAAGGGCAATCAGTTCTTTAAACGCCTGATTATCAAGCTTGGTCAGCCAGCTTTCGTCATTACCGACGATGCTGTCGGCCATTTTTTGCTTGTCGCTAATCATTTGATCAATACGCTCTTCCAGGGTGCCCAGTGTGACAAATTTATGCACGAAGACATTTTTTTGCTGGCCGATACGAAAGGCTCGGTCGGTGGCTTGGTTTTCAACGGCGGGATTCCACCAGCGATCAAAATGAAACACATGGTTGGCCTGGGTTAAGGTGATGCCGACACCGCCGGCTTTAAGCGACAAAATAAAAACAGCGGGGCCTGTTTCCGTATCTTGAAAATCGCTGATCATAAGTTCACGTTTACTACGCGGCGTGCCGCCATGCAGGTAGTAGGTTTTGTAGCGCTTTTCTTTGGCCAGATAACGTTCCAGGTTTTCGCCGATTTCGGTAAATTGGGTAAACACCAGAACGCTGTCGCCTTGTTCCATCGCTTCCTCAAGCATTTCACTGATACGCTCAAGTTTGTGCGAGCGTTCCGGGGTAAAGGCGCTGCCATCTTGCAAAAACTGCATCGGATGATTGCAGACCTGTTTCAATTTCATCAAGGTCGACAGCATCAGACCTTGGCGCTGAATGCCTTCTGCCTCCTCTAATTGCGCCAACACATCATTTACCACGACTTCATACAAGGCCGCTTGTTCTTTACTCAAATTGCAATAAATCTTGTTGTCGATTTTATCAGGCAAATCTTTGATGATGGCTTTATCGGTTTTCAGGCGTCGTAAAATAAAAGGCTGAATCAGTTTTTTTAAGGTAGCCGACTGTATCGGGTCATTGTCGCGCTGTACCGGCAATTCGTAGTTTTTGCGAAATTGCGCTTGTTTGCCCAAATAGCCGGGGTTAAGGAAATTAAAAATCGACCATAAATCCATTAGGCGATTTTCTACCGGCGTACCGGTTAAGGCCAAACGGCAATCGGCTTCGAGTTTTAAAATGGCTTTGGTTTGTGCGGCGACCGGATTTTTAATGTTTTGCGCTTCATCCAGAACGATGCGGCGCCAGTGCAAGCCAGCCAGTAATTTGCTGTCTTTGCGGGCGAGCGTGTAAGAGGTAACCAGCAAATCATGCTGCATGCACAGTTGTTTGAACGCTGCGGCATTTTGTTCGCGGTCACTGCCGTGATGAATCAAGGTGGTCAAATGCGGGGCAAATTTTTCAATTTCTTTTTGCCAATTGCCAATGACCGATGTGGGCGCAATCAACAAGGTAGGGCCGGGCTGCAGGCCTTGCTCGCGTTCCAACACTAACACGCTGATCACCTGCATGGTTTTACCCAAGCCCATGTCATCGGCCAAACAGCCGTTTAAACCTAAATTCTCCAAATAGCGTAACCAGGCCACGCCGCGCTTTTGATAATCCCGCAGCTCAGCGTTCAGTTGTGCAGGGTTGTCGATCAATTCCAGCTGGCTGTTGTCGGACAGTTTTGCCAGCATCTGCGCCAGACTGTCGTGAACATCCAGTTCAAAATCATCGGCTTCTTCAGCCAGTTTTCGCAATAACTCCTGCACCGACATGTCGGGGGCGGCGGTTTTTTGCTGCTGCATAAAGGCCAGCATTTCCTGCATTTTATCGCGA
>JAUXXQ010000187.1 GCA_030684815.1 Methylobacter sp. | reverse complement strand
CGGCCTGTTTCAAATCAGATAAGTGGCTCTCGTTAATAGATTGTCGCTCGGCTTGGCCAAAATACGCTGCTGTTGTCATCTCGGTTTTTTGTAGGGTTGGAATAGGTGCTTATTTTACTCATTTTTTGGTATCTTGGTTTGCGGAAAAGGCATAAGCTTCCCGGTAGCGCAAGCCGGTCATGGCATTGCCGTAATGGTCGAAATAAATGACTTCCGCCAAGTCGTGAGGCCAAGCGCTTAAATCATTGCGGTCAAAGGGGCGCAATAGATCATCGGCTGCGTTGATAGCCAGCTTTGCGGCAATCGGGGCGAAAATATCCCGGCCATGGAAACTCATCGAACACCGTTCCGGCCGCCAGATAATTTCCGACCATTGCGTGTGTTGGGATTGAACGGCGACGGTGTTCAGCAGGCCGTTATCCGGCCCGACAAAGGCTTGTCCGTCAGCCTGCAACACCACGGCTTTGCGTTCACCGCCGACACCGGGATCAACCACGGCGAGAAAAATGCTGTTGACAGGAAAACTGTGCCGCAATGCAGCCAGGAGATAGGCGCTTAAACGAGGGTCGGCAATTGGCGCATTGCTCAGCAGATTAATAACCGGGACATTCAGCGCTGTTTGCCGTAACACCGATTCCATTTGCCCGAGATAAGGGCCGGACGGCCCAAAATCGGTAAACAGAATAATTTGCCTCACTGCGCCAGGACGTCCAATCCGACATTCACAGCATCCCTGGCACTCGCCGCGCCAGTTCCCGACTGGCTACCCTCCCTGGCGCTAAAGTTCATGACGTGTTCTTCACCTTGGGGACTACGCATTAATCCGGCAAAGTCGAATAGCTGGGTGTCGGCCAGTTGCGAGGGCGCGACATTTTTCAGGCTGGTGAATATGGTTTCCAAACGTCCCGGGAACTGTTTGTCCCAACCCTTTAACATCATTTTCATGGCTTGGCGTTGCAGGTTTTCCTGCGAGCCGCACAGGTTGCACGGGATAATCGGGTAATTTTTAAATGCGGCCAGACGTTCAATGTCTTTTTCGCGGGTGTAGGCCAAAGGCCGGATGATGATGTTTTTCTTGTCGTCACTTAACAACTTGGGCGGCATGGCTTTGAGTTTACCGCCGTAAAAAATATTCAGAAAAAAGGTTTCCAGAATATCGTCGCGATGATGACCCAAGGCTATTTTGCTGACATTATTGGCTTCGGCATAACCGTACAAAGTGCCGCGACGCAAGCGCGAACACAGTCCACAGGTGGTGTTGCCCTCGGGGATGACCCGCTTGACCACGCTGTAAGTGTCTTTTTCGATAATATGATACGGCACACCCAGCGATGCCAGATAGTCCGGCAAGACATGTTCGGGGAAACCGGGCTGTTTTTGATCCAGGTTGACCGCGATCAGTTCAAACTCAACCGGCGCGGTCTGTTGCAAGTGCATCAGGATGTCCAGCAGGGTGAACGAATCCTTGCCGCCGGACAGGCACACCATGATTTTGTCGCCGTTTTCTATCATGTTGTAATCGGCAATGGCATCGCCGACGGTGTGGCGCAAAAGCTTTTGCAGCTTGTTGAATTGGGTTCTGGATTTTTGGTTTGGATCTGACATGGTCAGAGATATGAGGTATTTGAAAAAAGGAAACTAAAAATCAACACACGAATAGTACGGATTTGACCGATTAACACGGATAAAAAAGCTAAATCCGTTTAAATCAGTCTTATCCGTGCCATCCGTGTGCTATATAAATTATCCGAACTCTCGCGACATCAAGCATTAGCCGTTGTAACGCTGAAAGATCAGTGTCGCGTTGGTGCCGCCAAAGCCGAAGCTGTTCGACATGATAGTGTTCAAGGTCATGTTGTCTTGACGTTCGCGCACGATAGGAATGCCTGCTGCACCCGGATCAAGCTGGTTGATATTGGCCGAGGCGCTGAGGAAATTTTCTTCCATCATTAACAATGAATAAATCGCCTCGTTAACGCCCGCCGCGCCTAAGGCATGGCCGGTCAGTGATTTTGTCGAGCTGACTAACGGCACGTTGTCTGCCCCGAACACGGTACGCAAGGCTTCGAGTTCTTTGGTGTCGCCAACCGGCGTACTGGTGCCGTGGGCATTGATGTAATCGATTTTGCTGTCGCCGATAGTCGCCATCGCCTGCTGCATACAGCGCACTGCGCCTTCGCCGGACGGTTGCACCATATCGTAGCCGTCTGAAGTTGCGCCGTAACCGGTCAGTTCCGCGTAGATTTTTGCACCGCGCGCTTTGGCATGTTCCAATTCTTCGATGACTAAAACACCGCCACCGCCGGAAATCACAAAGCCGTCGCGGGTTTCGTCATAAGGCCGTGATGCCGTTGTTGGCGTGTCGTTGTATTTGGACGACAACGCGCCCATCGCGTCAAACAGCATCGACATCGACCAATGCACTTCTTCGCCGCCGCCGGCAAAGACCACGTCCTGTTTGCCCATCTGTATCAGTTCCATCGCATGGCCGATACAATGTGCACTGGTCGCACAGGCGGAACTGATGGTGTAATTGACGCCTTTGATTTTATAAGGTGTCGCCAAGCAAGCGGTATTGGTGCTGGACATACTGCGGGGCACCATATACGGCCCGACTTTTTTGATGCCTTTTTCGCGCAGAATATCAGCGGCTTCAACAATATTTGACGTTGACGGCCCGCCTGAACCCATAACCAGACCGGTTCGGTAGTTCGATACGTCATCGTCACCGAGACCGGCGTCTTCAATGGCTTGCTGCATGGCGATATAGTTAAACGCCGCGCCATCACCCATAAAACGTTTTATTTTACGGTCAATGTGTGCGTCTAAATCAATATTAATAGGCCCGTGGATATGGCTGCGAAAACCCATTTCCTGATAAACATCGGCAAAAGCGATGCCTGAACGGCCTTCTTTAAGGGAATCGACAACCTCTGTGCGGTTATTCCCTATGCTGGAAACAATGCCTAATCCGGTAACTACGACTCTTTTCATTTGCTAACGTCCCTAAAAATCTTCTGTGGAAGTAAATAGACCCACCCGTAAATCAGTGGCCTCATAAATCACTTTGCCATCAACTTCCATGGTGGCATCAGCGATACCCATAACCAGCTTCCGCATTATCAATCTTTTCAAATTGACCCGATAAATCACTTTTTTGGCGGTGGGTAACACTTGTCCGGTAAATTTGACTTCACCGACACCCAGTGCGCGGCCTTTACCGGGTCCACCCATCCAGCACAAAAAGAAGCCAACCAACTGCCACATCGCGTCCAACCCTAAGCAACCGGGCATCACTGGATCGCCCTGAAAATGGCAGTCGAAAAACCATAAATCCGGTGTTATATCGAGCTCAGCAATGATTTCGCCTTTACCGTAGGTACCACCCTCATCGGAGATATGGATAATGCGATCCATCATTAACATATTCGGCAAAGGCAATTGCGCATTTTTCGGCCCGTACAGTTCGCCTCTGCCGGACATCAACAATTCTTCGCGCGTAAAACTGTGCTGTTTCCCCATATTGTTTTATATATCCTAGGTGATTATTATTGTTTTAAATCGTGCATTATCTAACAGACGCCAGAAAAAATCAGCTCAATTTTTAGCCTGACCGTACATCTGACATTAATTCCTTTATCTTTAAATCCTTCCTTTGCATGAGCTCCTGATAAATGATGGCATAAGCCAGCACCGAAGTGACATATTTCCGGGTTTCTTTAAAAGGGATGGTTTCTATCCAAATATCAGCGGGCATAGTTCCGTCACTCGGCAGCCATTTTGCCACCCTACCCTGCCCCGCATTATAAGCGGCAGCAGCCAACGCCACATGGCCCTGAAAGCGATTTAGCAGTTTTTTGTAATAAAACGCACCGTATCTGACATTGACATCGGGACTGAACAAACTTTGCTCCGATTGCCATTTTTCTTTTAACTCACGGGCTATCTGCATCCCTGTTTTGGGCATAATCTGCATTAAGCCGCGTGCGCCGACGGCTGATTTGGCATCCTTATTAAAAATGCTTTCCTGCCGGATCAGGCCAAAAACAATGGCGGGATCAACCTGCTGTAACAGCGCGTTATTGCGTACCTGATCCGCATAATAAACCGGAAAACGCAAGCCCAGATCATCCCAATAATCGGCCTTAACCAGCGTCGTAATGGCGACTTGATCCCAGTGCCAGCGTTGCGCCAATTTGGCCGCAAGCATAAGCCGTTCATTGTCCAGCTTCTTTATCGCATACCACCATTGCCGTTCCGCCTCGGCATTCCGGTTCAGCGCTTTTAGCTCCCTAACCATTTTAAAATCGAGTGCATTGGCCAAATTTTCGAGTTCATTTTCTGCAGGAAGCAGCGGATTATTGGCAAATTGGTAAGGTTTGCTCACAATATCGGCAGCCATAAAGCCGTAAAAGCTCCGGTCTTCGGCGAGTTTGGTGTAAACAGCCTGGGCTTGCACAGTATCCCCGCTTTTCTCCAGCGCCCTGGCTTGCCAATATTGCCATTTAGGTTCCAGCCTTTCCTTAGCCGTCAATCCTGATAGAGTCTCGGCGACATGCGCCCAATTTTGCTCCAATAAAGCCGCCCTCAATTTCCACTCATTGATTTCGGTATCGATAACAGACAATTGGCTCAGACGGTGGTAGGCCGCTGCATGGCGGTTGCGCGCCAAACTCAGTGCAAGTTGCCGCTCCAGCTGTTGCGCTGTTTGAACATCCAGTTGAAAAGCCTGTCTTCTTTCATCCCAAAGCTTAACCGCCAAATTTAAATCGGACTTTGCCAGCCGACTGACACCATGCGCAAACAGCCGCCCCATGAACGCGGTCAGAAAACCGTTGGTTTCAATCAGTGTGGGCTTTTTATGAACCTGCAGCCAGCTATCGGCAACGAGCTGATCTGCGGGAGGCAGTAAGCGGCGCACCGACTCGGCCACAGCGACATTATCCTTACCCAAGGCCAGCTCAAAGCGCTGCCAAACCAGCTCCGGGCTAAAATCGGGCGACAACATCAACACCGACCACAGCGGATCACACTCCTTTGGCAAAGCATCGCCGGTCAGCCACAAGCGTTTGGCGCCGCTGATACCCAGCCTTTTGTCGCCAGTGCTGTAAACGGCTAGACGATGCTGACACTCAATCGCCATATTTGAAGTGGCTTGATAGTGGCGGATAAAATCGTGCCAACGCTGATTTTCGGCCAGATAACCCAGCCATTTGGTGCGCAATAATCCGGCATAACGGCTATCTTTATAAGCGGTTAAAAACGCCTGAATGGCGTCGGTTTGTTGCAAATTGTCTTTTAGCCACTGGTATTGCAAATAGGGATACAGCGGATAATCAAGCAGACCGGCACTGATGCGCATGAAAGCCGCCCTATCACCTTGGGCGAGCGATTTCTCTGCCCGCACAAAATCATTTCTTTGCTGCTCCAGCGTAGAGGCCAGCACGGTGCCGGAAAAAAAAATCAGGCACAGCAACAGATTTCGATGCAGGTGTTTCATAGTTCGTAATCCTAAAGATGTTATAATCATGCGCTCTGCAAACATTCCTATCTATTCCCGTGCAATCGAAACAGGCCGCCCCCGCTTACAACTGGAACACCATTTACCGAATTGCTTTAGAACATAAAAAAGAGCTGGTCGCCTCCCATTTTATCGCCATTTTAGCGACCATTGCCAGCGTTCCGGTACCTTTACTGATGCCGTTACTGGTCGACGAAGTGTTATTGCACAAACCCGGCATCATCACCCAAAGCGTCAACCGCCTGTTTCCTGTCGCCTGGCAGACCCCCATCCTTTATATTGGCGTGGTATTGCTGATCAGCGTCGTACTGCGTGTTATTGCGATTATTTTCAACATCATTCAATCGCGGCAATTTTCCTGTATTGCCAAAGACATTGTCTTCCGCATCCGTAGCCAGTTAATCGGGCATTTGCAAAACATTTCCATGGCCGAATACGAAAGCTTGGGCACCGGCACTGTCGTCAGTCACTTGGTCAAAGACCTGGACACCCTCGATACCTTTATCGGCTCCACCGTCAGCAAACTGCTGGTCGCTGCCTTGACCATTGTCGGCACCGCCGTGGTGCTGTTATGGATGCACTGGCAACTGGGTTTGTTCATCCTGCTGCTCAATCCGGTGGTGATTTATTTCACCCGCGTGGTCGGTTCCCGAGTTAAAGACTTAAAATCAAAAGAAAACGCCGCTTACGAAGTGTTCCAGCAATCGCTGACCGAAACCCTAGAAGCCATCCATCAAATCCGCGCCAGCAACCGCGAAAAACATTATTGCCAGCAACTGATCGAATCGGCGCGCTCGGTCAAAGATTTTTCCACCGCCTTCGCCTGGAAAAGCGATGCCGCCTCGCGCTTGAGCTTTTTAGTGTTCCTGTTCGGTTTTGATATTTTCCGCGCCTGCGCCATGTTAATGGTGTTTTATTCCGACCTCAGCATCGGGCAAATGCTCGCGGTATTCGGCTATTTGTGGTTCATGATGGCGCCGGTGCAGGAAATTTTAAGCATACAATATGCCTTTTATGCCGCCAAAGCTGCGTTAATCCGTATCAACCGACTGAATGCGCTGAAACAGGAACCGCATTACCCGCATCTGGAAAACCCGTTTTTAAACAAAAAAACCGTGTCCTTGCGCGTGGAAAACCTGCATTTCAGCTACGACAAAAGTGAAAAAATTCTCGACGGTATCCAGTTAAAAATCAACGCCGGTGAAAAAGTGGCTCTGGTCGGCGCCAGCGGCGGCGGCAAATCGACACTGATACAAACCCTGATCGGCCTGTACCCGCCCAATCAGGGGCAAATTTATTTTGACGACGTGCCCATCGACCGCATCGGTCTGGAAGTGGTCAGGGAAAATGTCGTCACCGTACTGCAACACCCGGTATTGTTTAACGACAGCATCCGCGCCAACCTGACTCTAGGCAAAGCGGCCACCGACGACGTGTTATGGAACGCCCTGGCTATCGCGCAATTGAAAGACACCGTGCAGAACCTGCATGACGGCCTGGACACCATCGTTGGCCGTTTGGGCATGAGGCTTTCCGGCGGCCAACGGCAACGCATGGCCATTGCCAGAATGATCGTCGCCGACCCTAAAATCGTCATCCTCGACGAAGCCACCTCCGCGTTGGACACCGAAACCGAACACAAACTGCATCAGGCGATGGCGGAATTTTTACAAGGCCGCACCACCATCATCATTGCCCACCGCCTCAGCGCCGTTAAACAGGCCGACCATGTTTATGTGTTTGAACAAGGCCAAATTTGCGAACACGGACACCATGAAACCCTGCTCACCCAAAACGGCCTGTATGCCAAACTTTATGGTGAATATCAGTGAGTCTGGTTCAAGGTGAAAAATCAAAAATAAACGTCCTTGAACCTTTAACCTAAAAAGACCATGCCTGAAAACTACGACCTGCATTGCCATTCAACCGCCTCCGACGGCGCCTTATCGCCGACAGCATTACTGCAACGCGCCCACGAACAAGGGGTCACTGCGCTGGCTTTAACCGATCACGACACCGTTGCCGGACTCGACGAAGCACGGCTGGCGGCAACAGCGGCTGGTATCCGTTTAATCCCCGGCATTGAACTGTCCACCAGTTGGCAAAACAAATGCCTGCACATCGTCGGCCTGGGCATTGACCCCGACTACCCGCCGCTACGCGAAGCCACTCAAAACTTGCAAATCATGCGCATGGAGCGTGCCGAAAAAATCGCCGACAAACTGGAAAAAAAGCGCATTCCCGGTGCACTGGAGGCCGTCAAAAAAGCCGCCGGCGAAGGCATGATTACCCGCAGCCATTTTGCCGATTTTTTGCTGTCGCAATTTCATGTTTCCACCCAACAGGAAGCCTTCGACCGCTATCTGGGCGCCGGTAAATCCGCGTTCGTAGCGACAACCTGGTCTGATATGGCACTGGCAGTTAACTGGATTACGAAGTCTGGCGGCGTTGCCGTATTAGCGCACCCGTTACGCTACAAACTGACCGCCAGCTGGATGAAACGGCTATTAGCAGCCTTCAAAGAAGCCGGCGGACTCGGCATAGAAGTAGTTACCGGTCGTTACAATAGCGATGAAATAAAAACGCTTGCCGCTTACGCCAGCCGCTTTGAACTGGCCGGTTCAGTCGGTTCCGACTTTCACAACCCCAGTAACCAATGGATAGAACTGGGTCGGCTCGCGCCCTTGCCAGAAAACATC
The DNA here is from genome assembly GCA_030684815.1 of Methylobacter sp. Lineage (GTDB taxonomy): Bacteria > Pseudomonadota > Gammaproteobacteria > Methylococcales > Methylomonadaceae > Methylobacter_A. The sequence goes on along the minus strand of JAUXXQ010000187.1, from coordinate 4,303 downwards.
AAACCGGTCTGGGAACTGTTTAATTAATGAGGATAAGCAGATGAACTTTTGGGAAAGCAAGACACTAGCCGAAATGACCACCGAAGAATGGGAGTCGTTATGCGATAACTGCGGCAAATGCTGCCTGCATAAGCTGGAAGACGAAGACACCGGCGACATTTACTTTACCAGCGTAGTGTGTAATCTGATTGATTTGGACACTTGCCGTTGCACCCGCTATAACGAACGCACCACCTTAGTCCCCGAATGCCTGGACTTAAAACAACATGATTTTGCCGAATACACCTGGCTACCGGCAACTTGCGCTTATCGGCTGTTAAGCGATGGCGAAGCGCTGCCGGACTGGCATCCATTGCTGTCAAAAAATCCCGGCAGCGTTCAGGATGCAGGCGTTTCGATTAGCAGTTATGCAATGAAAGAAGCCGATATTGATGACCTCGAAGATCACATTATCGAATGGCTGGAATAGCTACTATGCTAAAAAAACTACCCACATCACTTATCGCTGCATTTTTATTGATTTTTACCAACGTTAAAACAGTACAGGCAGGCTCACTGGAGGATTTCCACACCTGGGGAACACTAACCGCAACCGGCAGCCTTAGCCCAGTCCATGCCGATTTGTCAAAATTCCGCTACTGGCTGGAAGGCCAAGGCCGATTCGGCGACGACAGTTCGCGCTTTTCTCAAGGTATTTTGCGTGCAGGCTTAGGCTATGCCGTCACCGATACAACCAGCCTTTGGCTAGGTTACGGTTGGATTCCAAGCGAACAACCGATTGCCGCCGTGCCTTTTGAGGAAAACCGGATTTGGCAACAACTGCTCTGGAACAAACAGTATGAGCTTGGCACCTTTTCCAGCCGCAGCCGGTTCGAACAACGTTTCATGGGCATTGGCAACGATGTCGGCTGGCGCTTTCGCCAGCTGCTCAAAGCGTCCGTTCCACTGCGAATAATCGACCACACCAGCTTCGTCATATCGGATGAATATTTTGTTGACATCAACAAAACAGATTGGAAAGCCGACAATGGCTTCGACCAGAACCGCTTATTTGTTGGCATCGGTTACGCCTTTGATGCCCATGCAAAAACTGAAATAGGCTATATGAACCAATACATCAACAAACTGAAAGGCCCGCACGCCCTCAACCATATCCTGTCAGTCAATTTCTACTTGAATTATTGAGTTTAATTTTCTCGATGTTCGAGCCGCCTAAATTCGCCTTGGTTTTGTTGCGGTAACATCACCGATATTCCTTAATGCAGTTTGTCGCCTGTTCTGGATAGGGACATCCGGACAGGCTTTCGCAAAAATAGCGGCACTCTCTCATCTTTTGTGTGCGCCAGCGTACTGAATTGTATAGCTCACCCGTCTATTGTATTGGCAGTACCTAAACACTGCGTTTTGTTTCTAAACATCTTGAAAGCAATCGCACTCTTTTTCTATTTACAATGGATTTCTCATGAAACATTTAATAATAGCCGCTTTATTTTCCGCATTAGCCCTTACTGCCTGTGAAGAAAAAACCAACGTAGTCAATGTTCCAGTTCCAGGCCCTGCAGGGCCTACAGGCGCTACCGGCAAAACCGGTGATGAAGGCGCACAAGGTGCCGAAGGCAATAAAGGCGAGGCCGGATCGTCAAGTGAAACAACCGTCATTGTTGCTCCAGCTAATTAATAACTTTTCAGTTTTGGCTAAAGTGGGTTAGCCATCTGCACCCACTTTAACCGGTCTCATGCGGCTCATCCCGTCGTGGCGACGGTGTAATGCGCCGCACCCAGATAAATCGCGCCAAAATAAACCCTGCCAAACAAATTAACGCATACTGCCAGCCCAAACTGACGGCCGGAAAAAAACCGGCAACCGCCAGCACATTACGAATGACCAGGCTGCCCAGCAGCCAAAGCGCCTGATGCTTCACCACAGTTAATCGGCGCACGGTTAGCCACAAACCGCCAAAATAAAGCCCACCCAATAACGCCCCCCAGATTCCGACGCCGACAGCGTAAACACCGTCAATCATCGCGGCTCTCCTCGCCAATCCAGCGCCAGGCATTAACGCAGCCCAGCACCACACCGAGCAACAGCATTGTCAGCGTCCACGACACCTGCCCAGGCCATTGCCTGTCCAGCCATAAGCCCAAGGCGATTCCGGCCAGCGTCGGTATCATGATAGACCAACCTATCAAACCGAACAAACCCAAGCCAAACCAGACATTACGCGACTTTTCCCGACGCGCCTTGAGTTTCCGCTTGGCTTGACGGTCAACGGTTTGGGTAAAATCGGTTTTATGTTTGTATTCCGACATCGGCATTTACTCCTGCATTTGCGTAAAACGGCGCAGCACACCGGCTTCAAGTCGGGCCAAAGCCGAGCGTGCACTGCGTTCGCTCTCATCGAGTTGCACAAAGCGTTGTTCCACGGTGTCCCTGAGCGTCTCCAAATCGTCACCCCTGACTGCATCATAAGTGGAAATAAGCACCATGCCCCCGCATTTGACCAGCGTCCCTTCATCAATGGCGATAAAAACTTCCTGCCCGGTTTCGGCGATATAGCTCAACACACCAGGAACCAAAGCGGCAACAAAATCAACATGGCGCGGCTCCAGACAAAACGAGCCGTTTGCGGCTTTGGCGATAATTTTTTGCACCGGTTCGTCAAGCAAAACCTGACTGGGCAGCAATAGTTTTAATCTCATCGTTTGACCTCGCCAATCGCGCTAATCATATACAGCGCCTGCTCAGGCACATCGGCGAATTCGTCATTCAAAATCCGCTCACAGCCGTCTAAAGTATCGTTAAGGCTGACCAGACGCCCTTTGCGGCCGGTAAAATGTTCGGTCGTCGCAAACGGCTGGGTTAAAAAACGCTCCAAACGGCGCGCCCGGTTGACGGTGGCGCGGTCGTTTTCGCTGAGTTCTTCCAGTCCGAGCATGGCGATAATATCCTGCAATTCGTCATATTCGGCCAACACCCGGCGCACTTCGACCGCTATCGTATAATGGCGCTCCCCGACTATCGCCGCATTGAGCATTTTGGAACGCGAGGCCAGCGGGTCGACTGCGGGATAAAAACCCTGTCCGGCACGTTTTCGCGATAACACAATGGACGCGGAAAGGTGGCCGAAAACATGGGTTGCCGCCGGATCGGTAAAGTCGTCGGCAGGCACATAAACCGCCTGAATCGAGGTCATGCTGCCGCTGACCGTGTTGCAAATGCGCTCTTCCAGTTCGGCAAGTTCGGTGGCCAAGGTCGGCTGATAACCGACCCGTGACGGAATCCGCCCCATCAGCCCGGACACTTCAGCGCCCGCCTGGATAAAGCGGAAAATATTGTCGATTAACAACAGCACATCGCGGCGGCTTTCATCGCGAAAATACTCGGCCACCGACAACGCGGCATGGCCGACGCGAAAACGCACGCCCGGTGGCTCGTTCATCTGCCCGAAAATCAGCGTCGAATCTTTCAGCACCCCGGCTTCCTCCATCGTCCGATAAAGTTCCTCCGCTTCCCGGCAACGCTCGCCGATACCGCAAAATACGCTGATGCCCCGGTAATGGCCGGCCATATTGTGGATCAGTTCGGTAATGACCACGGTTTTGCCGACTCCCGCACCGCCAAACAGCCCGGCCTTGCCGCCACGTTCCAACGGCGCCAGCAGGTCGATGATTTTGATGCCGGTTTCAAACAGCTCGGAACGCGCACTGCGCTGGGCCAGCGGCAACGGCGGCTGGTAAATCGAGCGGGTTTGTTCGGCAATTATCGCCGGTTTGCCGTCAATAGCCTCGCCGAACACATTAATCATCCTTCCTAGCACCGCGTCACCGACCGGCACCGAAATGAAGCCGCCGGAATCGGTCACCGGCGCGCCCCGTTCAAGGCCTTCGGTGGAATGGAAAGCGATACAACGAATGTCGGTTTCGCTCAAATGCGCCGTCACTTCAAGGACGATGTGCTGCCCCGCGCCTGCCAGCAGCATTCGATTGATACCCGGCAATGCGCCGGAAAAACACACATCGACGATACTGCCTTTAATGGCTTTAACAAGGCCTGAGGGCGCTGGCACTTGAGGGTTGGGTAAGTTATCCATAAACAGCCGCTCCTATAAGCCAGCTACAATAGCTCGGCAATGTGGGTCATTGTGGATACTCGCCAAGCTGCGGCTTGGCGTTCGTGCGCCCACAAGGGCAACTTATCAACAGGGTGAAAGTCCCTGTCGGCGTATGCCATAACGTCGTAGCGGAAAGTAACTGCGTCATTGCGAAATGGGGTGGAGAGCAACTGGAAGCGAAAGGGCAGTCC
>JAUXXQ010000119.1 GCA_030684815.1 Methylobacter sp. | reverse complement strand
TTATTACCCTGAAAGTGAGCTTGTAATAGCGAGATTTTTAGCATCGTCGTGGCTATAGCGGTATTTATACAAGGCCGGAATAGTAACTGCTCAGCGGCTGTTAAAAATACCTAAATGGAACACGGATAGCACTGATACCCTTTGGGGCACAAGTAAAAGGGATAATCACTGATTAAAAAAATCCGTGTAAATCTGTCTGATCTGTGTCGCCTAAAGCGCCTACTGTTGGTTTCCGTGTTCTGTTTCTTTTTGGCTGAGTAGTTACGTCCCGTGTTAAGTTGATAGCCTACAGGCGCAATTGTTCAAGTTGTTTTATTTTCATTCCTAATTAAAAAATGGCCGGGTTGTAGCTGTCTTCAAGCAGCTTGGCATGGGCCGCTGCCAGCCTCGCAATCGGGATGCGCGGTGCTGAACAGGATACATAATCAAGCTTGATATGATGACAGAAGCGAATCGATTGCGGATGGCCGCCTTGTTCGCCGCAAATGCCGATTTTAATAGTGGGGCGGGTTTGCCGACCTTGTTCCACGGTCATTTTCATGAGCTGACCGACGCCTTTTACGTCCAAGACTTCGAAGGGGTTGTCATTGAGCAGGACCAATTCGTTATACAGCGGTAAAAATTTATTTTCCGCATCTTCGCGCGAAAATGAAAAGGTTGCCTGTGTTAAATCGTTGGTGCCAAAGGAGAAAAATTCGGCAACTTCGGCCAATTGTCCTGCGCGGGTGCAGGCCCTTACGGTTTCAATCATGGTGCCGAATTTGTAATTAACCGGGCGTTGATACTGGCTTTCTACCAAGGTTTGCATTTCCAGCGCGTATTCTTTGACCTTTTTCAACTCCTGCAAGGTAATCACTTGCGGCACCATGATTTCCGGCAACACCGGCAAGCCTTTGCTTTCGCAAATGGCGGCCGCTTCCAGAATCGAACGTATCTGCATTTTGTAAATTTCAGGGTAGGTCATGCCCAAACGCACGCCGCGATGGCCGAGCATCGGGTTGACTTCGTACAAATCGCGCACTTTTTTCAGCATCAGGCGTTTTTTCGCCATGGCTTTGCCGATGATTTCTTCGCTCAGTTGATTAAACGGTGCCGGTAAGGTCAAATCGCCGCTGAGCGTTTCCAGGGTCACGCGCTGGCCTTTGATAATGCTTTCGTAATGTTGCAGGGCGCTGATTTCTTCTTCTAGCTGATGTTCGCTGGGCAAAAATTCGTGCATCGGCGGGTCGAGCAAACGCACGGTGACCGCATGAGGCGCCATCGCGGTAAATAGCTGCACGAAGTCGTCGCGCTGAATTGGCGACAGCTTTTCAAGAGCGGCCTGGCGACTGTCTTTATCGTCGGCCAAAATCATATCGATAACTAAGGGTAAGCGCTCTTTGGCATTAAACATGCGTTCGGTGCGGCACAAACCGATGCCGCTGGCGCCGTAATTGGCGGCAAGACGTGCGGTTTCTGGGGTGTCGACATTGGCATAGACTTTTAGGCTGGCAAACTCATCGGCCCAGCTTAACAAGGTTTGCAGTTCCTTGGACACGTTGGGGGTAATGGTGGCAATGGCGCCCAAATAGATTTTGCCGCTGGAGCCGTCAATGGTGATGACATTGCCTTCCTGAATGCGCAGGTCACCGACTTGTGCGGTGCGCGAGGCGACATCGACTTTAATGTCTTCAGCACCGGCCACGCAGGCTTTGCCCATGCCGCGTGCGACGACCGCCGCGTGTGAGGTTTTGCCGCCGCGACTGGTGACGATGCCCTGGGCGGCAAAAAAACCGTGAATATCTTCAGGCTTGGTTTCTTCGCGTAACAAGATTACTTTTTCCCCGGCATGGCCCATCAATTCCGCAGTATCGGCATCAAACACGCATTTGCCGCAGGCCGCGCCCGGCGAGGCCGGTAAGCCTTGGGCGATAGGCGGGATGTTATGTTTGGGGTCTAATTGCGGATGCAAGAGCTGTTCGAGTATTTCCGGATCAATACGCAATAAGCCGCGCTCTTTGCTAATCAGTCCTTCATTCACCATTTCCACCGAGGTTCTGACCATCGCGGTGGCATTCATTTTGCCGGAGCGGGTTTGCAGGCAATACAATACGCCGCGCTCGATGGTGTATTCGTAATCCTGGACTTCGTGATAATGCGCTTCCAGTTTGTTGCGTAATTCAACTAATTGGCGATATAAATCCGGCATTTCGATAGCCAATTCGCTGACCGGTTTGGGTGTGCGAATACCGGCGACTACATCTTCGCCTTGCGCATTGACCAGATATTCGCCGTACATTTCATTGGCGCCGGTGCCGGGGTTGCGGGAAAAACCAACGCCGGTGGCGCAATCGTTACCCATATTGCCAAACACCATCATCACGACATTGACCGCAGTGCCGTTAGCCATTTGCGGGGTAATGCGAAACTCACGGCGATAATCCACCGCACGTTTGCCCATCCAGGAATCAAATACCGCCTTGATGGAAATTTCCAGTTGTTCATAGACATCTTCGGGAAAAGGGCGTCCGGTTTCTTCTTTGACTACGGCGAGGAACAATTCGCTGATTTTTTTAAGATGATCGGCGTCTAAAGCCACGTCGGCCTTAATGCCGGCTTGTTGCTTGATCTCGGCAAAATGCACATCGAATTTTTCATCGGCAATACCTAAAGCCACCTTGCCGAATAACTGTATAAAGCGCCGATAGGCATCGTAAGCAAAGCGCGGGTCCTGGGTTTGTTCAATCAAACCTTGCAGCGTCACTTGGTTTAAGCCCAAATTTAAAATGGTGTCCATCATGCCCGGCATGGAAATTGCCGAACCGGAGCGCACGGAAACCAATAAAGGATTGCTCGCGCCGCCGAATTGTTTGCCGGTTTCTTGCTCAATGACTTTGATTTGTTTTTTTACGTCATCGAGTAAATGGTCGGGCAGTTGTTTGTGTTCTAAATAAGTGAGACAGGCTTCTGTGCTGATGACAAAGCCTGGCGGTACGTTTAAACCTATTTGTGTCATTTCACAAAGATTAGCGCCTTTGCCGCCCAGTAAAACTTTGTTTTTACCGTCGCCTTCATGAAAAGAATAGATGTAGTGAGATGTCATAGTTGCTCCGTTACCTAGAAAAATATCGGGGGAACATCCGCCGATACGCAATGCTGGTTTTCATGCGGATTTTTGCCATAGCCTGCTCAAAAATACGTAAAGTTGCGTGTTTTTTTACGGGCGATAATGAGGCTGTTTTATTAGCGCCATCTCGTCATCGCTTATGTTCTCAAAACAGCTGCCATTGGTAAAGCATTCTGTCGTTGGGACGGTTGCCAGTTAGACCTTCTAGGTTTTTAAAACCTGGAAGGTCTGCATGTTTCACGTTAACGATTTAAAATAACGCTGTATGGCGCAGGATGGGGGCAGGGGCGTGCCGTGCAATAAAGCATCGGCGAACTGCCGGCTGTACCAGGGAATCTGCAAGCTGCCTTTGACGCCAAAGCCGTTAAAAATAGCCAGTTGCGGGTGCTTTGGATGCAGGCCGATAAAGGGCTGCTTGTCCAGTGTGCAAGGGCGGATATTGGCCTGATGGCTGAGCAGGCTTGTCGCGGTGAAGTCCGGCGCAATGTGCCTGAGCGCATTGAGCAATTCATTTTTGCCCTGCTCAGTCGGCTGCGTGTTCAGATTATCCCGGTCAAAGGTGGCGCCAATGCGGATTTGTCCGGCATTTAACGGAATCAGCCAGTGACCGTTATTGAGGATTTTATCCGGCAATTCACTTTGGTGGGCCAGGGTTAAAATTTCACCTTTGACCGCTTGAAACGGCAACCAGGAAAACCAGTGGTTTTGCGTGGCCTGATAGCCTTCACAGAAAATAATCTGTTTGGCATTAATAACATCCTGCCCATCAAATTCAGCCTGCCGGTAACTGTTCCGGGCAATGAAATAGGCTTTCAGGCAGTTTAATAACGGTTTTGTCAGTAAATAAGCGGTCTGTTGTTGCTCCAAAAAACCGAACGGGGCGGCAATAGGTTTGAGGCTTGCGCCCGGCGGCTGCAGCTCGCCCAGGTAGTCTTGATAAGCGGGATTGTTCAGGCGCTTGGCGGCATTATTAAATTCGTTGTCGTTGGTAAAAAGCCGCAGCATCGGCTTTTCAATATAAAACGGTTGCTGAAAAAAATCGGCCAACTGTGCATAACAGTGTTTTGCCGCAGGCAGCAAAGTGTCGACCTCGGCGGATTTTACCAAACGCAACCCGGTAATCGGGTTGATCAGTCCTGCGGCAACTTGCGAGGCATTTTCCAGGCCGTTATCGACAATGACGACCTTGCAGCCGCGCTGCATTAGTTCCCATGCCAGCAGGCTGCCTGCCAGTCCCTGGCCGATAATCAGGAAGTCTGTCATGGTGCGGCGCTATTCGCCTGCCAGCGTTTGTATCCGGTAAAAGCCTTCGCCCTTATTGCCCAGCACCTCGGCTAACCAGGGCAAAACCTGTTTCATTTCAGCGGCCAACGTCCACGGCGGGTTGACCACTATCATGCCGCTGGCTGTCATGCCGTGTTCGCTGCTGTCGGCGCGGATACCCAGTTCAAACAGCTGCACATTGTTGATGCCGGAGGCGCCAATGGCGCGTTCCAGTTTTTGATTGCGGCGGCGTTCGATGACCGGATACCAGAGTGCGTAAGTGCCGGTGGCAAAGCGTTTGTGCATCGCGGCCAGGGTTTCAACCACCTGCTGATAATCGTCTTTTATTTCATAGGAGGGGTCAATCAACACCAGACCGCGACGTTCAGGCGGCGGCAATAATTTTACAGCGCTGCTCAGGCCATCGGCATGGACGACCTGAATGCGCTTGTCCTTGTGGGCTTCGGCGGTTAATAATTTTATTTCGGTGCTGTGCAGTTCAAACAAACACAGGCGGTCTTTATCGCGCAGCAGTTGTTTGACCAGCAGCGGCGAGCCGGGATAGCGGGTTAATTTGTCGGTGCTGTTAAAGCGTTTGACCAGACTGACATAGCGGGCAACGCATTCGGGCAGGTCGTTACGTTGCCATAATTTGGCGATGCCGGTGTCAAATTCCCTATTTTTTAACGCGTAATCACCGTCCAGCTCGTATTTTCCGGGGCCGGCATGAGTGTCGATACAGCACAATGGTTTGTCTTTTTGGGTTAAATAATCGAGGCTTTGTATCAGGACGATATGTTTGAGTACATCGGCAAAATTGCCTGCGTGGAAGGAATGTCGGTAGCTGAGCATGGTAAGTTAAGTGATTGAGGAAAGGCCAAATTTTATGTAGCAGCTGGATATTTACTCGGAAATTTTTACCAGCCAGCCGTTTTCGCCGTTGCATCTTGATACTTTGGCAGTGACCTTGATGTTGATTCTTGCCGTGGTGTTAACCAATTCGGCAGGTAATTTTCCTTTGACCAGAAAAAAAGTTTCCTTGTCTTCCGAACTCACTTCAACCGGAATGCCTTTTACGCTGACTTTAATTTGTCCTGCTTTTTCCACATTGAACGCTAAAAAGGAGAACTCGGATTCCGGCGCAACCGTGGTCATATTGGCAGGCACGAATTTGGTCAATTGCGGTTTTAAGCAGCCGTTTTCACCACCGCCCCCGCCGCCACTGCCGCCACCGTGTCCGCTATGATGCTCTGAAGCATTAACAGCGCTGACCTGAAAGCAGGAAATCATCAATAAAATGGCAGGTAGTCTGGGTGTTTTCATCGGGTGGCCTTGGAGGGTTATTTTTGTCGTGACGGGTTTTTGCGGCTAATTATAGGCGGAACTGATGTTTGCCGGTGACAAAAAACATTTCATAACACATTGGCATAGTCCTGTTCCAGTTGCCTGAAATTCATCGTCGACATGAAGCGGCTGAAACTCAGCCAGGACGAAAGCCCCATCAGATCCTTGAACTGCGGCGGCAAAAAAAGCGGCGCAATCACCGTGCCTTCGTCAACCAGATCGGCCAATACTTTCATATCCTCTATCATGGTTTTGCCGCAAAACAGCAACGGGATACGATCCGGTTTGCCCTTGTTGACCGCCAGACGCATGAAATTATAAGTCAGCACAAAGCCCTTGATGTAGGTTAAATCTTTAGTAAACGGCATACCGTTTGAACTGCTGCCCCGAAATACCCGACTGCTCAGCGTGTAACTTTCATCCTGATCCAGACCTTTGTCCTGAAAGAAATAGAAAATGTCCATAAAGTCTGCGCCTTCTTCGGCCAAGGTGATAGCGCGCACCCGGTTTATCAGCCGCATCAGCCGGTTAGGGGTGGAGCTGAAGGTTAATATTTCCATCAATACCGCCAGACCTTCCTGGGTGATGGTGGCCGACGGCGGCCCTTTGCCGAGAAAGGTGCAATACGGTTGCGCCAGGCCGTTCAGCGTGGTGCCCAGATGCACCCAAATTTCGTGGACTTCCAGCACCCGCAAATCGCGCATATTGAACATCGCATCGGCGCGCAGTTTGATGTAATCGGTGCCGGCGGCGGCATCGGCGAGGATGCCGTCGCTGAGCATGGCGCGCAGGCCTTCGCCGGGAAATACGGCCTGTATTTTTTCATTCAGGATGGCGACTGCATCTTGTGCGTTGATGGTTTTAGCTTCCTCGACCAGAAAATCCAGTTTCAGCAATTGCGCCAAGGTTGCTTCCATCATGCTGCCCAAATCGGCAATATTCGGGTCGCCGACGTGAAAAACGTCTTGTGACGAGCCGTATAATTCTTGAGAAATATTGGCGAAAGTCGGCTTGCCTCGGGCCTCTAACATGCGCACGACATCCAGATATTCCTTACAAATACGGCGCATGATGACGCTGAGCGGGTTAAGCTGGCCGAGTTTGCGTTTTAAATCGCGCTCAATCTGGTAAAACTCGTGTTTCTTTTCGTTCGGATCAAAGCCTAACGGGCGGTTTTGATAATAATCCGGCGTGACCAGCGGCGATTTTTTACAATGGCCGTCAAAAAAAGCCTGCTTGACTTGGTCATCCCATTTGATCGCATCAAGTATGCGGATCGGTTGCTGGGCTTTAACGATACGGTCGGACAGCGCTTTGACCTCGGTCAGGTAAGCGGAGGGTTTAACGGCTTTTTTGCGCATGTTGTCTTCCATTGGTGTTTACGGCGACTTAAAAAATCAGCCACCCGTTTTTTAATTCTAGCATTGGCGAATTCAAGGCATCCATTTATGTACATAGACCCTCGTTTTAAAATAATGTCGGTGATAATAATTGTCACTATTGCTGCGGTTTTTAGCCTTGATCCGATTGCCCAAGATCCGGATTACCACAACTTTGCCGATCAGCGCCGTTTCGTCAATATAGCCCATTTTTATAATATGCTGTCCAATTTGCCCTTGGTGGCCATCGGCATAATGGGGGTGGGGCGGGTTGCGTTGCGTCAGGCAAGCGGGGGGCTGGAGCAGTTGCGTGTGTTGTACCTGACGTTTTTTTCCGGGGTGTTTTTAACTGGTTTCGGCTCAACTTATTATCACCTCGAACCCAACAATCAAACTCTGCTCTGGGATCGGCTACCGATGACGATTGCTTTTATGGCATTTTTTAGCGTTATTATTGGGGAATCTATTTCGGTTTGGTTGGCGCGGCGGTTGTTTATCCCTTTGTTAATGGCGGGCATTGTTTCGGTCATCTATTGGTATGTGGGCGAATTACACGGGCAGGGCGATTTGCGTGCGTATGCGTTGGTGCAGTTTTTGCCGCTGGTGTTGATACCGATTATTTTGTGGCAGTTTGGGTCAAAAGTGAACGGCGGTAAATACCGTTGGGGCGTTATCGCTGCTTATGCTATCGCGAAATTGATGGAAGTGTTCGACGCCGAAATTTATGGCGTTTTCGGCCTGCTGAGCGGGCATTCGCTAAAACATTTAGTTGCGGCAGTCGGCGTGTTGATTTTTTATTGGGGACTACAGGAACGTCGTTAATACATCACACCTTATCGGCAAGCTGTTCGGCAATCTGATGAAACTCAGCCTCGTTGGTTAAAAAGGCTGTGACGATAGCTGGGTCGAAATGACTGCCGCTGCCATCGGTAATGATGGCTTTAGCCTGCTCCCGAGGAAATGGCGGCTTATAAACGCGTCGGCAGGTCAGAGCATCATAGACATCGACCAGCGCCAAAATCCGTGCGACCAAAGGAATAGCTTCACCTTTCAGGCCGAACGGATAGCCCGTACCATCCCATCTTTCGTGGTGGCCGTAAGCGACATCCATGCCGCATTTAATGAAGCTTTGCGACGGGTATTGTTCAAATACCGTGCGCAAGGTGTCTCCGCCGATTTGGGCGTGGGTTTTCATGATTTCAAACTCCTCAGGCGTCAACTTGCCGGGTTTTTTTAAGATGGCGTCAGGAATGCCGACTTTGCCAATATCGTGCAGCGGCGAGGAGCGTACCAAATCGTCAGTAAAGGCTTGGGTGATGATGTCGCGGTATGGGTCGGTTTCCGCCAGAAAACGGCAAATCAGCGCGCTGTATTTTTTCAAACGCAGTAAATGCGAGCCGGTTTCCGGGTCGCGGTATTCAGACAATTTGGCCAACGCGGTGATGATTGCATCTTGGGCATCGTCGAAAGCTTCCCGGTGCCAGTGGCTTTGCAGCGCCGTTGCGGTGACATCGGCCATGCCGGTTAAGGCGTCCAGCATGTCGGTTTCCAGTTCGGCTGCGCCCGCCAGGTTAAGCAAGCCCAGCGTCCCCTGTTTGCTTTGTAGCGGAATGGACAGCAACGCCTGGCCGGAGAACCGTGCGCTATCAACGGTATTCAGTGCGGTTCTATCCAGCGCGCTTAGCATGGCAGCTGTTGGCATGAGCACGTCAATAGGCTCGGCATTATTGGGATAATGGCAACTAAACTGCCCGTCCAGTTGCGGGCAGAGCCATAAGGTCATGTCGTCTAGTTGGGTTAGCTTACTGGCCGCGCTGACGAAGGCGGTGACAATCGCTTGCGAGTTGAGCATTTGCGCCATGCTGGCGACATAAGCGTACTGCAATTTCAGGGCGCGGGTTTTTTGCTCAACCCGTGATTCCAGTTCGTTGTTGAGTTGGTTAAGTTGCTGGTTGGCGTGCTGTAATTGTTGTTGCAGCAACTGCTCTGACCTGCGCAGCCGGTATTGCTCGATGCCGTCGATCAGCGTTTCCTGCAATATTTCTTTGGCGCAGGGCTTATTGAGGAAACGTGAAATATGGGCGTTGTGCAAGGCATTGACCGCCAGATCCAGCTCGGCGCGACCCGTGAGCATGATCAGCGTGGTATGTGGATAGCGTTGGTAGACTGCATTCAGGAAGGCGATGCCGTCCATGCCCGGCATGTTGTAATCGGACACTACCACCGCAAAGGGTTCGCTCTCGGCCAATAACGCCAGCGCCGCTTCGCCGCCTTCGGCAACGCTAATGTCAAACTGGCGGCGCAATTGGCGCTTAATGCCTTCCAATACCAAAATTTCGTCATCAACAAACAGGATTTTTTGGCTGATGTTGGCAGGGGGTAGGGTCATGGGTGCTCCAAAGCGTGGGCAAGAAAAATCATAGTATAGGCAGTTTTTACTGCGCGGTTTGATTGGCAGTCACTTTGTCTGCGAGTTTTTGCCAGTAGGGCAAGCGTCCAAGCTTGTTGATGCGTTGCAGATAAGCGCTATCCAAGGTCATCGCAAACATAGGGTCGCTGTTATCCTGTCCGGTAGGATTTAATAAACAGGCCGCGACATGCACTGCGGTCAGCGCGTTAACGCCTTCGTAATCGCTATCCATCGGGGTGTTTTGCAATAAAATGGCTTCGATAATGCGCGGCGGTATTTTCCATAAACTTAACACATAAGCCGCCGCTTCCGAACGGGTAAAGCCGAAAATCGCGGTTTCCAGCTCGGCAATCGGTGTGTCGGTGTTTTGTACCGCACTGATTAAATTTTTAAGTTTGTCGCCGCCGCGCGACAGAAAAATCAGTAGACCCATATTGTGCAGCAAACCGCCCAGATAGGCTTGATCGGGGCGGTCTTCTTGCTGCTCTTCCGACAGCGAAATTAAGCGCGCCAACTCGGACGCACGGCAGGCGTCTTGCCAAAGATATTCGATATAGCCCTGTATGTCTGGATTGTTTGCCGGAAATGAGGTTCTGATATGCACCGACAACACCAAGCTGCTGAGTTTTTTCAGGCCGATCAGGCTGATGGCGTCGGTCAGGTTGGAAACGGTGCGTTTTAAGCCGAAATACGGCGAATTGACCAGTTGCAGCAATTTCGCCGACAACACCATATCACGGGCGAAAATATCGGCAATATCACGGATGGTGCTGTCTTCGTCAGTAATGGCGGCGTTTAGTTCCTGATAAATTTTTGGTAGCGGCGGCAATTTGTTAAGGTCGCCGACACCGGTGATAATCTGCGGATTGCGTACACAGGCCTGGATTTTGAACACCTGTGAAATACTTTCGCGCAGCGTTTCCGCGTTACAGGGTTTGCTTAGATATTGGTGCGCCACTTCCAAGCTGATTTTTAAGGTTTTTTCATCGGTATAACCGCTGAGCACCATGCGCACCGTCGCCGGATAAAGCTCGCAGACGGTTTTTAGCAGTTCATCGCCGCCCATTCCCGGCATCACTATGTCGCTGACAATCAGATCAATGGGCTGTTTGGCCATTATTTTTAACGCTTGATCACCGTTTTTGGCGATAAATAACTGCCATTCCCCACGATAAGGGCGTAATTGGCGCATAATACCGTTGGTGATATTTTCATCGTCATCGACAAATAAGATATTTTTGGCCGTCATCGTATTGAGTCCTATGCGTCGAGTTTTACCGGTAATTGGATGTGGAATGTCGTACCCCGTTCGGGGCTGGATTCAAAAAACAATTTACCTTGGTGTTTTTCTACCACGATGCTGTGCGCTAGGCTTAAACCCTGACCGGTGCCTTTGCCGACGGCCTTGGTGGTAAAAAACAGATTGAAAACTTTTTCCTGAATCGCAGCGGCAATGCCGGCGCCGTTATCCTGAATCATCACTTCGACGCTGTCGCCTAAATTGCGGGTAATCACCCGAATCAGCCCCATCCCGGCCTGTTTTTCTTCAATGGCATGAGCGGCATTGATAATCAGGTTGAGGAATACCTGATTAAGTTCATTGGCATAGCATTCGATGGGGCCGACGTCAGCGGCAAAATCGGTCTCAACTTCGGCGATATATTTGTAGCTGTTACGGCTAATGGTCAACGCGCTGTTAAGAGCTTCGTGCAAGTTGACAGTCTGCTTGTCTTGGTTCTGTTCGACATGGGAGAAGCTTTTCATCGCCTTGACAATTTCCGCGACGCGCTCGACGCCGTCCTGCGCCTGTTTAATGGCCTTGGGGCTGTCTTCCAGGATAAAGTTGAGGTCGTATTTGTCGGCCAATTCATCGAGTTGCGGCTTTAATGCGGGGTCTGCCAGTTGGTCTGTCGCTTGCAGATAAGCGCTGATGTCGGCAAAGTTATCGAGCAGTGCCGACAAATTGTCGCCAATGTATTGAATTGGGGTATTGATTTCGTGGGCGATGCCGGAAGCGAGTTGGCCGATAGCTTCCAGTTTTTGCGCTTGACCGAGTTGGTTTTGCAGCAGTTTGGTTTCACTAATATCATCAATCAAGCCGCAAAAAACCGGCTCGCCGTCCATATTCACCGCATTCACCCGTAACAGGACGGGGAAAACCTCGCCGTTTTTGCGTTGGCCTTCCACTTCCCGGCGTTTGCCGATGATGCGGGGGGAGGCCGTATCATTTAGATAGCGTTGCAGATAAGCGTCATGTTCCATGGCGATGGCGGATGGCATCAGAAGGTTGACGTTTTTACCGATAATTTCATCGGCGTTGAAACCGAAAATGTGTTCGGCGGCTTTATTGAAACTGAGTACCTGGCCGGTTTTGCTGATGGTGATAATCGCACTGGCAGCGGCATCGAGAATAGTATTAAGCTGGGCGGTGCGGCGTTCCAGGCTATCGCCTTGTTGTTTCGCTAGCGCAATGAATTTGCCGATAAAATTACCGAAAAGGCCTAAAACCAACGGCGCTGTCCAGATAATGATTAAATCGTAATGCACCCGATGCAGGGCAATAATAGTGTTCCAGGTTAGCGGTTGGTTATCGTGCCACAGCATGAACAGTATGCTGCTGACCGGAAACAGAAAACCGCAAAAAGTTGCCAGCAGGATAGGGAAGTATAAAGGATAGCGTTTTGACATCCTCCCCCAGCTAAAGCAAGGGGATTCCTTAGTGCAGCCCTTCATGCCCGAAGGGGACGACTCTGAAAATCGTCTTACTTCACGCCATCTCAGTATGAACCTGATGGCAGGAGATACGCAGCAACAGCGTACCCAACGGAGAGAACAATAGATGAACAAGCAAAATAAATCAAGAGCATCCTTACATCCCCCACCTGAAGGAAGGGGCTTTACGGACTTTTTTGGTAAAAAATTTATCATGGCTAAGGTAATTGCGAGCAATATTAAAAATCAGATTTACTATTCTTGGAAATCTCTGGATTTGGAGTAGTGGCTCTCAATGCTGTGTCAAAGTATCCATGGCCATTGACTTTAGCTGTTTTTATAAAAGGTAGCTATATGATAAAGCAGTTTTAACCACTTTACTCATTTTCGTCAATTTTATATGTAAAATTACTGAGCCGTAAGTATTGTACAATTAATGGTATACCATTATTGCCAACCCTTTTACCCTGTTAAAAGCAAAAAAAACAGCGTAACTACTCAGCGAAAAAAGAAATAGAACACGGAACACACAGATTAGACGGATTTACACGGATTTTTTAAAACAGGCTGTGCTTTTACAATCCGTGATTATCCGTTTAACCCGTGCCATCCGTGTTCTACTTAGTCATTTTCAACCCCCCTGAGTAGTTACAAAACAGCATAAATTTTTTTGGGATAGCTCACTATGACTGCATCGGGTAAAAAACCGCTTCTTATCATCATCGGCCTTGTATTGGCTGCCGCCCTTTATTTTTTTACCCAACAACCGAAATTCGTCGATGTTGAAATAATTACGCTGGAACAAGGCGAGGTGAGGGCGACGGTGTCTAACACCCGCGTCGGCACAGTTAAGGCTTGTCGGCGCGCTTATCTGGCACCGGCAACTGGTGGACAGGTCGCGGTGCTGCACGTCAACGAAGGCGATAGCGTTAAACAAAACCAGCTGCTGCTGGAAATTTGGAATAAAGACTTAAAGGCGCAGGTCAAGTTGCAGGATGCGCAAATCAGGGCGAACCGGGCTTCTGCCGAACAAGTCTGCCAACTCGGCGCAGGCGCTGAACGCGAGGCCGATCGCGTGTTGCGCCTGCAAAAATTCAACAATATTATTTCCGAGGAACAGGTCGATATTAAAGCCACCGGTGCCCGCGCCAAGCGCGCCTCCTGCACCGCCGCACTTGAAGCTATTGCTGTCAGTCAGGCTAATCGCGATGCGGCTCAAGCGGCGGTTGAGCGTACCCTGATTGTCGCGCCGTTCGATGGCACCGTGGCTGAAATCAATGCCGAACTGGGCGAATTTATCACGCCGTCGCCGCCCGGCATTCCGACTTTGCCCGCCATTGATTTGCTCGATGTCAGTTGTCTGTATGTGTCTGCGCCGATTGATGAAGTCGATGCGCCGCAAATTAAAACCGGCATGAGCGCCTGCGTATCGTTGGATGCTTTTGGCGATAAACGCTGTTCCGGTACAGTCAGCCGCATTGCGCCTTATGTGCTGGAAAAAGAAAAACAGGCGCGCACCGTCGAGGTGGAAGTGAAGTTGACCGATCCGAAAGACCTTGACGGCTTGTTGCCGGGTTACAGCGCCGATATTGAAGTGTTGTTAGACCGTAAAGCCGCTGCGCTCAGAGTGCCTGCCGAGGCGGTGCTGGAAAATAACCGGGTGTTGCTGATGCGGCCGGATGGTTTGCTGGAAGAGCGCAGCTTTAAGCCGGGGTTGGCCGATTGGAACATCGTCGAAGTGTTGTCGGGACTGAACGCAGGCGACAAGGTGGTGTTGTCGGTAGGCCGCGAGGGCGTGGCGGCCGGCGTTTATGCCCGTGAACAACGATGATAAAGCTGGAGCATATACACCGTTATTTTCAGGTCGGTGAGCAAACGGTTCATGCCCTGAATGACATCAATATCAACATTGAAAAAGGCGAATATGTATCGGTGATGGGACCGTCGGGTTCCGGCAAATCGACCTTGTTGAATGTCATCGCCTTGCTGGATCAGCCGAGTTCAGGGCAGTATTTGTTAAACAATCATCCGGTTACCCAGCTTGACGATGATGAACTGGCCAAGATTCGCCGCGAAAATATCGGTTTTGTGTTCCAGTTTTTCCATTTGATTCCGCGTCTGTCGGCTGCCGAAAATATCGAAATACCGATGATATTGGCGGGTGTAGCCGCCAAGCAGAGAAAGCTACGGGTACAAGAAGCGCTGGCCTCGGTCAACCTGGAATATCGGGCCGAACACAAGCCGGATCAGCTGTCCGGCGGTCAGTTGCAACGCGTTGCCATTGCCAGGGCGATGATTATGCGCCCAGAGATTTTATTGGCGGACGAGCCGACCGGGAATCTTGACAGCAAATCCGGCAAGGAAATTATCGAGTTGCTGGAAGGGCTGAACGCGCAGGGCGTGACGCTGGTGATCATTACCCACGACCAGAACATAGGCGACCGGGCGCGGCGGAAAATCCGCATTGTCGATGGGCAGATAGCGTGATGGAGTCAGTCGTTGGAAGAATGGAACACGGATGGCACGGATGGGACAGATTTACACAGATTTTTTTAGAATGTGTTGTGCTTTTAATCAGTGAGCATCCGATTAATCAGTGTTATCCGTGTTCTATTTCTGCGTATATATTTAAAGTGTCGAGCTTATGTTGATTAAAGACACATTAGCCCAAGCCTTAGCCGCTATCAGCACTCAGCGTTTACGCGCGGGTTTGATTATTCTGGCGATGAGTATCGGCATTGCTTCGGTATCGGTGTTGACGGCTTTGGGCGATAGCGCGCGTCGTTATGTGGTTAATGAGTTTGAAGCCTTGGGCACGAATCTGATTATCGTGCTGCCGGGGCGCACTGAAACCACGGGCGGGCAGCCGCCGCTGTTTGGCGAAACGCCGCGCGATTTGACGCTGGACGATGCCGAAGCTTTGTTGCGCAGCCGTCGTATTGCGGCCATTGCACCGCTGACCATCGGTTCCGCGCCGGTTTCTGCGCTGGGTCTGGGGCTGGAACGCGAAACCAATGTCGTTGGTTCAACTTACGCATTAAGGCATGTGCGCCGTTTGACCGTGGCGCAAGGCAGTTTCCTGCCGCAAACCGAAATCGATAAAGCTTTGTCGGTTTGCGTGATCGGCCAAACCATCCGTAATGAACTCTTTCCTAGGCAACAAGCGTTGGGGCAGTGGTTGCGTATCAACGACCGGCGTTTTCGGGTGATTGGCGTATTGGCGTCGGAAGGGCAATCGGTCGGTATCGATTTTGACGAAATCGTGATTATCCCGGTGGCGTCGGCACAAGCCTTGTTCGATACCTATTCCTTATTTCGGATTCTGGTGGAAGCCAAATCCAAACCGGACATGTATCAGGCCGTCGATGAAATCCGCGATATTATTAAAGCGCGGCACGAAGGCGAGGACGATGTGACGCTGATTACCCAGGACAGCGTGGTCGGCGCGTTCGACAAGATATTGACCGCCTTGACTCTGACCGTCGCCGGTATCGCCAGCATCAGTCTGGCGGTGGCCGGTGTGTTGGTGATGAATGTGATGCTGGTTAGCGTCACCCAACGTACCGCCGAAATCGGTCTGCTGAAAGCCTTGGGCGCGACTAGGCGGCAGTTGCTCTGGCTGTTTTTGACCGAAGCGGCGATGTTGTCGGTGGCGGGCGCGGTGCTGGGCGTGATGCTGGGTTACGGGACTCTGGGGCTGTTGCAGGCGTTTTACCCCAATTTTCCGATGCAGTTGCCTGCGTGGGCATTGCTGGCCGCGTTGGCGGTTTCATTGTTTACCGGTTTGCTGTTCGGTGTTTTGCCCGCCAGAAAAGCGGCGAGACTTGATCCTGTCAGCGCCTTGGCGAAGCGGTAAAAACATGCACTACGCCGACCTGATCTCATTATCCTACCGGACGGTTATCAGCCACAAACTGCGTTCGGCGCTGACCGCGTTGGGGCTGATTATCGGCATTGCCGCTGTCGTTTTATTAACCTCGATTGGTCGCGGCATTCATACCTTTGTCCTGGCCGAATTCACCCAGTTCGGCACCCATTTGATCAGCATTCGTCCCGGCAAAACCACCACCTTCGGCCTGTCGGGCGCAACCATCAGCACGGTCAGGCCGCTGGTCATCGCCGATGCGGTCAGTTTAAGCAAAGTGCGGAACATCATTGCCGTAACGCCAACGGTGCAAGGCAATGCGCAAATTAAAGCGGGCAATAAACAGCGCCGCACCAATGTGCTGGGAGTCGGTTCTGCGGTGCCGGAGATATGGAAAATCAAGGCCGTCAGCGGGCGTTTTTTGCCGGAAGAAGACAGCAGTCCGCGCGCCTTTGCCGTGCTGGGCGATAAATTGGCGAGTGAATTGTTCGGCACGGGCAGCCCGCTAGGCCAGCGCATCAGGGTTGGCAGAGACCGTTATCGCGTCATCGGTGTCATGGAAAAAAAAGGCCAGATGGTCGGCTTTGATATGGATGACACTATTTATATCCCCGCCGCCAAAGCGCTGGAGCTGTTTAACCGGGAAAGCCTGATGGAAATCCATTTGCTTTATAACAGCAACGCCGCGATTGAAAATGTGGAAAATGCAATCAAACGCCATTTGATTGCCCGTCACGGTGGGGAAGATTTCACCTTGATCACCCAGAACCAGATGCTAAAAAGCATGGATTCCATCCTGAATATCCTGACGCTGGCGGTGGCAGCCTTGGGCGGTATTTCCTTATTGGTCGGCTCGGTCGGTATTTTAACTATTATGACCATTGCTGTGTCCGAACGCATTTCCGAAATCGGTCTGCTGCGCGCAGTCGGCGCAGAACGCAGCAGCATTTTCCAGCTATTCTTGTGTGAAGCCTTGGCGCTAAGCGGCACCGGCGGGCTGTGCGGGGTGTTGCTGGGCATAGCCTTGGTTAAGATACTTGAGGCCGCGTTGCCTGCCTTGCCGGTGGAACTGGCTTGGGGCTATATTATTTCCGCCTTTATGGTTTCATTGCTGATCGGTATAGTTGCGGGAGTTGCACCGGCGATGAAAGCGGCGCGGTTAGAGCCGCTGGAGGCATTGCGAGCCGAGTGAGCATACTTTGAACGGTCAAGTTTTCGGCTTATGTTAGACGGGAAATAGGCTGAACTACAGACCTTACAGATTTTTAAAACCTGGAAGGTCTGTCCCGCGTTAAGTTGATAGCCGTTTTTAACAACCGCTGAGCAGTTACGTATTATTTACTTTAGTCGCGCCTACGTCGCGATTGAAATAACGTTTCAATTAAACAACATCAACAAGGACTCATAACATGACTATCCGCGTCAACATGCCCCACCTTTCCAGCCGTAAGACAAAAATTATTGCCACGCTAGGCCCTGCCTCAGACACCCAGGATGTTATTTACAAACTTATCGAGGCTGGCGTCAATGTGTTCAGGCTGAATATGTCCCACGGCGAACATGATAGTCATCGCAGGCTGTACCAATTAATTAGGGAATCGGCTGCGGCTTTAAATCTGCATGTGGCCATTTTTGCCGACCTTTGCGGCCCGAAAATAAGGACTGGAAGATTTAAGGATGGCAGTATTATCCTTAAAAAAGGCGATCAGTTGGTGGTGACTACGCGTGATGTTATTGGCGAAGACGGGCTTATCCCTTGCCAATATCGCGCTTTGGCTGACGATGTGACGGTAGGCGACCGCATCCTATTGGATGATGGCAAATTCGAGCTCAGGGTGAGGGCAAAAAAAGGCCAGGATATTGATTGCGAAGTTATTTACGGTGGCGAATTAAAAAACAACAAAGGTATTAACTTGCCCGGCGTTAATGTGTCCTGCCCGTCACTGACCGAGAAAGACCGCGCCGATGCCTTGTTTGCCTTGGATTTGGGCGTCGATTACCTAGCGCTGTCGTTCGTCAGGAAGGCGGAAGACATTACCGACCTGCGCCAACTGATTGTCTCAAACGGCTACGATACCCACATTATCGCTAAAATCGAAAAACCGGAGGCTTTAACTAACGGGCAGGACATCATTAAAGCTGCCGATGCAATCATGATTGCCCGGGGCGATTTGGGTGTGGAGTTGAATCCGGAAGATGTGCCGATTGCCCAACGCCAGTTGATTAAGACGGCGCGGGTGCTCAATAAACCGGTCATCGTCGCCACGCAAATGCTCGAGTCGATGATTGAAAGCTCAAGGCCGACCCGCGCTGAAGTGGCCGACATATCCAATGCCGTTTACTCCTCCACCGATGCGGTGATGCTGTCGGGCGAAACGGCGGCCGGTTATTTTCCGGTGGAGGCGGTGGAAATTATGTCCAAAGTCATCAAGCAGACCGAGGCATTTATGAGGGAACAGGACGTTTTCGGCAAATTGGCGCACCGCGAAAATGAACTCAAGCCGCTGCCTTTCGGCGATGCGGTCGCCGATGCCACCGCCCAACTGTGCTTCGACCTGCATGCAAAAGCTATCGTCAGCATCACCAGCGGCGGCATGTCGGTGGTGACTTTGAGTTCGGCAAGGCCGGCGGCGCCGCTGATTGCCATTAGCGCGAACAAATGGGTGTGCCAGCGGATGAACCTTTATTGGGGCGTGGTGCCGATGCATTCGGAAGAGGCCGGACATGCCCACCCCAACAAATTGGCTAGGCGTTATGCCATTGAAACAGAGTTGGCCAATGTAGGCGACAATGTCGTGGTCGTGCGCGGTTTCCACCAGGATAGCCAGTTAAACTCACCGACTATCACTATGCTGACGCTGTGATTGTGGAAAAATGGGCATCACCTTAAAACGGGGCAAAATGAGGGCTGGACTGCCGTATTTTAGCGTCATGAGTAACAACACAGAAAATACGGGCAGCTAGCCAAGCGAACATCATTAAAATAGGCAGAAGCGGGAAACAAAGTGCCCGCAAACTTGTTTAACTGGAAAATTGCAAAAATGATGGTTAGCGTAACATCAGTGACTCATGCCGGCTTTGGTTTTAGGAAAAAAGCCTTGTAACGAATTTGCCCTGAGGGAAATAAAAATCTTGGGCTTTATTTATAAAATAAACCTGCTATAATTTGCCGTCTTGGTTGGGTGCTGTTCAAAAAACGGTACGTTTTTAACATATATAAGGGAGTAGCCATGCTTATCTTGACTCGTCGGGTAGGGGAAACTTTAATGATTGGTGATGAGGTAACGGTCACCGTTCTTGGGGTTAAAGGAAATCAGGTTCGCATAGGTGTTAACGCACCCAAAGAAGTGTCTGTGCATAGAGAAGAAATTTATGAACGGATCAAAAAAGAACAGAATGAGCCGACAGGTGGCTTGACCGGTTCTGAAAGTTAAAATAGTTGTAATTGTCTCTAGGCAGTGAGCTTTTAGCCTAAGCAGATAAACCATGTATTTGGAGAGTTGGCCGAGAGGCTGAAGGCGCTCCCCTGCTAAGGGAGTATGGGTTTTATCGCCCATCGAGGGTTCGAATCCCTCACTCTCCGCCATCACATCATATCCAAGCGTCTGATATAAAAGACGATTCAATTTTAAAAGTCCTTTTTGCCCTACATTAAGCGTTTAGCTTAGGTCAAACCGTATTGCGTATTAAACAGGCAATTTCTGCCTATCCATCTGTTTTCAGCCATAAAAAACCGGTTTGTTCCGGCTTCCGTTGTTAGTTTATTTCCTGCTTAATCCTGTACTGCCAGCTTTAAAAATATAGGTTCATCCTGCGGGGCGTGCGCTATCTATTTGGGTTTGTATTTTGCGCAATGAAATGAAAAGTGCGTGCCGCGCCAGATGATTCCTGTGCGTTTTCATGTGGGTCTCATTCGATTGAATGGCACCCTTGGCCCAACATAATTTCCGGATTGCTTTGATAATGCTTCTGCATTACTGCCGCTGGGGGCTCAAGTCTCTCAGCTGAATGCTCACTGAAAGCATTTTATTTACCGTGGAACTGATGGTTGGCGGGCTTGTCCGGTGTGGGATTCCTGCTAATTGCCTAATCCTAATACGTTAATAATTTTAAGCGGTTGAGTTTGGAAGTTAAATTGGAATGTTAATTGATAATGCTGCCTGTAATACATTTGTAACCGATTAAATCGATTAAATCGATTGACAGAAACGATATAAACGATATACTTTTTCTTAAGGTCATTGTCCACCCATAAATAAATATTGTTAATCAAGGATTGCTGAGGAATTTGCACTATGAAAGAAACGATGAAATTTTATCGAAATGATCCCTGGTTGGCCTTTCCATTGTGGCTATGCGGCGGTTTGGGTGTGCTAGGTGTTTTGGTGTGCAGCCATTTTAGTGTGAGCAGTTTGCTGATAGCGGTGGGTTTGGCGGGCGCGGTTGTCGGCTTGCATTTTTGGAGCTACAACCGCTACCGGATGTCGCTGCAGGCGGTCGGGCAAGATGTGTCCCACAGTTTGCAGCAAAAAAATGAGCAACAAATCAAGCTGCTGCAAGGGGCGCACAAGGAAGCTGTTTTACAGTTTGCGGCCGATCAGGTTGCAACCGAGCGCCAACAACTCGATACGTTGCTTGTTGATTTGGCGCAGCGTTTCGAGTTGTTGTCAAAACGTTTGGGCGGGTCGGATTGGCAGGTAACAGCAGCGCCTGAGGTGTCTGTGGAAATGCGCATTGCCGATTTGGTGCAACGTTGCGATGCCTTGACAACATCTATTGACCGGCAACCTGTCGCTGTTGGTAAACAGGAGCCGGGCATAGAAGGTTTGGATTCGCTGTGCCAAAAAGTGTTGCCGATTTGGTCGGGCCAGGTCGCTTTGGCCAGGACGCATACTGAAGAGTCGATAGCCGAATTGGCGGAACGTTTCGACGCTTTGTCAAAACGCCTCGATGCGGCCGTTATCACTT
>JAUXXQ010000110.1 GCA_030684815.1 Methylobacter sp. | reverse complement strand
TCAGTTAATGCCTTCGGGAAAGCATATGGTTGGCCGTGATTTAGGCCGCATGGAACCGACGGCGTCACTACAGTGCCGAGTCGCTGGATGACTTTTCCAAGGGGCAGGCTGGGGAAAATTTAAAAACTTGAACATCGAGTTTTACGCCCAGGCTAATTTCTGGTTCGTTGTGATCCGCTACGATTATGATTGGCATTGTCTCTTAAATTTAAATATTCATATTTTACAATATGTCAATAAACTTTTTATGAGAAAGCTGTGGATGGCACCTGGGCTCGGTTCATAGGCCAACCGGCTGATAAGAAAAGAAATAAAAAAACGATGGCGCCCTGTGCCAGCGTGATGGGACAGTGCAACACCCCGTCATTTGTTCACCTGGACTACACTATTGTGCAAATGTTTATCGGGTCTACACTATTGTGCAAAAAATATTTGCACAATAGTGTAGACAGAATTATCTAAGTCTTTGTTTTACAAGACATGGCTCAGGAACAATTTTCTGCACATGAACGATCACCGTTCATTAAACTAAAGTTGTCATTAGAATTAAACTAACGTTGTAAACACAAGGGATGGGGGGGCGGACGGTTGCGCCCAGGATTCAGCCGGGGACGGCTATTGGCGCAAAATGCCCGCTGCCGGGCGGCCCATAACAACGGGCCACTCAGCACGAGCATTTTTTTTACATTATTACTTTAATCTGCGTTTTGTTTACACTTTTACTTTAAATAATTTAAAGTAAAAGTGTAAAGAGCTGGTTCTAACTGTTTGTTTTGTATAGCACGGGTTATTTACAACGTTAATTTAATGAACGATCACTCAGCCCCCTTGATGGCACTGACCCGGAGCCCCATGACGGCCTTACTCGACCTGGAACAACAAATGCTCATCCGTGCCTGGATCCAGAGCGTGCCGCTGGCCGCCCTGAATCTCGACCCGGACTACCCTGCCCTGGCCGAATTAGCCGAATGCCGCACCCGGCTCCACCTGAAGGCACGGCGTTTGGACTGGCCCGACCCCGGCCTCTGGTTACAGCGCCGTCCGGGGCCGGATTGGCAACGCACCGCGTTGCACCTACTTGACCCCCTGCTCCGCCACGCCGACCTGCTACCACAGACGGACCAACCGCTGCGCTTTTGGGTGGCACCGGAAATGGCCGAATGTTTAGTGTCGGCACAACTGGTAACGGTCGGTGATGTGCTGTTGCGTTGCCAACGTGATGGTAAAGCTTGGTGGAAAACCATCCCCGGATTGGGCAGAACCGGTGCCCGACGCCTTGAAGCCAGCCTGGAACCACTCTTCCCCGGCAAACTGGCCAAAGCGAACGGGCAAAACCTGCTGCCTTATGAAACCGGACTGGTGCCGCTGGAGCGCCTGTTAGTGCCGGACAATCTGGATGGCAGCCAAGGCCGCAACCGTGCCCCGGCAACGCCATTTATCCCAATGCCCCACGACCTGGCCGCGATCCAGGCCTGGCTGG
>JAUXXQ010000093.1 GCA_030684815.1 Methylobacter sp. | reverse complement strand
CTGGTCAGTTGGATTTCAATTTGGTAAACCTGTTCGTGGCGGTCTTTGGCTTTGACGTCAACGATGCTCAGTTTGTCGCTGAGAAATTCTTTGTCGTTGTAAGGGTTGAGGATGTCGACCCAGACTAACGGTTCAGTCAGTTCTTGCGCTAGGAAAGTGTTGAGAAAGTGGATGAGCAGATTACGGTTTTCCTCGCTACCCAGTAAAGCTTTGAACACGCAGTCTATTTTTGGATCGATGGCATGTTGCATGGTTGACAATGGGTTAAATCAAAGAAGTTGTGATTGTAGAATGCTTTGGTTGAGAGAAGCAATGGTTTAAATCGGATACCCTTTGATTTAATAGGGGTCTGTCCCCGATTTAATAGGGGTCTGTCCCCGATTATGATTGGGGTCTGTCCCCTATTGTTTTGTTAAACGCGGATTATGCGTTTAAGCGCGTGGGCACGAACAGCATGTGCCACCCTACCCGGCTAATGAGAATGGTGTTTAAGATACCAAATTAAACCAAGGCCAATCAAATTAACCACCGCCAATGTAATTAACAAAGCCATTAATGATGTTGACATATCAATCCCCGTCATGACGAACATAAGACAAAACCCATAAAGCCAAACATTCAATATTCAAAAAACCCAATGCCGCAAAACCAATTTGTAACCATTGAATGGGTTCAGCCGTCAAACCCGTATAGCCGAATAGCCGAATACGGCAAATAATCCAACAGCCATAGCATGAAGGACGGTCACAATATGTTTTAATTGGTCATTGTTCATGGGTAAATCATACCTCATTGGAAAATCAATAGGCAATAAAAAACCGCCCCCGGTTTCCCAAGGGCGGTTTTGTTTAGCAGCGTAGGTGGGCAAGGTTTTTTTTGCCCACCGTTACAGTGTGATGCCGTTACGCGTGGGCACGAACAGCATGTGCCCACCCGGCTTGGGAACGAGACAAGATTGCAACAGAAGGCATGGCTAGCCAAATAACAGGCATAAAAAAACCGCCCATCCCCGAAAGAATGAGCGGTTTGTTTTAGGTCATCCGTGACCTGGAGCCGTTAGTCAAGCAGCTTTGTGAATCGGAAGACATTGCTCGTATAACCGCTCTGGTGAAAATTCCAATCCATTTGCCCAACATAATGCACCCGCATCAATGAAAAAACATTGAAAATAATCTGCTTTACGTAACGGTTCTAGCAATGAGCCTTGATGTTGATTCAACAAGGTTTCTGCGTTCCAAATGCCTTTCATACCATCTGAAAACTCCAGCTGAATACTGTAAGGTGCTATCGATGTTGCATTTAAAATTTTAATCATAGTCTGCTCCTTGGATTTTATCGAGTGGTTCAAACTGGATCGCTTTTTCCCAGTTATAAATCAATTCTGCTTTATGCGTTTCGCACCATTCTTTGACAATTGCCGCTACTTTTCGAGGTAATTTCCCTGCAGTGACATTACCTGTAGAAATTTCAACGGAAGCACAAAAACCTTGATACTCAACGTGAATGTGCGGCGGTGGATGCTCATTGTGTCGCATTCTAACAACAATTCCAAAGAAAATACTAATTGTTGGCATCACAACTCCTCTAAAATTTTAATTCTACTACGCGCTACTAATTTCTCCCAAATACGTTTCTCTTAGGACTTAACATAAGCGCCATACTGCGGACAGCCAAGCCTGCAAAATGCAAGACCTGACCCCGTCTTTCCCCACGGGTGTAGCGAATCCGCCTTAGTGTGTCATGAAGAAAGGTGAAAACCTTTCATGCTGTATTAAAGATGAGAGTAGGTCTCTCAGTTTCGGCGACCAGAAGTCGGGACTAAACCACCCAATGCGGCTTTTGTTAAGAGCACTGGTCGTGAGCGATT
>JAUXXQ010000088.1 GCA_030684815.1 Methylobacter sp. | reverse complement strand
CAGATAAGTGGCTCTCGTTAATAGATTGTCGCTCGGCTTGGCCAAAATACGCTGCTGTTGTCATCTCGGTTTTTTGTAGGGTTGGAATAGGTGCTTATTTTACTCATTTTTTGGTATCTTGGTTTGCGGAAAAGGCCTTAGCAGAGGCTGAGTAGTTACAAAAAAACCGGCTACCAACTTAACACGGGACAGACCTTCCAGGTTTTAAAAACCTGGAAGGTTCGGCATACTTGTCCTGCTTTAAATGGGAAGCCCAAAAACCCGTGTAAATCCGTCTAATCAGTGCGATCCGCGTTCCATTACAATCCCCTTAATTCTTAATCCCAATGCCTTTATGCAGCAGGTAAAGACTGAGCAAGGTCAAGGTCGCAATAAAGCCGCCGGTAATAATGAAGGCCAGTTGAATATCCACATCAGTCACGCTGATCAGGCCGTAACGGAAGGCGTTGACCATGTATAAAATGGGGTTACCCTTAGAAAGGTTTTGCCAGATGCCAGGCAACATATCGACCGAATAAAATACGCCGCCCAGATAGCTTAACGGTGTCAGTACAAAATTCGGGATCAACGAAATATCGTCAAAACTCTCCGCCAATATCGCATTGATAAAACCGGCCAGCGAAAACACGGTGGCGGTCAGTAGCGCGATTGACAAGGCAATGCCAACATGGTTGACGGTTGCGGCATCGGTAAACAGCAGCGCGATTAAAGCCACTACCACGCCGACCAACAAGCCGCGCACAATGCCGCCGCTGACATAACCGGCCAGAATTACCCAATTGGGTATCGGTGCAACCAGCAATTCTTCGATATTGCGCTGAAATTTGGTCGAATAAAACGACGACACCACGTTGGCATAAGAATGGCTGATCACCGACATTAAAATAATGCCGGGAACGATATAATCCATATAGCTGGCGCCATTGATGGCACCGATGCGGCCGCCGATCAATTTGCCGAAAATCAAAAAATACAGCGCGGTGGTGATGGCGGGCGGCAACAAGGTTTGCGGCCAGATGCGGATAAAACGGAATATCTCCTTGACCAGTAGCGTTCTAAAGGCAATGGCGTAATTCATTATTGGGCACCTGCCGGGTTTGAGTCGATCAAATCCATAAATAACTGTTCCAGTCGGTTAGTCTTGTTTTTTAGGCTGATAACGTCGATATGCTGCGCGCTTAATTGGCTGAACAGCGTGTTAAGCCCGTAGCCTTTTGGCACCGCCACATTCAGCGTTTTATCGGCCACCCATTCAATCTGGCAGCCGTCAATCAACGGTGCGACACTCAACGGCCGAGCCAGATCCAGCACAAAATGCTCGACATGCAGCCGCGCCAGCAACCCGGCCATATCCGAATGTTCGACTATTTTTCCATGATTGATAATGGCGATGTTGCGGCACAAGCTTTCCGCTTCTTCCAAATAATGCGTGGTTAAAATAATGGTAGTGCCTTGCTGATTGACTTCCTGCATCATTTGCCACATCGAGCGGCGTATTTCTATATCGACGCCCGCTGTCGGCTCGTCAAGTATCAACAGCTTGGGCGCATGAACCAGCGCCCGGGCAATCATCACACGGCGTTTCATGCCGCCGGACAGACGCCGGGACACAGTGTCGCGCTTATCCCACAAATCCATTTGCTTCAGGCAATATTCGGTGCGTTGCAGCGCAAGTTTGCGCGGGGTTCCGTAATAACCGGCCTGATTGAGCAGGATATTTTTGACGGTGTCGAACTGGTTAAAATTGACTTCCTGGGGCACCAAACCGATGCAGCTTTTGGCTTGGTTCCGTTCTCTAATTAAATCATGGCCGAAAATGCTGACCGAGCCGCTGCTGGGATTGACCAATGAGCTGATAATGCCGATGGCGGTTGACTTGCCGGCACCATTCGGCCCCAACAAAGCGAAAAAATCACCGGCCTCGACCTCAAGATCGATGCCTTGTAAGGCGGTGAAGCCGTTATTGTAGGTTTTTTTGAGATTACGCAGGGATAAGGCATTCATCTTTAAGAATTTAAGGTTCAAAGCGAAAGGATCGGGGCGCAAGACAAAAGGAAAAAGCTTCAAAAAACACCTTGAACCTTTAACCTTGAACCTTTAACCTTATCTAATATTAACACGACCGCTAAACAAACTGGATAACTCGTGCCAAAGAAACCACCCGAAATTGTTGCCGCTGTAGACCTTGGGTCTAACAGTTTTCACATGATTGTCTGCAGTTTAACCGAGGGTAATTTACAAACTCTCGACCGCCTTAAAGAAATGGTCAGGCTGGCCTCCGGTCTGGACAAAAGGAATTATCTTGATGCGAAAACCCAGGAACGCGCTTTAGGCTGCCTGGAACGCTTCGGCCAACGCATCCGCAACTTTCCGCCGGAAAGCGTGCGCATTGTCGGCACCAGCACCTTGCGTACCGCCAAAAACTCGCAGCAATTTTTGGACAAGGCGGAAAAAGCTTTAAACCATCCGATCCACGTCATTTCCGGCATCGAAGAAGCCCGCTTAATTTATCAGGGCGTCGCGCACAGCTTGGGCAGCAATGCCAATCTGCGGCTGGTCATGGACATCGGCGGCGGCAGCACCGAATACATCATCGGCTCCGGCGACACGCCCCACGTCAAAGAAAGCCTGCGCATGGGTTGCGTGCAGTCCAGCAACGCTTTTTTTAAGGACGGCAAGCTGTCCAAAAGCGCCTTCGCCCAAGCCACTTTATTTGCCGAACAGCGTCTGGAGCCAGTGCAAATACAATTTCAGCGCAACAACTGGGATGAGGCCATCGGCGCGTCCGGCAGTTTACGCTCCATTGCCAAGGTGCTTGAGGCGAAAAACTGGAGCAACAACGGCATCACCCGCGAAGGCTTGGAGCAGCTGGTAGCGCATATCAACCAATGCAATCATGTTGACGAACTGAACCTGCCCGACCTCGACCCGGAACGCCTGCCGGTGTTTCCAGGCGGCGTCGCCATCGTCTACGCCACCTTTAAAAGCCTAGGCATCGAACAAATGACCGTGTCCGATGGCGCGCTAAGAGAAGGCCTGATTTATGATTTGCTGGGCCGCCTTTATGATGATGACATCCGCTCGGCAACCGTACAGGCGTTGGCCGAGCGTTATCATGTCGATAAAAGCCATGCCGCCCGCATCAAACAAACAATCAGCCATATATTAAGCCAGCTGGGCGAAAGTTTTTTCGGCGATAATCATGGACACGTGGTGCAGTTTTTAAACTGGGCCGCCGACCTGCATGAAATCGGCCATGACATCGCGCACAGCCAGTATCATAAACACAGCGCCTATGTGATTGAAAATGGCGATTTTGCCGGTTTTTCCCGGCAGGATCAGATTTTATTGTCAACCATTGTCAAATCGCACCGGCGCAAGTTTTCGGTTTCGCGTTTCACCGAACTGCCCGCCCCGTGGGATATTGACGCACTTAAACTGACGATTATTTTGCGGCTGTCGGTATTGCTGCACCGCAACCGCCAGGAACATGAGCTGCCCGACTTTAAAATAGCGCTGGTAAAAACAAAAATCCGCCTGCAATTCCCAAGCAACTGGCTGGCACAAGCGGCATTAACCCGCGCCGATTTAATCCAAGAAGCCGATTATTTAAGGGCTGCCGGATTCAAACTGGAATTTGCCTAACCGGCAACAAATGAAAACATTTTCAAATCTGTTGTTTTATGCCTGCATTGCGCTGATTTTGTCAGCTGCGCTGCTGGTTTTTTTTGGCGTAGGCGACCAACCCGATCTTGAAGTGGGCTGGTCGCCTACCCGTGACGACCTAATCAGGGCGAAAAAAATCCTGCATGAAGGGTCTAAAACCAAGCCGGACGAAATCGGTGTCATTGAATTGACCGAAGCCGACCTCAACCTTGCCGTCAATTATTTGCTGAACCGCTACAGCAAGAGCGCCGCCCTTATCGAGCTGAAAGACGATAAAATAAGGTTCAAAGTCACACTGACATTACCCGGAAACAGGCTAGGCAAATATTTGAACATCAGTTTCAGGCTAGGCAACAGCGAGGACAATAGCCTTGCCATCACTAAATTTAAAGCAGGAAAACTCTTGCTGCCGGCCCGGTTAGCCGCTTTTGTCATCGACAACGTGATCCGGTATTCATCGTTAAACGACTATTTTATTCTGGCGACCCGCCCCATCAAGGCGCTCAACATCGACACGCAAAAACTGACCATCACCTACCACCCCAACAAGGACACCCTGCTGCAGGCGCGGAAATTTCTGGCGCACACCAGCGACAGTTCCACGCTAAACATTTATCAACAAAAACTGGCTGATATTGTGGCCAAACATGACCCTGAATGGCGCTTGTCGTTGGCGGATTTATTGCGCCCGCTATTTGAATTGGCCTACCAACGTTCCACGCTGGCCAACGCCATTGACGAAAACAGGGTGGTTATTTTTGCGATCAATGACTACGTCAATAAAGACGAAACCCAAAAACTGTTGTCGATACCGGACACGAAGCCTGCTAACAGACAGCAATATGCCGCTTTTTTATATAAGCGCAAAGACTTGGCGCAACATTTTATCGGCTCGGCCGCACTGACTGCCTCAGTCAACCGAGAGGCCGCCCAACTTGCCGGTGAAGAAAAAGAATTGAGCGACGCCCACAGCGGCAGCGGTTTTAGCTTTATCGACCTGGCCGCTGACAAAGCGGGGACGCGTTTTGGCGAAATGGCGACATCATCGCCGGAAAATGCGCGAAAAATGCAACAAGCCATGGCCAAGATAAAAGATTACAGCGATTTTATGCCCGACCCCAGGGACTTGCCCGAACACATGAATGAAGCCGACTTTAAACAGCGCTTTGAATCCACCGACAGCCCCGTTTATAAGGACATTTTGAAGCAGATTGACGCCCGCATTGCCGCCATGCCCATTTATAACGCGGAATGAGCATCCTAAAAAAACTGGCCTCGCAAACAGCGGTTTACGGTCTCAGCAGTATTTTCGGGCGCTTCCTAAATTACCTGTTAGTGCCGCTGTACACTTACCATTTCACGGCGGCGGAATACGGCGTAGTGGCGGAATTTTACGCTTACGCCGGTTTCTTTTCAGTGTTGCTGCTGTTCGGTTTTGAAACCGGCTATTTTCGTTTCCGCGACCGCGAACACCCAGGCCGCGATGTCGCCTATTCAACCGCGTTGATTTTTGTGCTGCTGGCTAATCTGGGCTTTTTTGGCCTGATATTACTGATTAACAGCCGCCTTTCAGCCGTGCTAAACTACGCCGAGCACCCGGAATATGTATTGTGTTTTAGCCTGATTTTAATCCTCGACGCCGTTGCCGCAATCCCGTTTGCTAGGCTACGCGCAGAAAACCGGGCGTTCCGTTTTGCCGGCATCAAAATTATCGAGATAGCGATGACGGTGCTGCTCAGCCTGTTCTTCATTATCTATTGCCCCCGCGTCTACGCCGCCAATCCCGAATCGTGGGTCGCGCCGTTCTACAATCCCGCCATCGGCATCGGCTATATTTTTATCGCCAATTTAATCGCCAGCGGTTTTAAGTTTTTATTGCTCTCGCCGCAATTAAAAGGCTTGGCTTGGGGCTTTGACCGAGTTTTATTTGGCCGCATGATGCGTTATTCAGCACCGATGGTGGTGATCGGTTTTGCCGGCATCATCAATGAAATGCTCGACCGTGTGCTGTTGAAATATCTGCTGCCTTACGACGCGCAAACCAACATGAAAATGCTCGGCATTTACAGCGCCTGTTACAAGCTGTCGATTTTGATGTCGCTGTTTATCCAAGCGTTCCGCTATGCCGCCGAGCCGTTTTTCTTCGCTTATGCCGACAACAGCGATGCGCGCAAAATTTACGCAATGGTGTTGAAATTTTTCGTTATCTTTTGCGTGTTCATCTTCCTGCTGGTGACCTTGTTCATTGATTTCTTCAAGTATTTTGTCGGCGAAGAATTCCGCGCCGGTCTTGAGGTGGTGCCGATTCTGCTGCTGGCCAACCTGTTTTTGGGGATTTATGTCAACCTGTCCATCTGGTATAAACTGACTGACCGCACCCTGATGGGCGCATGGGTATCCTTAGCCGGTGCGGCGCTGACTATCGCGCTGAATGTCTGGTTGATACCGCAGTTCGGTTATATCGGCTCAGCTTGGGCAACGCTGGCCTGCTACGCCGCAATGGCCGCCGTCTCGTATTTGTTGGGGCAAAAATATTATCCGGTTGATTACGCGGTCAAACGCATCATTGCTTATATCGGACTGGGCATTGGCCTGTATAGCGCCCACGGACAATTACTCATCATTATGAGCTGGCAGCCGTGGCAATTGGCTGGGGCATTGTTACTGCTTTATGTACTGATTACTACATTATGCGAACAACGTACAACGAAATCTTGAGTTAGGCCATTTCCAGGAAATAACATCCTTGATGATCATGATTTGTAAAAAATAGAGTCCTCGCTTAGCACGAAAGCCACGAACTTTTCGTTTTTTTTCGTGCCAAGCGAGGACAATTTTTGGTATGTCTTTTTCAGGAAATCGCCTAATGACTATCTATCGTCAAAGCTTCTCCCAACGGCCACCTGACAATATGTACGGCGAAGCTAAAACGGGCAGGTTTATCGAGTTCGGCCGCCAACTGCTGTTCCAATTGGGCGAAAATTTCTTCGTCGGGCATTTTGTTGGTTAACAAGTCCGCGCTGAGGTTGAGTGGCTCAATATGATGTACCTTGATATTCCGCAACTCCACAACCTGCCCTTCAATCATATAGGTTTGCCCAGACAATTGCTGTTTGATACTGGCAATATGCTCCATTTTTTGGAATGAGAAAAACAGCGGCACCGAAACCAGGCCAACCAAAAAGATGGGCAACAGTAAACCTTTGCGCGCCCTCGAAAAAGGGGCAAAGCCAACCACCATAAAAGACAGCGCAGCCGCTAGGGTGATGCCTATCAAGTTGGTCAAGAACAACAGCATCGCGCCCAAAAATACGTCAGAATTCCACCAGCCTATCCCAATACCCGCGACACACAAAGGCGGCACCAATGCCACGGCAATGGCAACACCAGGCAAGCTTTTGGCAATGCTTTCACGAGTGTGGGCAAACGCGCCCGCAATGCCGGAAAAAATGGCGACCAATAAATCCAAGGTAGTCGGATGCAGACGCGCTTCAATTTCTTGCGTAGTTTCCTTAAATGGGAGCAAGGCCGCTATCATGGCCGATAACGACAACGCAAGCGTAATGCCAACTATTAACTCGATGTTCAAGTTTTTAAATTTTCCCCAGCCTGCCCCTTGGAAAAGTCATCCAGCGACTCGGCACTGTAGTGACGCCGTCGGTTCCATGCGGCCTAAATCACGGCCAACCATATGCTTTCCCGAAGGCATTAACTG
>JAUXXQ010000087.1 GCA_030684815.1 Methylobacter sp. | reverse complement strand
GAAAGCTTATGTACATTGACATAACACAGCGGGCTGTTGGGGGGCGTGTAATTTCTCTCATGGCGGGTGTCCTATTTGTTTTTACTAGGCTATGTCACTTTGATCTCGCTTTTGTTAATTTGTCAATGCGTAAGTCCTATCCTTAATCCGCAGCCTCCCCTTTCCGCTATAAATCAAGAGCATCCTTACATCCCCGCCTAAAGGAAGTGGCTTTACGGACTTTTTTGGTAAAATACTGTCAAAAAAGCCCTCCTTTAAAAGAACTTGAAAAAATCATGCCGGACATCAATGAAATCTTAGTCATTTACCACGCCGATTGCCTCGATGGCTTAGGTGCCGCGTGGGCCGCCTATTGCAAATTGGGCGATAAAACCCGTTATATTCCCGTACACCACGGCGATGAAGTGCCCGATTTTAAACCCGGCGCGACGCTTTATATTGTGGATTTTTGCTATGTGCCCCAGCTATTGCTTGATGCTGCGGCTAAAGCCGGCCGGATTATAGTGATTGATCACCATATCACCGCGATGGAACAATGCGCCGATTTTTTCAAGCGGCAGACACAACCGGAAAATTTGTTGCTCAATTTCGATATGTCGCGGAGTGGGTGCATCTTGACTTGGCAGCATTTTTTCCATGATATGGAACCGCCAAAAATCCTGCTGCATATTGAAGACCGAGACCTGTGGCGCTTTAAGCTGGACGGTACCCGCGAAATAACCACCGCGCTGTATGAAAAAACCGCCCTTAATTTTGCCGATATGGGGACAATCGATTTGGCAGAATTATTGGCAGTGGGCCGGATACAAGTGAAGCAACTGGCTGGCATGGTGCAGCGGCTGGCTAAATCCGCGCACAGTGTCTCAATCGCGGATCGGGTTGGGCTTGCGGTTAACGCGCCGTCATTTTTCTCCAGCGATCTCGGCCATCTGCTGGCCGAAAAATCGGGGACGTTTGGCATGACCTATCAATACAACGGCAAAAAACAGCAATGGAATTTCTCGCTGCGTTCAATCGGCGATTACGATGTGGGTCATCTGGCGCTGGATTTCGGCGGCGGCGGGCACAAAAATGCGGCGGGGTTTTCTTTGGCTAACAATCCGTTTTTCTGACGCAGACCATTAATCCCAGCGATTGTCCCTGACCAGCACTCTGCCATTTTCAATTCTGAGCGGAAAGCAGGCAATATTTTCATAAGCAGGCGGAGCTTTTACCTCGCCGGTTTTGACGCAAAATCGCGCGCCGTGGCGAGGACAGATAATCTCATCGCCTTCCAGTCTGCCGCTGGCAATCTCGCCGCCATCGTGGGTACACACATCTTCGAGCGCGTAATAGTTGCCCTCAACCTTAAAAATAGCAACATCGGTGCCATCAACATCGATGACGATATTTTCGCCATTCGCCAGTGCATTTTCATCGACTACATCTATCCAATCCGACATTTTTTTACCCATCACTATTTTAAATAAACATCATAACGCAACAACTTGCCCTGAAAACTCTGGCTCGGCTTGCCGCCCAAAGGTTCGGCATAATCGGGACTTTTTACCACCACGCGCTTTCCTGCAGCCTTTAAAGCGGCCTCAAACAACTGTTCTTTGTCTTGATCATCGCCCAGCAGGTCGCGCAATATCATCATCGATTTTTTGGCCAGGGCGGATTTTTTGCGCTTAGGCGGGAACATCGGATCCAGATAAATGCAATCGGGCGGCGTTTCCAGATTGGCTAACAAATCAATGGCATTGCCTTGCAATAATCGGGGCGATTCAAGTTCAAGCCGCTGCATCCAATCGAGTTGCGCCAACCTTGCAAAACCGTCTACCAGTAATTCCGCCATCACCGGGGAACGTTCGATACACAGCAATTCGTAACCCATGCGGAAGATGTGCAGACTGTCCTGCGCCCAGCCGGTGGTGGCATCGACAACCGTTCTGGTTTTACGCCCCAGCGCCTGCGCCAAAGCGCCGTCTTTGGGCGCCGGCCAGGAACGCTGTTCGCCGTTGCGCGGTTCTATATCGACAGTCAGGCCGCCTTTTTTAAGCAGCTCCCTATCGCCATGGACGGTGTGTATGCCGCGAGCCTGCCGGGAGCAGGCGCGGCAATCGAGCAGTTTTAAGCTGCCGTCGCGCCAGGTTAAAAAGAATTCTTCCCGATTATCGCCATTAAGCGACTCATACAAAGGCACAGCCAAACGTTCTGCAAGCTGCCGGAACGGCAGACTATCGCCCTGCCCTTGATAAAGAACGGCTAATCTTATCGCCAAGGATGGTGTGTATGCCGTAAACCTGTCGGGAACAGGTTCGGCGCCGGTATATTGCTGTGTTGTTGCGATCATGGCTTAAATTGACCACGAAGAGTTGTGTCTTCGTGGTGAAGCATCACTCGGTAGAAATGGATTTTTGTTCGTTTTTCAACGCCGCATCCAGTGTGTGCCAAGCCAAGGTTGCACATTTGACCCGCGCCGGATATTCGCGCACCCCGGCCAATACCGCCAGTTTGCCGACCGCCTCAAGATTAAAGTTTTCGTCTTTGCCGGTGGTCATTTCATGGAACTTTGTAAACAAGTCTTCGGCTTCCTGTTCGGTTTTGCCTTTGACGATCTCGGTCATTAACGAAACTGAGGCCGTCGAAATGGCGCAACCTGAACCCTGAAAACTGGCATCGGTAATCTTATCGCCGTCCATTTTCAAATATAAAGTCAGGCGGTCGCCGCATAATGGGTTAAAGCCTTCCACTTTGCGGTCGGCATTTTCCATGATGCGGAAATTGCGCGGGTTGCGGTTGTGGTCAAATATCACCTCTTGGTAGAGGTCGCGTAGGTCATCAAACATTATTTATTCCGTGAAAATTTTAATGGAAAATTTCTACCATGCATTGATGGAAAAAATTCAGCAGAAACTATATTTTTGAGTTATGTCATGATTCTAAAGGAAGTTACATCTTTCATTATCCTAGGTTGGTTGCCCACTACAAGCTTTCCCTTAACCTCAATAATATGCCCCGCATTTTTGTAAGCTCCAATTGCTATATCATGCCATTCAGCTTTTAAATTTACTCTTGCGCGGATACTTCCTTCTCCTTTTGGTTGATAAAGGTCTAATATGACATCCCCCGCTCTCTGTTCACTTTCGTCTAAATCACCAGCCAATGCTTCTACTGTACCAAAGAAAGTATCTTCTTTATCTTTCTCTTTCTCCTGGCTTTTCAATTCTTGCCGAATTTCTTCAATGCGACTGTAGTAATCGTGTTGTATTTTGATTGAATTTTTAGTGTTTGATGGCTTGTTAATGATGCTTGCCCATTTGAAATTTAGATACAAATCCGCTTGATCATTCTCATCTTGAAAATTTATGAAAGCCTTACACATATTAGATGACAAGAGTGGTGTTGGCTCCTCTTTTACAGTTGCTATCAGATGTTCCATTCTGTCAGTTTGAATGGCTTCAACTAACTGGGAAGCGGCCTTATTGATGATTAATGTCGCTTGCCGTACAAAAGGCGTATTTTCAAAAAGATCCACCTGCAAATCCATGGCTTTGACAGGCGTGGATACATTAATAATAAAGCTGCCTGTTTCCGTATGTCTAAAACGTGATTTATCTATTAACTGTAGCGCTTCCCGCCGATTCATTTTTGGATGATAAATTTGCGGTTTTAATACACTACATGCCGCAGACAGCAACATATCTCTAGCGCCATTAATCGCTTTTACTGCATAGTTAAGTGGGATGAAAGCCGTTTCATTACGATGATCGACGATGCGAAAACCAATGGCATCATCTTTCATTTCTGATAACTCTGCCATAAGAGTACGAAACGGAATATTTTCCATGTCTACCAATTTACTAATAACCGTTTCTACGCAATCTACGTAATCAACAGCACTATCATCAATAGGAAAAATTAATTGCCTACGTTTATATTGATCATTATTAAGCGCATATAAACCGTCCTTAATAGCTGCATCAATCAAACGCCAACCTCTCGATTTCAGGAAATCTCTTAAATCGGTGGGTGCAATGTTTTCGAAAAAATCTTTATTCATGATGGCGGTAGATAATTCAATGGTTCGTTTTTTGATAACTTTTCGAATATACCGAGCAGATTATCAGGAGTCAGTAATTGATCTTTAGGGAGATAAACTGTTTTACCTGTATCATTGCTGGAAGCCTCTGCACCGCGCAGACTTACCCAATAAGCGCCATTTTTTAAGATTAATTGTTCTGCATTCACTTTTAACCACTCGTCTTTATCAGCAGGCAAAAACAGCACGACTAATAAGCGATGTTGGCCTATGGTTTCTTTGCGCAAAAAATCATATTGTTTTGCACCTTTAAAGAAATAGGAAAAATGCGCTCCTGAATCTGAAGGTTTTTTGATGGTAGCCTTCAATTGTATTTTTAAATCTATCTCTTCTTTATAGCTACCATCAAAGTGTTGCCAACAGGTCAAATCAGCATCAATACCTCGATTATCACCATGTCTATTTTTACAAACGCAATTTACACCAACAGCAGAAGCTACGGCATGCAGGTAAGCGTAACTTA
The DNA here is from genome assembly GCA_030684815.1 of Methylobacter sp. Lineage (GTDB taxonomy): Bacteria > Pseudomonadota > Gammaproteobacteria > Methylococcales > Methylomonadaceae > Methylobacter_A. The sequence continues at coordinate 19,588 of JAUXXQ010000087.1, read as the reverse complement.
ATTCGCTTTCAATGTCTTTGTTATCTAAAGGACTATACATAGTGAAAATTTGCCATCAAAAACATTCAATAATTGCATTATAAACATAACGATCGATCGTAGCTTACGAAAACATCAGCCAAATACCTCGATCAAGGACTCTATGCCTTTCATTAAAACGTCAATTTCTTCTTTGGTGTTGTACATCGCAAACGATGCCCTTGCGGTTGCCGGAACTTCAAAAAAATCCATCACAGGCATGGCGCAATGATGCCCGGCTCGGATGGCAATACCCAAACTATCGAGCATGGTGCCAATATCGTGAGGATGTATTCTATCCAGGGTAAAAGACAAGATCGCGCCTTTATGCGCCGCCTCGCCGATAATCCGCAGGCCTTTAATTTGTTTGGCCTTTTCGGTGGCGTAATCGAGCAAATCGGCTTCATAAGCGGCAATGTTATCCATGCCGATGGCATTTAGATAATCGATGGCCGCGCCCAAACCAACGGTATCGGCAATGTTCGGCGTACCTGCTTCAAACTTGTAAGGCAGCGTATTATATTCGGTTTCTTCAAAGGTGACTTTACGTATCATATCGCCGCCGCCCTGATACGGCGGCATGGCTTCCAGCAACGCCTGCTTGCCGTACAGTACGCCAATGCCCGATGGCGCATAAAGCTTGTGGCCTGAGAACACATAAAAATCGCAATCCAGCGCCTGCACATCCACTGCAATATGCGGAATAGCCTGTGCGCCGTCCAGCAATACCGGGATATTTTTCGCATGCGCCGCCGCTATAATCCTTTCAACCGGATTGATCGTGCCCAAGGCGTTGGACATGTGTACGACTGAAACCAGCTTGGTTTTATCGCTAATCAGTTTTTCAAACTCATCGTAGATCAGTTCGCCTTGCCGGTTAATCGGCGCAACTTTTAACACCGCGCCGGTCTGCTCGCACAGCATTTGCCAGGGCACAATATTGGAATGATGCTCCATTGCGGTGATTAAAATCTCCTCACCGGCCTTGATATTGGTTTTGCCGTAAGTTTGCGCAATCAGATTAATGGCTTCGGTCGCACCTCTGACAAAGATGATTTCCTTGTCAGAGGCGGCATTAATGAAGTCTTTAACCTTGGTGCGCGCGCCTTCAAACTTGTCGGTGGAACGCACGCTTAGGGTATGCACGCCGCGATGCACGTTGGCATAATCATGGCTGTACAGATGCACAATGCTGTCGATGACTGCCTGCGGTTTTTGGCAAGAAGCCGCATTATCCAGATAAACCAGCGGCTTGTTGCGTATCAGTTCAGCCAATATCGGGAAATCGGCGCGGATTTTTTCTACGGGGAAATTTGTCATAATATTATCTATTTATATTTTGGCGTGCTGCTTACTCATTAACGGCATATTATATTTACTTTTCTTCTGATTTGGCTTGATTGCACTTATGGCTACTGTTACAAAACACATGACTAATCTTGATGAATGGCGCAGATTAGGTGAAGCCAATATTTTCCCGCCTGGAAGCCGTCTTGAACTGATCGAAGGGGAAATATTCGACATGGCACCTATTGATTGCAATCATTCAGGTCATGTAATACGTTTAAACCACGTTCTTTCAGCTTTGATTTCCGATGACGCTATATTCAGCATTCATAACCCTTTACAGCTCGGCGACCTTTCGGAACCGGAACCCGATTTTATGTTGTTAAAGCCGAATGATAATTGTTACTCAACCCGCCATCCTAATGCCGACGATGTTTTGCTGTTAATCGAAGTCGCCGACAGCTCGCTCAGTTTCGACCAAAACCAAAAACTGCGTTTATACGCCAGCCATAACATCCCTGAATATTGGCTAATGAACCTGAAAGACACCTGCCTTGAAGTTTACCGCCAGCCGCATGGCGATTGTTATGGCGAAAAAACCACATTGCGCGCCGGTGACAGCGTTACCTTATCTCAACTAAGCAAATCACCCTCAACATCGCCGATATTTTATAGCCATTCCTTGTTCACGCCTTCCTGCGGGAAGCGCGCCAATACTTGTTCTAAAACCCTGTCGTGTAAACCTTTAATCTTGATCTTATCGACCATTTCATTGGCGAAGGCAAAGGTCAGCATGTTGCGCGCAGTTTCTTCATCAACGCAACGCGATTGCAGATAAAAAATCGATTTTTCATCCAATTGCCCCACGGTCACTCCATGCGCGCATTTCACATCATCGGCATAAATTTCCAGCTGCGGTTTGGTATCGGCTTCGGCGTCATCGGATAACAGCAAATTGCGGTTATTCATTTGCGAATCGGTTTTTTGCGCATCTTCGGCCACAATCACCCTGCCCTGAAACACACCCCTGGCCCTGTCGTCCAACACACCTTTGTACAGCTCGCGGCTGACCGCATAAGGTTTCAAGTGATTGATACGGGTATGGTTATCGATATGTTGACGCTTGACGCCCAAGTACAAACCGTTCAGCTCGCATTCTGAGGCATGATCCAGATCAACATGAATATCGCTGCGCGCCAGCAAGCCGCCAAAAGCGAAATTGTGATGGGTAAAGCGTGCATCCCGTGCTTGTTTAATGTAGCTGCCGCCAAAATGGTAAGCTTTTTCCGATTCGCTTTGTAGCTTATACAAGGTTACATCGGCGTTAAGGCCTACAAAAACTTCGGTGACTGCGGCAGTTAAATAGGCGCTGTCTTTTCCCACATAGGTTTCGATCAGCTTAACTTCGACCAAATCGTCGGCAATAATGATATTGCGGGTCGTCGCCATTGCCTCACTGCCGGTGACAATATGCAGCAACTGTATCGGCTTGTCTAAAACCAGCTTGGCTGGCACATGCACAAACAAGCCATCGGTAAACCATGCAGTATTAAAAGCAATAAAGCTGTGTTCTGATTGATCGGCAGCTGTGCCTAGATATTTTTCCACTGTACCCGGCTGCTTTGCCAGCGCATCCGCCATGCCCATCACCGTAACCGCTTCGGGCAGACCGTCCAAAACCGAAAGCTCTGCCGAAAAATGGCCGTTCACCAAAACCAGAACCCAGGCATCTTCCAGTTTGTACGATTTCAACCACTCGGCATCGACATCAGTACCGGTTAAATCTAGCGATGGTGCAAATAGCTTTTTTTCAATGCCGGACACATTGGTATAACGCCATTCTTCTTCACGCGGCGACGGAAAACCCTGCGCCGAAAATTGCGCCAAGGCCGTAGCCCTTAAAGCCTGCAACCAAGGCAAATTTTGCCCCGGCAATGCAGGCGCTATGGTTTGATATTCAGCCGCATAACGGCTTATCGCCATGGATGGTGTGTATGCCGCAAGACTGCCTGGAGCAGGCGCGGTAGCGATTGCCGTATTCATTACGCTGCCGCCTCTTCAAGCCAACTGTAACCTTTGTCTTCCAGCTCCAATGCCAGCTCGGCACCGCCGGACTTGACAATCTGGCCATGCGCCAAAACGTGGACGAAATCCGGTTTAATATAGTCCAGCAAGCGCTGGTAATGCGTCACCATCACAAACGAACGCTCCGGCGAACGCAAGGAATTAACGCCTTCCGAAACAATTTTCAACGCGTCAATGTCCAGTCCCGAATCGGTTTCATCCATGATGCACAGCCTGGGTTCCAAAATGGCCATTTGCAGGATTTCATTACGTTTCTTTTCGCCGCCGGAAAAGCCCTCGTTGACCGCGCGGTACAAAAATTTCTCATCCATTTCCAGCAAACGCACCTTTTCTTTAACCAGCGTTAAAAAATCCATCGCATCGACTTCAGACTGACCATGATGTTTGCGTATCGAATTCAACGCCGCTTTCAACAAATAAATATTGCTGACGCCGGGGATTTCCACCGGATATTGAAAAGCCAAAAACACGCCTTCACGCGCCCTGATTTCAGGCGCCATTTCCAGCAAATCCTTGCCTTGATAAGTCACCGATCCGCCGGTCACGGTGTAACCGCCCTTGCCTGATAAAACATGCGACAAAGTGCTTTTACCGGAACCGTTCGGCCCCATAATCGCGTGGATTTCGCCGGGTTTAATCTCAAGGTTAATACCTTTAAGGATTTGTTTGTCGTTTACGTTGACGGTTAAGTTTTTAATGCTGAGCATAAGAGTTCCAATTGGTTTTTAAGGGTCTAAACAGGAGATTTTATATTTGTATCGCCTTGTATCGTTTCTGGTTGACGCTGATTATGTTCAGGCTGATAACGCATTTTTATAAAAGCAACAAAATCTTCTACTTGCCGTAGCGCTTCAGGAGGCAATTGCTCCAAGTCGTTTAAAAGTTGTTTTCTGTTCATGATGTTATCCTATTGCTTACAATTCCCAGGGATTAATCACCGGAATATTGCAAGCATAAAAATCGCGCTCGTTGCGGGTTACTAAAGTTAAGCGATGAGTGTAAGCCGTTGCTGCAATAATGCTGTCCAGAGAAGCAATCGGCTGCCCCTTCTTTTCGGCATTGGCAACAAGTAAACTCCAATTTTCCATTACGGTTAAATCAACTGTTAAAATCCTGCTTTGGTAATCTTCGAGTAAAGTTTCCAGCCAAAACAACAAATCCTGTTTTTTCTTGGAAGCGGGTAACTTATTAATACCTTTTCTGATTTCGCCTATATTGATGACACTTAAATAAAGGTCTTCCGAGTTCGTACTTTCCAACCATTCGATAACGCCTCTATTAGATTGAGGTTTAGTTATTTCAGAAATAGCGCACGTATCAAGTAAGTATTTCAAAACTCAATATCCTTTGGATAGTCCCTCTGACGTTCTAAATCAATTTCTTCTATCTTAGGGGCATTAAGTAAAAACGTCTTAAAATCAGGCTTTGTTGTTATTGTTTGCTTAGCCGATTTATTTTTTTCGATTAAAAACTGATAAAAATCGAGTAACTCTTGTTGTGCTGTAGGCGGTAAAACTAATAAGTCGATAGTAGGCATTTTGTTCCTCCAGCAATTAAATGGATTATTGGTCGAATTAATTATTATTTTACATTACGTTACGTTACCAGCAATGCTTCTATAATTAAAAATAGTGCAAGGTCGGGTTAGGCATTAGCCGTAACCCGACACATTCGCGCAAAATGTCGGTTACGCTACGCTAACCCGGCCTACATAGCTGATTTATTGAGTCTTATTATTTAACCGGTTTCACACCCAAGTCTTTACAAATTTTATTCGCCAAAATATCTTTAACTTCAGTATGTCTTGGTATTGCTGAACGTTTATTCTGTGCTGGATTATGCCACCATGAATGCCGCCCGCCTTCCCGTAATAATTCACAGCCTTGAGCTATCAAATATCTAATCAATTCAGAACGTTTCACAGAGCAATAAGCTCTTCTCGATAATGAGTACCCGCATTTAATAAAGCTTCTTCACGATTAAAAGCCAATGCTTCCTGCAAGGTTATTTTTAATGTTTCAATTAATTCATCATGGCTTGCTTCCTGACAATTGATACCGGGGATTTCTTCAATCCAGCCTAGCCACCAATCGCCGTCCTGTTTTATTACTGCTGTGTATTTGTTATTCATTCGTGATCTGCCTAAAAATTAAGGTGTTTTCTTTACAAGGCACTTAATATAGAAATTGGGTACCAGGAATTAGCTTATAAGCTTTCTTATAACGATCTTTAATTTGTTTGGATTGATACTCCATTTCTGGAAATAATGTTGCTTCACTAATACCAGACAAAGCCAGCTCGTGTAGTAGTTTTTGCTTGACATCATGTTTCACTCTAATCTTAATCAAACTATATTGCTGATCCATTTCAAGAGATTGAATAAATTCGCTTCCTTCAAAGTATTTTCCACCGTGAAAGGTAAAACACCCATGCTGTTGTCTTATTCTCGGATTTAAGTGTGGCGGCTTATAAGAATAAGTTTTAGAAAATTGATCTATTTTCTCGTCATAATCATTTAAACTTATAGCCTGCATTTTTAGCATCTGCCCAAAAGATTCAAATTTTCCTGTCCCGTTATTTATAGCTTTTACTATGTAACCAAGGTCACTTTTTATATCTTTTATCTTTATTTTATTGATTTTTGTTTCTTCACCAAATTCTTTCTCAGCGAGTTTAATCAATTGTTCATAAAATATTATTTTATCGTATGAAGTAACTTGTATTTCTAAAAATTTTCTAAAATCATCTGGGAGCGAAAGATCAACATAAGGGTTAAAAGCAAAAATGGCTCCATCTTTATCTTTGTCTTGTTCTTCGTTACAACAAAAAAATAATGCAACCAGTAAATTTGTTGACCAGTCCAAAAGTCTCGTTGGAAGACGATAATGTTGCATGAGAGTAAGCCACTCAAAAACATTTTTATGGCTATTTGAATGTTCTGGATAGCGTCTAATAAATTCTGCATATATTTCAGCTTCGTCATACATTACAACTTCATCGTAATCCAGCGTAGAACTCGCTTTATTAACGTCATACCTAAAAAGACTTGGTATTAATTTATGGACATAATCTGATTGTCCACGAAACCAAGTTTCTTCATTTAGATCAATAGAACCAAAATCTTCCTTCAAAGCATTAATAAAGCTGGAAATATCCCCATCTGCTTCAATTTCCTTCATTTTTGTCATATACCCACTAGCCTACCGAACCTTCCAAGCTCAACCCCAACAACGCCTGCGCTTCAACAGCAAACTCCATCGGCAATTCCCTGAACACTTCTTTGCAAAAGCCGTTGACGATCATCGACACCGCATCTTCCGCCGACAATCCACGCTGCTGGCAAAAAAACAGCTGGTCTTCGCTGATCTTGGAGGTGGTGGCTTCATGTTCAACCTGAGCCGACGGCTGCTTGACTTCGATATAAGGAAAAGTATGCGCGCCGCATTTATCGCCGATTAACAGCGAATCGCACTGGGTATAATTCCGCGCATTCTCCGCGCTTTTTAATACTTTGACCAAACCGCGATAGGTATTTTGCGCCTTGCCCGCCGAAATGCCTTTGGACACAATGGTACTGCGGGTATTTTTGCCGATATGGATCATCTTGGTGCCGGTATCGGCCTGCTGATAATTGTTGGTCAGCGCCACTGAATAAAACTCGCCGGTGGAATTGTCGCCGGTCAGGATGCAGCTTGGATATTTCCAGGTAATCGCCGAACCGGTTTCCACCTGCGTCCACGACACTTTGGAATTCTCGCCCCGGCAATCGGCGCGTTTGGTGACAAAGTTATAAATGCCGCCCAAACCGTTTTTATCGCCCGGATACCAGTTTTGTACGGTCGAATATTTGATGGTCGCATCTTTCAGCGCGACCAATTCAACCACCGCCGCATGAAGCTGATTTTCATCGCGCATCGGCGCGGTGCAGCCTTCCAAATACGAAACGTGGCTGCCTTCATCGGCAATAATCAAGGTGCGTTCAAACTGGCCGGTATTGGCAGCGTTGATACGGAAATAGGTCGACAATTCCATCGGGCAGCGCACGCCTTTGGGAATATAGACAAACGAGCCGTCGGTAAATACGGCGGCATTTAACGCGGCAAAATAATTATCAGTATGCGGCACGACTGAGCCCAAATATTGTTTGATCAATTCGGGATGCTCGCGCAGGGCTTCTGAAATCGGGCAAAAAATAACCCCGACATCGTTCAACTTGCCTTTAAACGTGGTCGCCACTGATACGCTGTCGAACACCGCATCGACCGCGACACCGGCCAAGCGTTCCTGCTCATCAAGCGGAATACCCAGTTTTTTGTAGGCTTCCAACACTTGCGGATCAATTTCGTCCAGGCTTTGCGGCCCGTCTTCTTTGCGTTTGGGTGCGGAATAATAGCTGATCGCTTGATAATCGATAGGCTCGAAATCGACAAACGCCCATTCCGGCGACTTTAGTGTCTGCCAATGCCGGAACGCTTTTAGCCGGTATTCGAGCATAAACTCAGGCTCGTTTTTGACCTTCGACAATTTGTGAATAACCGCTTCATCGAGTCCAGGCGGGAAAGTGTCGGTTTCCAATACCGTAACAAAGCCTTGTTTATAATCCTGACTAATCAGGTTATTGATTTCTTGCGCACTTGCTGACATAAAACTTCCTATCGATATAAACTGGAAACCGGAATAAACACTTCGTTCGGCAGCACAGCGGGTCTGATTAAATCGGCTAAGGTCACCGACTCTAATGCGTTATGAATGGTCTGGTTAATCAAGCTCCAGTTTCCGCCAATATCGCAGCCTAAAGCTTGCTCGCAGCCTTGGTGAGAAATACTGCATTCGGTCAACGCAATCGGCCCCTCCAGCGCATTAATCACGGTCGCGACGCTGATTTCTTCCGGCATTCTAGCCAACGCATAACCGCCTTTAGCACCCCGCGTCGAAACCAACACTTCGGCATTGACCAGCGATTTCAATATCTTACTGACTGTCGGCAGTGCAATACCGGTGACAGCGGCTATTTCCATCGCCGCCACTTGTGTTTTTTCTCTGGCCATGAAACTTAAAATAACCGTTGCATAGTCCGTTAATTTACTCAGCCGCAACATAATTAAACCACCTCTAATAATTCTGGACTATTCTAGTCCTATTTAATTACAGAGTAAAGAAGTTGGTTATTATTTCATATTCCAATAATGGCTTTGCGCCGCTCTGATGCCCTGCACGACCCAAGCATTATTTTCAACATAAACGCTAATCGCGCCGCTGTCGGCACTGCTTAACCACGTCGCATTAATGTCCCGATAACGCGCCAACACCGAGCGATGCGGATGGCCGAATTGGCTTCGGTAACCGGCCGGAATCAGCACATAATGCGGTTGTACCGCTTGTAAAAAACCAGCCGTCGATGAGGTCTTGCTGCCGTGATGCGGCGCAATTAACACCTCGGCTTTTAAAGCCTCACCGTAAGTTTTAATCAGCCAAGATTCTGCGGCCGCTTCAATGTCGCCCGTGAATAACACCGCGCCATGTTTCGAGTCGATTTTCAGTACGCAAGAATTGTCGTTTTTTGTCGAAAACGCCTGTTTCTGCGGCGCCAGTATGGTGAATTTAACCTCATCCCACAGCCACGATTGCCCTGCCCTACAAGTCATCGGCGCATAGTCACTTAACTGCTGCGGCACACTGGTCAACACACCATCAGTCACCATGCCGCGCATCAACGAGGCCGCGCCGCCGATATGGTCATTGTCGCCATGACTGATAATTAAGCGGTCGATTTTGGACACACCTTGCGAGCGCAAAAAAGGCAAAACCACACTTTGCCCGCTATCGTTTTGTGCCGAAAATTTCGCCCCGGTGTCAAAAACCAGCAAATGATTAGCGGTTTGCACCACGGCCGACAAGCCCTGCCCGACATCGAGTAAGGTCATTTTGATGTCGCCAACGTCGGGACGTTTGACTTCGCCGAACACCAGCGGCAAAAACAGCGCGAGACTCAGCCAACGCGACCCACCGGGAATACCAATTGGCGCCAACAATAACAACACGCCGGGCACGGCAAACAGCAACACCCAATAGGCAGGCGGCGCATAATAAAACGACGCCAGCGGGATATTCCCTAATTGCGTCAACACCCACCATAAGCCTTGCAGCGCACTATCCGCGACATAAAACAGCGTGTCCGCCAGCGCCGGGAACAGGAACATCACCATTACCGCCAACAACGACAGCGGCACCACCAACAGGCTAATCACCGGCACTGCGATTAGATTGGCGAAAGGCGCAATCAGCGAAACCTGCTGAAAAAACAGCAACAGCAACGGCGACAAAGCCACAGAGGTAACCCAATGCACTTTTATCGCCCCGGCAAAATAACGGGCAGCCCCAAGACGCCCGGACAGCGCATAAACAATCACGCTGACCGCCAAAAACGACAACCAGAAGCCCGCCGCCAACACTGCCAGCGGGTCGATAATCAACACCGCAAACAAGGCAACCGCCAGGGTATTAAACGGGCGGCTGTTACGCTGCAAAATAACCGCCGTCATCGCCACACACAGCATCACCAACGAGCGTTGGGTAGGCACGGAAAAACCTGCCAGCGCGGCATAAAGCAAGGCCGCCAACATCGCTGCGATTGCCGCTATTTTTTGCGGCGACTGGCTCAAAAAGCCTGACCACGCCCAGACTTTAAGCGCCAAAAAATAAACCAAACCCGCCACTAGACCGATATGCAAACCGGAAATCACCATCAAATGCGTGGTGCCGGTTTGGCGAAAAATGCCCCACTGCTCCTGTGTAATATGGCTGCCGTCGCCAATCGTCAGCGCCTTTATCAGTGCGAAGCCCGGACGCTGGCTTAAGCGCCCTGAAAGTTCATCGGCAACCCGCTGCCGCCACACGGAAACACTACGCCAGGCCGCCTCGCGCCCCAGCAAAACCGGCGTTGAACCTGAACGCACATAGCCTGTTGCACCGATACCCTCAGCAAACGCCCAGCGTTCATAATCAAAGCCGCCCGGATTAAAATTGCCGTGAACGCGTTTTAATTTCACCGTAAACAGCCACTGCTGACCGGCCTTGACCGGTTGATCCGGAAAATACCAACTTAACCTCAATTTGGCCGGTAGCGACTGAACCGACGGGTGTGCGGCATACACCCCATCCCTGGGGATAAAATCGAAGCGGACGCGGCGATCATCCTGCACCGGCAAACCCGCTATCGTGCCAATGACCTGAAGTTCCCTGCCCTCTAATTGTTCAGGCAAACGTTCGGATAATCGGTACAGTGCAAACGCGATTGCCCATAACACGCCCAGCACAAAAAACAGACACCGCCAATAACGCAACCATGTAATAATGCAGGCCGCCACAACGCCGACTATCAGCCATTGAAGACCCGGCAATACCGGAAACTGTTGGACGACCATAAGTCCGGCCAGAAATGATAGGGCAGAAATAACCATTGAGTACCTTGGTGTTTTTTAGGCCAAAAAACAGCCTGATAAACGTAAACAAATGTAACCTTAATCAATAATAATTAACGATGCCAAAACAACGTATCCAACAACTGATTAACAAACTCATTCCCGATCCCGATTTCATCAAGCAACACAAAAGCCTGAAATTTCTTGGCGACAAATTGCATGACCCTAACCTCTGGCATTTAAACAGGCGCTCCGTGGCGCTGGCTTTTGGTGTAGGCCTCTTTTGCGCATGGATTCCAACGCCGACACAAATGGCCATTGCCGCAGCCGCCGCCATCTATTTCAGGGCCAACCTGCCGCTTTCGGTAGGGCTGGTGTGGATCACCAACCCCATTACCATGCCGCCGCTGTTTTACTTTGCCTACGAAGTGGGGCTCTGGCTGATGCGCCAACCGCCTAACCCTAATGACGTTGAGTTTACCGTAAGCGGCATGTTGTCCGAACTTGGCGACATCTGGCAGCCGTTTCTGTTAGGCTGCCTTGTTCTGGGCATTGCCTCGTCCGCTGCCGGTTATTTCGGCATGAAATATTACTGGCAACATCATGTGCGCAAAAAATGGGCGGAAAGAAAGGCAAAAAGAATAACCGCCAAAGACTAAGCCCACCTGCCGCAATGGACGGCAAGGTGATTTCCTGAAAAGGACAGGCCAAAAATTGTCGAAACACTCCATTACCCGCAGGCAACATTCAACATCTCAAACCAACTAGCCACTGAATCAAGACCTTCCAGATTTTTAAAGCCTGGAAGGTCTGCATAACCGCCCTGCTTAAAAGTGGCTTCCCATTTAAAGCGGGACAAGTATGCCGAAGTAGACCTTCCAGGTTTTAAAAACCTGGAAGGTCTGTCCCGTGTTAAGTTGATAGCCTTAAAAGTTAAACGCTTTAGCCTTGGCCGCTTGCGCCTTAAACCGCTTCAACCACGCCTTCCCTGATAGCTTTTCGGCCAATGCCACGGCTAAATGCTGCGGATCAACGCCCATGCTCTTATTCCGTCCCAAGCCCTGCATACAAGATGGGCAATTGGTCAGGATAGTCGCACGGCCCTTTTCCGGCATCGCTTCGGCCAAGGACTGACGTTTACGGTGCAACATTGAGGCAGAAATATCGGGACGGGACAAGGACATTGTCCCCGCTTCCGAACAACAATCGGGCACGGTCTGGACGCTGCCGAAGCCGCCGAGTTTATCAAGCACATCCAGCGCCTTGCCATCGAGCGAGTCATGGCACGGTGCGTGATACAGATAACTCTCGCTGCCGCTGCCGGCCAATTGCAAGTCCCGTTCCAGCGCATAACGCGCTATATCGACCAGTCGGCCGCCGAACAGCTTGGCCGCTTCCATTTCATTCAGGCCCTCGCGGCAAGTGCCGCAAGTCACCACGCAGCCGTCGAAATCCAAATGGCTAAACATGTCGCGGATTTGGTTTAACAGGACGGTCACGCGCAAGCCGTTTTGCGAATGCATTTCGGCCTGGCCGTTGGCGTAGGCCGGAAAGCCGCAGCACAAAAACGGCGGCGGCAACACCACGCGGGTTTTCAAGCCCATTAACACATGAATGGCCGCCATCGAGATGTCGGACACCATGCGCTCGGAACCACAGCCGGGAAAATAAAATACCGTGCGTTCGGCTTCCTCGTCCGGCTCGAATACCAACACCTGATCTTCTTTGCAGTTGGGCAGCAGATCGCGCAAGGTCTTTGACGGCACGGTCGGCATCGGCGAGCTTAGCAATTGCAAAGGGTAATGCTTGGACTGGCCTTTTTTCGGTTGCAGCGGCTTGGCTAATACGGCGCCCAATTGCTGGCCGACAAAACCGGCGCGCAACACGCCGAAACGGAAGACCTTGTTGAACATCGGCGACTCGCTGTGCAAATAGCGCAACGTCATTTTGGTCGCTGCTGCCGTGTGCTTATAGCCCCAATCGGCCAAAATGCGGCGTTCCAACACCGAAACATCGGCGGTGTCGATGTCAACCGGACAGGGTTTGGCGCATTTGTGGCAAGTGGTGCAATGATCGGCCACATCTTCCAGCCATTGCAGCAGCTCGAATTTGGTCGAATATTCGCGCTGTGCGTCGAACAACAAGGCTTCGATAATCGCGCCAATCGCCAAATTCTTGTTGCGCGGATGATAAAACATGCCGGCCGCCGGATAAAAAACGCCGCAATCGGGTTTGCATTTTCCGCAGCGCACACAATGGGCGATTTTATTGGCCAATTCTTCCAGCTGGCCGTGGCGCAAAATGCGCGCTTCCAGCCCCAACAGGTTGAACGACGGCGTAAAAATATGTTCCAGCGCGCCGAAATCTTCCAGTTTGCCGGGGTTCATCAATCCGGTCGGATCGACTTCACCGCGATAGGCGCTCAGCGCCGCGATACGTTCCGGTTCCAGATATTTGAGTTTGGTCACGCCGATGCCGTGTTCGCCGGACACTACGCCACCCAGTTCGACCACTTTAACCATCACCTGATCGATGACTTCGCCGGAGCGCTCCAGCATGTCCCTGTCGTTGGACAGCACCGGCAAATTGACATGCACATTACCGTCACCGGCGTGCATGTGCGTCGCCAGCACGATACGGCGGTCGCGCACTTGCTGATGCGCCAACTCTACGGCGGCAATAATCTTGGGGAAACCACGCGCCAGTTCGGTGAATTCCTTTTTGAACTTTTTGATAATAGCCAAGCTGCGCAAGGTTTCTTCATCGGCTGTCGCCAGCGCAATTCTGGCAGCTGCATCAAGCTCCAATGCAACCGTTGAACGGGCGTCGAATGAATCATTATTATCTTCCAGCGGCGGTTCGCGGAATAATTCGGCTGCGCGATCGAGAAACTTCAGCTGGGCGAAACGCTCTTCTTCGACATTGGTGGCGTCGATAAAACGGGCGAATTCGGCCAGCGTTTCCAGTGGAATCACGACATCTTCATTCAGTTTAAAAGCATTGGTGCGCCGCGCAATCGCGCCGAATTTTTTGCGGTCGGCCCAATAGCGTTCCGCCTCTGCATCGTCATGCGCTTCAAACAGCTCGCTGTTGGGGTGCTGTGCCAAAATCGCGCGGATTTTATCAATGCCGCGTTGCGCCTGTTCTAAAGAATGCCCGGCCACATCGATCAACAACACCGCTTTCGGCGTTTTAAAACGGCTCGATTTGACCTGATAATCAATCGCGCGCACATATTCGTCGTCGAAATGTTCCAGTGCCACCAGTGTGTCTTCGCCCTGATCGGGAAACGGGAAGGTCTTGGACAGCTCGACAATCACATGACTGGCTTCTTCCATATCCTGACCGAAAAACTCCAGACAAATCGTACGTGTGGCCTCGAATTTCGGGTACAAAATAAATTCCGCCGAGGTGATGAGTCCGTCGGTGCCTTCTTTTTGCAGACCCGGAACGCCGCCCAGCGCCTTGTTGGTGATGTCTTTCCACAGGCCTTTTTTGCGAATCTCGCTGCCTTTTAAGACAATGAGCTTGATCGACTCGCCGCTTGCTTCATCGGACACTTCAAAGGTCACGTTATCGTCCGGCAATATTTTACGCAAGTGATGGTCGATTCTCTGCACCACCCAGCGCTTGCCGCCCGGCATCGCCATTTTCCAGGAAATCAGGTTATCGATGCAGGTGCCCCAGCGCACAGCGCATTTGCCGCCCGCGTTTTCGGCGATGTTGCCGCCGATGGACGACGCCCAGGCGCTGGTCGGATCGGTGGCAAAGACCAGACCACGGCTGCTGGCGTATTGGTGGGCTTTTTCGGTGATGACGCCGACTTCAAGCTCAAGCACCTGCGCCACCTTAATTTGCCCGTCGCCAAGCTTGAATTCCATGTCGCGCATACCGCGAATACGGTCGAGCTTTTCGGTGTTAATCACCACACAATCGGAACGCAGCGGCACTGCGCCGCCGGTCAGACCAGTACCGCCGCCGCGTGGCACCGCTTTCAAGCCCATTTTGGCAATCACTTTCAGTAGCGGCGCGATCTGCGCTTCCTTGTCCGGCATCACCACAGCAATCGGTAAAAATAAACGCCAGTCGGTGGCATCGGTGGCGTGGGAAACCAGCGTGAACGGGTCGAACAAGACATTTGCAACGCCGGTCACTGCGCCGAGTTCCCGTTTCATGCGTTTACGCAAACCCGGCGTTTTTTCGACATCGCTACGAAAATCCTGCAACAACTGGCGGGATGCAAGCAACACCTGATAGACCTTGGCTTCATCGCCGATATTTTGTTCGATGATGTTCAAGTGCTTTTCGGCATTGTCGAACATGCGTTTGCGCCTGCTGGACGAACTGACCAGCTCTTGAAACAGATACGGATTGCGGCGGTAAATCATAATCTCGCCGAAAAAGCGCATCAGCAAACGGGCGGAGCGCCCGGTGACGCGGCGGTCGCGTAATTCCTCTAGCGTCAGCGCAATATCAGCGCCGAGCAGGAAAGACACGACTTGCCAATCATCCGCCGAGGTGTAATTGAATGGAATTTCCCGATAACCTCGGGGAATGGTTAACGTGGTGTTGTTTTCAGTTCTTAGGGTGCTGGGCGACATGGTTATCTTATCCGGAATAGGCGTCTCTTAAATGATAGAGACAGTGAAAGCGTTGGGTTTTGTGACGATATTTTATCGCGTGTAGCTAAACGTAACGGAAAAATATGACAAAAATTCAATCGACATAACGATGGGTTATGGAAAAAATAAGTAGGTAAGCCCATTTCTTTTAACATTTACATTGGAGTCCAATAGCTTTAGCTATTGGCGGTAAAACAGCTAAAGCTGTTTTACTCCCAACTTGTTTGTTAAGAAACTTTTGAATGACTACTTAGTAATTACTCAGGGACTATTAAAAATGACTAAATTGAACACGGATGACACTGAATTAAACGAATAGTCACTGATTAAAAACACAGCACATTCTAAAAAAAATCTGTGTAAATCTGTCCTATCCGTATCATCCGTGTTCTATTTCTATTTTCGCTAAGTAGTTACAAAAACATCAAGTGACTCGATTTAAAATGAACGCTCTTAGAAGAACGTCTATGCTCAAGTCAGTGTAATACAGAGTGGCAGTTAGGAAGGAAGGATATTCAGATAAATAGATTACAGCACCTCGGCTTATCACGCAGTTCGTGGTGAAAAACCCCGTTCTTGCTTGAACAGGGTTTTCCGGTAATAAATCAATAACCCGCTGCAATCGCAGTCGCAACCCAATCAGACAGAGAACCTAAATCAAGAATCTCATTGCCGAACGCGGGACCTAAGTAATACAGCTTGCCATTGTCGGTGCCGACATAAGAATCTGTCGCTGGATAATAACGGTAATAATAACCCTCTGCTGTCGCAGAAACCGAACCCACTGGCGACACCGTATTCGCTGGCGGAAACGGATTGGCGGGCGCTGCATATTCAGGATAAGCCGCTTCCAGATAAGCAAATAAACGGTCTGAATTACTCTCGGCAGTACCGTAATTCGAGGTCACCGAGGTAATCATGGCCAGATTAAAATCTTCCAGCGGCTTGCCATTAGACGGCGCAACAATCGGCAAGGTCGTGAACGCGCCACTGGCATTAGCAAGCGGCAAAGCAGCAATCGCATCAACAACCAACATGCTTTTTTCAACTACTTGCCCAAACACCGTAAAGCCGCCGTTTTGCGAATCCAAATTAGGCGAATTGTCGGCCAGGTTAAAAAACCACTGATTAGTAGCGCTGTTAGGATCATTGCCAAGCTTGGCCATCGCAATAGTGCCACGCAAGTTAGAACGGTTCGCACTGAATTCATTCATTACCGCAGGATTTGCAGTAATCGGTATTACGGATTTGCTTGGATCATCCCAAACATAACCGCCGCCTTGAATGATAAACCCCGGCACACTACGATGAATAAAGCTGTTGTTATAAGCACCGCTCTCGACATAATTTAAAAAATTGGCCACCGTCAACGGCGCCTCTGAATCAAACAATCTAACATCGATAACACCCAGCACCGTCTGCATACGCACCACAGTCGCCGTACTGACAACCGGAAAGGCCAACAAAACCGCCATTAGCGCTGTTAAAAAAAAGTGTGTGTTGTTAAGACTAATACTCATAAGTTTCCTCCAAAAAATAACGTGCGCTATCTTAGCAGAGCAGCCATTTTTTTCACTTGAAATTTCGTTTTAATCTATCAAAAAGACAACGGCTTCACACTTCATGGCAAATAAACACACCATTTCATACCGCCCAATATTTCGCTATTTTTACCTTCCAACACACCGCCCAGCAATCCCACTAACTCCGAAACCACAGCCATGCCGATGCCATGCCCTTGAATATTTTCGTCGGCGCGCACGCCGCGTTTTAAAATTTGCGCGATTTTATCGGTCGGAATGCCCGGCCCGTCGTCTTCAACTTGCAGCAATACAGCGTAATTTCGCCGACCTTTACGCTCATTCAAGGTAACACTGATTTTCACGCTGTTGCCGCACCATTTACACGCGTTATCCATCAAATTACCGGCGATTTCATACAAATCGCCTTCTTCATAGCAAATCAAACTAGGTTCCGGCACGACCCTATCGAAAACAATATTTTTATCGACATACACCTTAGCCAATGAAGCCGTTATTTTTTTCAACACCCCTGCTAAATCCACCATACCGGAAGGCTTATGCTCGCCTTTTGCCGCCGCCCGCTGCAGCTGATATTCGACAATTTCATCCATGCGGAAAACCTGTTCTTTGACCAACTCTTTATTGGCACTGAAAGACTCGGCACAGCCGCGCAAAATCGACAGCGGCGTTTTCAGGCTGTGCGCCAAATCCGCCAGCGCATTGCGATAACGCTCCAAATGCGCCCGCTCACTATGGATAAAAACATTAAGATTACCCGCCAGACCTTCCAGCTCAGTTGCATAATCGCCGTCCAAATGGGTTTTGCGCCCTTTTTCAATCGCCTCCAGATCTTTGACGATAATTCGCAACGGTTTTAAGCTCCAGCGCAACAAAATCAGCTGAAGACAAATCAACACCAAGCCCAATAACAGCAACCAACCGCGCAGCGTTTCCCTAAAGCGCGCCACTTCATTACCGACAAACTGCGCATCCTCGGTCACAGTAAAAATATAGTCACCCTCGATACCGGCAGCATTTTTCCAGATAACATTGTAATGCAGCGCATAACGGCCTTGCTTGGTCAGCAAAAAAGCAAAATCGCCCGGATTCAGTTCCGGCGGCGGCGTGACATTAAGCCCAATGGCCGATGGCGAACGCCAGACCAGATTTTTTTTTGCCAATTGGATAAAGCCGTAAAGCCCCGAACCCGGCGTTGCAAAGCGGGGTTCAGGCAAATTGGGCGGCATATTTAAGTCGCCGGCGGTTTTAAGTTCCGCCGCCGACAGCAGCGAGTACACATGAACCAGCAATTTTTCTTTTAACGCCTGCTCGGCGCTCTCACGAAAACCCTGTTCCAGCACCACAGAAACCAGCGCAAAAAACGCCGCCAGCACCAACGAGGCGGAGATTAACAATCGAAAGCTTAATGATTTAACTTGCATAAAATTTTAGGATTTTTGGGTTCTACGGCATAGGCGGGCAACAAGCCGTCAGCCTTTCAATTTTGAAGCGCTTTATCGCCACTATAAAAAACCGGGCTATTGCCCAGTTTTGCTATTTAAGAATTCCGTCATATCTTCATTTTGTACACGATGATAGATTTCTTCTACAGATAAAGTTAAGCCAATGGATTCAAAAACAATCTCATCACCTAAAAAATAATGGTTATTTCTCCAATGATTACTTCGCCTAAAAACTTCAATATCAACAATGTCTTGTTCAATAATGACATATTCTTGTAAACTGGAAATATTAATATATTCTAATAACTTATCTTTTTTATCTATTTTACGGGTAGAACGGGAAATAACTTCAACTAAAATGACGGGTTTAGTTTTATAAAATTTATTTTCATCATCTTTATCACAAATCACCATACAATCAGGATAACGAAAATTTCCTGTTGATGTTTTTAATTTCATGTCTGATGTAAAAGGTTCACAAGATGAATTTTCCAAGTGATTCCCAAATTTCCGATAAATAGTTCCAGAAATTCGGTCATGATTTTCACTAGCACCAGCCATTGCATAAACCTGACCGTCTATAAATTCATGTTTAACTTCACTGGCTAATTCAAATTTCAAATACTCTTCAACACTGATTAAATAATTACTCTTTGTGGCTAACATAGTATGACTCCAAAAATTTAATATATTTTTTATTGTATTGATCAACTCTATTTTGTCAAATAGCAACAACTCAGGAGATTGTTAAAAATAGTTTTACACATTGGTGTCACTATTGATACCATCATGCCATGTCTAATACCACAAAAAAAATCCTTACCAAAATGCAGCAAGAGCCGACGAATGTAAAATTCACGGACTTGCTGAAAATCGGCTATCAACATTAACGCGGGACAGACCTTCCAGGTTTTTACTGGAGCAGCTCCCGGCGGCTCCAGCACTTCCGCCATCCATGGCAGTCGTAAAACCTGGAAGGTCTACTTCGACATGCTTGTCCCGCTTTAAATGGGAAGCCTGAAAATCTGTAACTCGATGTTCAAGTTTTTAAATTTTCCCCAGCCTGCCCCTTGGAAAAGTCATCCAGCGACTCGGCACTGTAGTGACGCCGTCGGTTCCATGCGGCCTAAATCACGGCCAACCATATGCTTTCCCGAAGGCATTAACTG
>JAUXXQ010000077.1 GCA_030684815.1 Methylobacter sp. | reverse complement strand
CAGTTAATGCCTTCGGGAAAGCATATGGTTGGCCGTGATTTAGGCCGCATGGAACCGACGGCGTCACTACAGTGCCGAGTCGCTGGATGACTTTTCCAAGGGGCAGGCTGGGGAAAATTTAAAAACTTGAACATCGAGTTATAGGCTGTTGAAGCTGTTCTTTAGATTTTTTACGCATAATCACTATCTATTTCTGCGGGTTGGCGAAATAAGCAGGTTCTGAACAAGGCTTGTATGGCGCAAGGGCTGGTTTTAAGTTTTAAGGTTTCGGTTATGCCGCACCCGTTACAGTGTAGCGTGCCCTAGTTGCAAAAAACGAAAAACCATCCATTCGAGATATATTGAGTCTTCCCATTGCGCGCTATTCTATTTCTAATGCCGGGGTTGTTACAACTAAACATGCATTGGGAACAAAAAAAATGACTATAACGATGCGCGTAATGCCTGGGGACGCGAGAAGAGGGGTGGGCTAGCTGATCAGCTTTAAGTATTTTTGATACAGGCTTTCCTTGTCCTCAACATGTTTGGCGTCTTTATCGATACAATCGACTGGGCACACGTCCATACATTGCGGTATGTCGTGATGCCCTACGCATTCGGTGCACAAATCGGGGTTGATGACATAAATGTCATCGCCTTGGGAAATCGCGCCATTGGGGCATTCCGGTTCACACACATCGCAATTGATGCATTCATCATTAATAATAAGGGCCATATAAACTCCTGCACACTACAACACTGAACATTATTTTTGTTCAACCAAATAATTTTTTGTACAAACTTTTTTTGACCCGGTCGATGCCGTTGTTCGGGCAAACGGCTTCGCACAGCGGTTGGCCATAACGCTCCACGCATTCGGTGCATAATGACGGGTCAATAATATAAGCGTCTTCCGTTTGCATAATCGCCTCGTTCGGGCATTCTGGCTCACAGACACCGCAACGGGCGCATTTGTCTTCATTGATAACTAGGGTCATGGGTTAGTCGCACCTAAATTTGTTGATTAACTGTTGATGGACAAGATCAGGGACAAAGCAGGACACATCGCCGTTTAGCTGGGCAATTTCCCTAATCATGCTCGAAGAAATAAATTCATATTGTTCGGCTGGGGTTAAAAATACGGTTTCCAGATCCGGTGCCAGACGCCGGTTCATTCCGGCCAGTTGGAACTCGTACTCAAAATCGGATACCGCACGCAGGCCGCGTAAAATCACATTGGCTCCCTGTTGTTTGGCGCACTCAACCAGCAGGTTATCAAAACCGATGACCAGTACATTGGCAAATTCCGAAGTCACCGATTTAGCCAAACTGACCCGCTCGTCCAGGGAAAATAACGGGGTTTTGCCTCTGTTAACCGCTACAGCAACCACGACTTTATGGTACAGCTTAGAAGCCCTGGCAATCAGATCCAAGTGCCCATTGGTGATAGGGTCAAAAGTACCCGGATAAATTGCGGTTATCGGCATGGTGTATGATTATCAAAAAAGCGGCAATTCTATACTAAGAAGGCTGTTTTAAATACCCATTTAATAGTATGGGATAGGGTTAAGAACGCGGGGTGTCGAGGATTTAAGAAGCCTGAATGCCGAGTGGTACAATGGGCGCACCTGATCCAAAATACAGGTGCCGCCCATTAATCACAGGTAAAAAGATTATCGCCACGAAGCGCGCGAAGATCACGAAAAATGGAGCTTTACCTTCGCGATGAACAAATATTTTCAATGGCCCTAATGGATTTGAAATTAATGAGAAACTACAAAACACCAGTATAAGATATGATTCGACTGCTCTATTTTAGCCAAGCCATGAACCCAATATCTGCCGAAGACGTGCAGGATATTTTACAGGTGTCGCGGCGGAACAACTCGGCCACCGGCCTCAGCGGTGTTTTAATTCACGGTGGTGGCCTATTTATGCAGGTTTTGGAGGGCCCTGAACAATCGGTGCTTAGAAAATACGTGAAGATCCTAGATGATAAAAGACATAGCAATTGTCAAATTATCTACATTACGCCTACAAATGAGCGGATATTTGAGGGGTGGTCGATGGGGGTGATCGCGTGTGAACGCTCATTTGAGTTTCAGCACATATTGGATCTGAGGAATCAGCGCAAGGAAGTTGTCCGGGCTAAAGTGTTCAAAGAGGCCATGCATGAGTTTCTTAGGCGGTTAAAAGCAGCCCCGTAAGCGGGGATGGCAAAAGTTTTTTAGTGCGGCGAAACACAACCAGCCTAGATGCCGCCTTGGCGCACCGTTAATGCAAATATTTGATGATTTCCAATATGTTGCAGTCGCCGTGCCGGGTGTAAGTAACTGAATCCATTAAGGTGCGGATCAGAAACAAGCCCATGCCGCCCTCTTTCGGATGGTCGAGATCCGGCAAGGGGACGGATTCCAAATCGAAACCTTGCCCGTGGTCGTGCACCTTGATATTCAGTTCGTTTTCCTGAATGTAGATGGCTATCTTAACAGTGTCTTTCGGGTTGTTATGGTTAGCGTGCTTGATGGCATTGACCGTAGCTTCGGTCAGTACCAGGTTTAAATGGTAGGCCAACGCCTCGCGGTCACCGGAAAACTCATCCAGTTTTTTCGCTATATGCTCACCGATGCTCCCGATCAAATCCAGATATTTGGTCTGTGTCGGAATAATTACCTCTACCTGAATGATCGAATCACACATACATAACCCCTACGTTTCGTCGTCAAAAACCTCAGTCAAGTCGACATAAATCTCAAAAACCCGGTTTAACCGGGTCAGCTCAAACATCGATAACACCTGCCGTTGCATGTTAGTGATAACCAGTTTGCCCGATTTTGCGGCGGCATTTTTATAGCCGGACAGCAACGCGCCCAGGCCTGAGCTATCAATAAAACGCACCTGTTCCAGTTGGATAATAATATGGCTTTCACCCTGTTCAATCAGATGCAAAATAGTCTCTTTTAAGTCATTTGAATTATGTGCATCTATCCTTTCTTCCCGAATAAAAAGGACGCTGTAACCTTTTATTTTTTCCAGATCAAAAATCATAGTTTTTTTGAATGTCAGTTTAAAGTAAATTCCACCATCCAATCATAGCACAAGGCTAAAGGCTGAAAATTGAAAAAGCCCCACGTTTTTTTTCTTTCGCTTTGAACCCTTCACCTAGCCTCATTGGTCTTTAAATGAATATCGCGTTGCGGGAAAGGGATAACTATCTTATGCGCCCGCAAGGCTTTTTCAAGGCGTATATACAAATCATGCGTAACCGGCAAGCGGTTGGACAATTCGCTGACAAAAATACGGATCGAAAAGTCCAGCGAACTGTCGCCGAAACCCACCATCAATACACTTGGCGCCGGATCGGCCAGCACTAGCGGCGTTGACCGTACCGTTTCATCGATCACCTTATGTGCCAGCTCAAGATCAGAACCGTGGGCAATACCGACAGGAATGACCACACGCGTGACCGCATCGGACAAAGTCCAGTTTACTAACTGGCTGGTAATGAAGGTCTTATTGGGCACAATGAGCTCCTTTTGGTCCCAGTCTATCAATGTCGTTGCGCGCATGTGGATACGGCTGACTTTGCCGCTGACATCGCCAATGGTGACAGTGTCGCCAACCCGTATCGGGCGCTCAAACAACAGGATAATACCCGACACCATATTGGCAAAGATCTCCTGCAAACCGAAACCCAAACCAACACTGAGCGCGGCCACCAACCATTGTACCTGCGACCAGCTGCCGCCAAGTTCATTGGCGAAGCTGATGAAACCTATGGTGAATAAAACATATTTGGCTAGCTGGTTCACCGCATAACGCCCGCCCGGCTCTATCGACGAACGCCTGAATACCAGCAATTCCATGACGCCGGAAAAATTCCGTATCGAAACGACAGTGATAAACACATATAACCCGGCCAACAACAGGTTAGTCAAGGTTATCGGCTGGTAAACGTCCTGATTGTCCACATTAACCACATGTTGCCAAAGTTCGATATGATCGAGAAATGAAAACGCCGGCAACATGTCTTTCCAAATCATCCAAAAACCGACAACCAGCGCAAAGCCAATGAAAACATTGAGCAGCGTTAGGGTTTGGGCATTGATTTTGGGAATGTCGATTTGCTGTTCCTCAAGAGGCAACACCGGATCTTCTGAGCCTGCCTGCTGTTTTTCGCTCAATGCCGCTTTACGTTTTTGCCGCGCATTTTTTATCGCCAACTGCCGGCTGACCAGGGTTAACCACCGGAAGGCCATGGCATGAATGATAATGCTCAAAAAGATTAAGCGCAGTGTGATCACTAATTGTTGCTGCAACTCCAGTGCACTCAAATAATAACCGGCAACCGCAAAGCCGATGATAACGACAGGGATAATAATGATGACCGGATACCAGATATAACGCAGCCTGGACGCCCATTCATCCGGGTTTTTATTGATATAGTCCCGCAGTAACGCCCCAGTCGGTTTTAACACCTGACTGGCAAATATAGCCATGGACAGCATAATAATAACCAATGCCAAACGTCCCAGACTGTCACTGTGCGCCGAAAATTTCGATGCGCCGGTGCAGCTAATAATAAATATGCCGGGAACGGCAATAAAACGTATCCAGGCAATATGCTTACGCAATAAAACCACGGTGTCTTCCCGCCATTGAAAATGTTTGCGGCCAATACCATCGAGAGCAAACAGGCGATAAAAAAAACGCAGAAAGAAAAGCGGCAGTGCGGCATTATATAAACCTTCCCCCACCGCTTTGCTAAATTCGTCAACATGGATAATACCCGCGCTTAAAAGCCAGCCCAAATATTTAATAAGTAACGGTAATGGCAATACCAGCATTAATGTGTAAGCCAATGCCCTTAACGTATAATAAAAATTGTCGATATAAATTTTCTCTACATAGCCTGATATTATTTTTAATTGCCGTTTTGCCCAGTTTCTACAAAGATGCAAACCGATAAAGCAGACTATCGCGATAAAATTAAAAAATAAATTGTGCAATAAAACAGTCCAGGTATCTTTAACCAAAACCATCCAATTAAATGGGGATAATAACCATTGCACAGAATAATATAAGTCGGCAATATAACTCACGCTAATAGGCTCGGAACTCGGTACCCATAACAAACGCTCGTCGAGATAAACGGCAAACTTATGTGCCTGGGACGCCATTTGCTGCCGGGCAAAATCAAAATCACCTAAAGTACGCAAATAGGTGGCATAAGAAACCGCCAATCTGTTGAGCAATTCTTTCTGGCTATTGAGCAGTATGCGTAACTCCGCCTGTATCATCATGCGTTCATTAAGCGGCAGCGCCGGGTCGACCTGTCCGCCCATTATTTCTTTCAACCGGGTATCGACATCCACCAGCTGTTTTATCTTGTCTTCAACCTTAAATTGCTCAAGGCTGGTTAACGCCGTTTCATTTTGGATAGCCTCGGACTGCCAAGCGAATTCATCTTTAATCGACAAATTGCGCCTCTGTTCACGTAAAATTTTGCCCAGCGCCGGACTTAAACCCGCCAGGCTGATTTTCCTTTCTGCGCTTTTAAAGTCGGTTTCGATTTCACCGGACTGTGTTTCTACCCTGGCTTTTTGTTCGTTGTATTGGCCTATTTTGGCGGTAATAGCCTGTAAATCCCGGCTGTATTGAATGTTTTCCCGGGTGTAGGCCTGAATCAGGACATGCTTGCCGGAAAGTTCCTTTTCTGCCTGGCTGAGCGCGTCATGCATCTCTTTTGCCTCTTGCTGGCGCAGTTCAAAGCTCTGGTTTTCTATCGCGCCGACCACAGGCCCCAAGGCATTTTTTTGAATATCCAATAACTGAAGCCGCGTTTTAAGCAACTCGACCCTGGCCGGATTGCTGGCCGCTTCAACATCAAGCATTTTTAGCTCGGCAATGCGTGAATCAATCAGCGTTTTCAGCTGCGCCTGTCTGGCTTCGGTTTCTAATTTGGCATCGGTTTTAAAAACAGGCACCTCAAGTTTTTTCTGCGCGGCATCCATATCCAAGCGCGCTGCCATCGTGGTCTCACGAATCAGCTGCGGGCGGTTGCTTTGCAAAACAAGTTCGGTTTCAAGTTTTTTTATCTGCTCATCCAGCGCACTGATTTTTCCTTTCTCAAGAATGAGCCGCTGTTCAAGCTCCTCAACCGGTATCCGGCTAAAGTCTTCCTGTTTTTGCTTGGACACCCTTAACAAGGTTTGCTCAATTTCTTTTTGTAACTTTTTGGTCTGCTCCGGCGCTTGTTTGAGGGACGCTTGAAAATCGTTAGTCTGTGCTTTGAATTTTTCTATATTGCCTAAATTATCTTCCGCTGCCTGATAAATCGACAGCAACTTGGATTTTGTTATGTCGTCAATACCTTCGCGGCTATTGATCGCATCGATTTTTACTTTCAAGGTGTTTTTGTCGATGGCAAGGTTTGTGCCGCTTTGTCCGGCATCCGATTCTGTATTTTTTGCCCAAACGCTGCTTGGGCTTAAACTGATAATAAGTACGATTATCAGAAAAGCGCAGGGCTTTACTAAGGTTGGAAATAATGTGATGGTTTTCATAGATTATGATGGGTACAACTGACAACGGGGAAAAGGGTAGGCAATGAAGGCGGAAGATGGTTTTCCGCCTTTTTTTAGATTTGCTAAGTGCTCAGCGAAAATACAAATAAAACTCGGCAATTGCTCCTGCATCCCTGCAGTCGATAGATGAAACCGATAAGACAGGTTTACACGGATTTTTTTAAAACAGGCTGTGCTTTTATAATCCGTGATTATCCGTTTAATCAGTGTTATCCGTGTTCAGTTTAAGGTTCCTGAATAGTTACTATTTTCTTTCGTTAAGCCGTTACTGGATTTGTTTAACTGATATGTCATTACACCTGCAATTCTTTTTTAAGTAAAATATAAAGCTTGGTCGTGACGATTTCATTTTTATACAGCTCCATTAGCGTATCATTTTGTACGTCATGCAATAGATTTTTTGCCGCCTGCTGATTTAAATGATCCAACAAAGCCTGATTGGAAATGATTTCCTTTTTCATGTGCGACTCGGTTTTTGCCAACAAATTTTGATAAACCGAATAAATATTTTTTATCGCCTGCTTATCGCTAAAAATCTCAATTAAATGTGAATTTTCCAACTCCGTAAGTTCGTGGATGACTTTACTGATAAGCTTATATTGGGCGCGGTAGTATAGATAAACCTCTTCTGGATCGACCGGTTTGGGCGGTAAAGAAAACGCCTTGCGCAGCATATTAGCCAGGCGAATATGCAGGGGCTCAATAAAATATTCCTCCGGGGCGAATTGCTGTTGTTTTTCTTGCTTAACCCGTGCAACTTGCAATTCTAGGGTATTTAGTATTTTTTTGTAACCGGCCTCGTTGATTTCGCCGCGCCGGAATATTTCTTTCAGCTCGGTTTTTTCAAGGCTCAAGGCAAATAAGCTGAGCATGTCTTCAATAACACGTTCGGCACCGACAATTTTCGATTCGGATTCGCTATGTTGCTGATTGAGCAAATTACGGTAATAATCGGATAAATCCTGATACTGTTCAGCGCTTATTTGTTTATGGTTAACCAGCTCATCCAATTTTTTGAGTAAGTCATAATACACAAGCACTTTACTTTTACAATACCCGAGCTCTTCTTGATCGGACAGCGCATCAATTTTTAATTTGCGGATAATTATACCAATCGTGGTGGCTTTAATTAATAGCGTAAAATAAATGCAGCCGATAGTGAGCGCAGTGATGAAGTCTTTAATCGAGTAACTGGCCGTCCAGTCGGGCAAGCTCAGGTCATCTGGAATTAACAATACCATGACAATGGCCAACGCTCCGCGCAAACTGCCCCAGGATAATAGCTGTTGCCAGCTTTTTGGGATTTCTTCTTCCAATTTAAAGGTATTGATAATAGAAACAGAGGCATAAACAGAAACGGCTCGGCCCACTGCAACCACTAAGATGATAGCTAGGATTGGCAAAATGGCCACGGTTAATTCAATCGACAAATTGGCGAACATTAAACCCATCAGAATAAAGACCAATGAGTTTGCCACGAAAGCGAAGTAACTCCAGAATTTTTCCATGTATTCTTCAACCCCGTGCGACATTTTAAAACGCCCGTAATTACCCATGACCATCGATGAAATGAGTGTGGATATAATTGAGGACAAATGAATGTGCTGGCCTAAAATAACCAAATGTTCTGAAATTAATTCGGTGAGTATAAAGGTAAAATGCGCAACCAATAAGGTCAGGGTAATTTCCAAATGCTCATTACCTTTAACAAATTGAATAAGTTTTGAAAACATAAAGCCCATCAACAGGCCAAAAACAATACCGCCTAACAGCGCACTGATAAATGAAAATATGCCTTCAAGAATTGTTGGGTAACCGGTATAGCCGTGAATGAATATATCCAAAAACACCATAAATAAGGCAAATGACGTTGCATCGTTAAATAGCGTTTCACCTTCGAATATCAAGGTCAAACGATGCGGCGCGCCATATTCCTTAAATAAGGATAATACGGCGACCGGATCGGTTGATGAAATAATGGCGCCAAATAACAGGGTAACCAATAGCGGGACGGCCAAACCCATTAGCTGAAAAGCCCATTGTCCGACAAAACCAATAAATACAACCGATATTAACAAGCCAAGGACAGCCAGTGTTCCCATAGAATACTTGTTCTTTTTCACATCGCGGAAGTTCATGTTATAGGCCGATTCAAAAATCAGAATGGGCAGGAATACAAAGAACAGCGATTCAGGCGTTAGCTGGAAACTGCCGATAAAAGACAGCGTTTCGATTTGCGATAGCGGAACCAGTAATGATCCGACAATCACCAATAACACGGTGTAAGGTAGGCGAATTTTAGCCGCTAACAAATTGACCCCTAATGCGATAAACATTAAGGTAAAAATAGATAAAAACACATCAAGATTCATTTATGCCTCACGGAAATAGACTCGGTCAGGAAGGGAAGGGGTACGGTTTAATTTAGCCGGGGTATTGGTAGCTGCTCAGTGGTTGTTAAAAATAATTAAGGTGATTTCTAACATATGGTCTGTAAAAAATAGAGCCCATGTTTAGCAGGAAAACCACGAAATTTTAGTGCTAAGCGTGGACAATTTTGGGTATATCCTTTTCAGGAGACCACCTAATTAGAGCGCGGATGGCACTGAAAAAAGTACAGCCTAATATTTTGGCTATCAATTTAACACGGGACAGACCTTCCAGGTTTTTACTGGAGCCGCTCCCGACGGCTCCAGCACTTCCGCCATCCATGGCAGTCGTACTGGAGCCGCTCCCGGTGACTCCAGCACTTCCGCCATCCATGGCAGTCGTACTGGAGCCGCTCCCGGTGACTCCAGCACTTCCGCCATCCATGGCAGTCGTACTGGAGCCGCTCCCGGCGGCTCCAGCACTTCCGCCATCCATGGCAGTCGTAAAACCTGGAAGGTCTGCTTCGGTATGCTTGTCCCGCTTTAAATGGGAAGCCCCTATTTTTTCAAAAAATTCGTGTCAATCCGCCTGATCTGTGTTTTCCGCGTTCTATTTCTTTTTTTGCTGAGTAGCTATGTGTATTGTATAGAAACGCTGCAGTTATGCCTATTGGGCTGGCCTTATCCCGTTAAAATAATGCCTTAAAGTAACTACTCAGGGATTGTTGAAAATGACTAAATGGAACTCGGCAATTGCTCCTGCATCCCTGCAGTCGACGGATGACAGGGGTTAAACGGATAATCACGGATTATAAAAGCACAGCCTGCTTTAAAAAATCCGTGTAAATCCGTCTAATCTGTGTGTTCCGTGTTCTATTTCTTTTGCTGAGTAGTTATGGCTTAAATAATAATCTTTTCGCCGACGCTGGGAATATGGGCTACCCATCCGGTACGCTTAAAACAGGTCTGCAACGATAATGCCGCCGTTTTCTCGCCATGCACCAGATAAAGGCGCGGGCGGGGCGCCTTAAAATGATGCGCCCATTGCAGCAACTGGCTTTGGTCGGCATGGGCACTTAACGCGCCTAAGGTATGCACTTTAGCGGCGACATTGACCTCCACACCCAAAATTTTCAGGCGCGATTTTTTGCCGTCAACAATAGTCCGGCCTAAGGTGCCTTCGGCCTGAAAACCGGCAATGATGATGTGCGCATTGCGCCGCCATAAGTTGTATTTAAGGTGATGCCGGATGCGGCCGCCGGTGCACATGCCGCTACCGGCAATAATAATGGCACCGCCTGCAATGCGGTTGACGGCCATGGATTCTTCGGCAGTCTTGGAATAAACCAGTCCCTTTAACCAGGCTTGCCAGCCGCTGGGCGCCACTTTGGTGAATTCGGGGTCATCGATATTAAATAAATGGGCATTTTCAGCGTAGATAGTGCTGGCGCTAATCGCCATTGGGCTGTCCAAATAAATCTGTTGCTGCGGAACGCCGCCTTGGCGCTGAAGCTTGCCCAGCCAATAAATCAAATCCTGGGTTCGGCCTACGGCAAAAGCCGGAATAATGACATTGCCGCCGCTATTGGCTGCTTCAGCCAGGGTATCGCGCAACTCTTGCAGGGTGTTTTCCAACGGTTTGTGGTCGCGGTCGCCGTAAGTGGATTCCAGCAGTAATACGTCGGCTTCGGTCAATACAGTTGGGTCGCGCAATAACGGCGAATGCGGATTGCCCAAGTCGCCGGAAAAAACCAGCGTTTTGGTTTTGCTGTTATCCTGAATGCGCAAACGCACGATAGACGAGCCGAGTATATGCCCGGCCTCATGGAAAGAAACGCTTAAATCGGGAAATAGGGCGGTTTCCACGCCGTAGGCTATCGGCTGCCGCAACGCCAGTAAGGCTTCGACATTGGCGACGCTATATAACGGTTCAAGCAGGGGTTTACCGGCACGTTCACGGCGTTTGTTTTCCCATTCGGTATCGCGTAATTGCAAATGCGCGGCATCCATCAGCATCAGCTCAAGCAACGGGAAGCTGGCTTCGGTCAAAAATACCGCACCTTTGAAACCGTCTTTCAGCAATTTGGGCAAGCGCCCGCAATGGTCAAGATGGGCGTGCGACAAGACCACGGCATCAATGTTGGCGGGATTAAACGGGAAATCGGCTGCATTTTGTTTTTCTGTTTCTTTTGAGCCCTGAAACAGGCCGCAGTCGAGCAATATGCGTTTAGCGCCGGTTTCCAGCAAATAACAAGAGCCGGTAACTTGGCCAGTGGCGCCTAAAAAAGTGAGGCTTGTCATGGTATACCTTTAATAATATGGGATTGAATGTTAGGGGCAATGTAGGCTAAAACAAATAACTGCCTGTACGTCATCGTTAAAATATTCCTCCAATAACAGAGTTGATGTTAAAATCGCGGCATCATCGCGTCATACCGTAACAAGACTTACAATAGAATACGAACCAATCAATTCTGCATTGTTCGCATTCTATTTCTTCTGGTTGCCGAGCCACCTGATTTTAAATCAGGATTATCGTCACTCAACGGCAAAACCTACTATCACGAATCTTTTCAGAGAAGAAATAAATTGAAAGCAAACATACAACACACTACTTTCCGATTGCTGCTATGTCCTTTCTTGGGTTTACTGTTAAGCCTCCCCGTGCAGACCTTGCGGGCCGAGGAATTTATCAGCCAGGAACCCAGTATTGTTCAGGCAATTGGCACTATTATTACAACAAAACAGCATCCTTACCTAATGCTGCCCAACTTTACCAACCGCACCGACGATCTTGAGTCGTTGTATGCCGCATCAAACCACCAACTGCTGTGGCTCGGCAATGCCAATGCAGAAAAAAACATTACTGCCGCCCTTACTCTGTTGAGGTCGGCGGCCGCACACGGCTTAAACCCTAAGCATTACGACACCGAGATATTGCATAAAAAACAGTATGTCGCCTTAATGCTCAAGCCCGATTCGTATCAGGAACTGGCGCTGTACGATACCGCGCTGAGCATATCCTTATTGCGTTTCCTGCATGACTTGCATTATGGCCGGGTTAATCCGCATGACATCAATTTTAACTTAAAGCCACGGGAAAAAAAGTTGGTTGACCTGCCGGTGCTGATTAAAAACGCTTTAGCGCAAAACACCTTGGCCCAACTGCCTAAAGCGGCTGAACCCGCGTTAAAACAATACCAACAATTAAAACCGGCATTGACCCATTACCGCAAGCTTGCCGGCACCACTGCGCCGCTTAAACTGAACATCAAAAAAACCTTGCGCCCCGGAGAAAGCCATCCGCAAATTGCCGAACTGCGCCGATTTTTAATGGCCTTGGGCGATTTGCATGAAGATGACCCCGTGAATACATCGTCATACACAGGCGCACTCGTTACCGGCGTCAAAAACTTTCAAAAACGGCATGGCCTTGATGCCGACGGCCATATCGGAACCTCCACAGCCGCTGCGCTGAACACACCGTTAAGCGAACGTGTCACCCAAATCGAATTGGCCATGGAAAGGCTGCGTTGGCTACCGGAACTCAATATCGGCACCTCTATTGTCGTTAATATCCCCGCCTTCCAATTATGGGCCTTCGATGCCATTGAACAGGCAGATGCCGATATACTCAATATGCGCGTTGTTGTCGGTAAAGCGCTAAAAACCCAAACACCTGTGTTAATGGCGGAAATGCATTTTATCGATTTCATGCCGTATTGGAATGTGCCTTACAGCATCGTAAAAAATGAAATATTGCCCAAATTGATTCAAAACAACAGCTATCTTGAGCAACAAAATATGGAGATGGTCTCCGTTTTTCGTGACGGCGAAAAACCGGCAGGGCTTAGCCAGAACGCGATAAATCTGTTGAAACAAGGCAAGTTAAGAATCAGGCAACGTCCCGGAACAAAGAATGCGCTGGGCCGGGTAAAGTTTATTTTCCCGAACAAGGATGATGTATATTTGCATGATACGCCGTCCAATACGCTGTTCAGCAGATCACGGCGCGACTTCAGCCATGGTTGTGTGCGGGTTGCCGATCCTCAGAAACTGGCTGAGTTTGTGTTGAAAAATGAGGGCAATTGGAGCGCGGAATCTATACGTGCGGCCATGAACACGCCCAAATCGCAGCGAGTCGTGCTAAAAAAACCGATACCGGTGCTATTCTTCTATACCACCGCTTTTTTCGACCAATATGATAATTTAGAGTTTTACCCTGATATTTACGGGCACGATGCGGTATTGTTGGGGCTGTTAAACAAACCGGACGACTTGTCTGACCAGGCGCTTTTTATCGGCACCGCAGCAGAAGCGCCGCAAGCGCTTTAGGGTTTCAACATTAATTCACCACAAAGACCCAAAGCAGGCGCGCCTTAGGTGGTGCAAATTTCATTGTTCATGCTCTTTGTGTCTTCGTGGTGATAATCTTTTTTAACCTGCAATTAACGATTCACGCGCCCCAAGTTCTTACGCTACCGGTATCCAGATGCACGAAATTGGATTTGCCGTAATAACCGACACCGCCACGCTGCATGGCAACTGCGGCATTTCTGATCCTTCGGGTATCTACACCTTCAATACGTATATCAATCGCCCTGCCTTGCATGTGCAGGCTGTTTTTGGCGACGCCATCGCTGTGTCTGCGCAAATCGGCATTGGTGGCCGGTGAGCGATAAGCGGAAACGATATGGAAAGGCTTTCTGATTTCCAGCACATGCTTTAAATCATACAACTGATCCAGCAATGCAGGGTCAATGGGGTGAACGCTCCCATCGTGGTAATCGCGGAACAAATGATTGATTTCGTGCAGCGCATCTTTGATATAACGCCCTTTCTCAAAATAGGTCAGCTTCAGTTGATCGCCAGTATGCATATTACGCAGGGCCAACACTTTATGCGAGGGCGAGTTATCAACCAGTGCATTGTGGATTATTTTATTCGGGGGCGTGTGTATTACAGGCTGATTTGATGCGGTTTTATGTGATGCAACTTTGCTCGATGCAACTTTATGAGATGAAACTTTGCTTGATGCAACTTTGTGTGATGAGGCCAGGTTCTGATGCAAGGTGTCATGGACGCGTGCCTGATGGCTCGCGGCGTGAGTTGCGGCGACCTTCTTATGCGGTGTTGCCTGTTTGGCTTTGGTTTTAGCATTTACGGCATCAATACCCCCTACCATCAGCAAGGAGCCGTAAGCCATGTTTTTCAGAAAATTGCGTCGTGATGAAATAATGTCACTTTCATTCATAATTGATTGTGCTCGCCTTCATGCTTAAATACGTATAAATACTGAGGCGGCATTCTCACCATTTAACCTTAAGTTAGTCTTAATTATTTTCGATTGCCTGATGTGTAATCGTTTCCCCTCATCAGGCCAACGCAAAAATCACTTAAGGTGTGCAGCATTTACAAATTTAAAGTAAAGCGCAGCCGTGTAAAGTCGGCAAAAAACTTACACGGCTGTGGGGCTTGCTTGTTTTGCTTGATACATGCTTTGGTCAGCTTGATGAATCAGGGTGTTGATGTCGGCCGCATCATCGGGATAAAGGCTGATGCCGATGCTGGCGCCCACGCAAATAGACTGCTCCTTAAGTAGACAGGGTTGGCTAATCAATGCCTGCAATTT
Organism: Methylobacter sp.; assembly: GCA_030684815.1. Taxonomy (GTDB): domain Bacteria; phylum Pseudomonadota; class Gammaproteobacteria; order Methylococcales; family Methylomonadaceae; genus Methylobacter_A. Next base: position 28,225 of record JAUXXQ010000077.1, on the reverse strand, counting down.
ACCGGATACTTTTTCTGCGTTGTCACGCGCACCGATGTCTTGCAAAATCACCAAAAACTCGTCGCCTGCCAGTCGACCGGCAAAGTCGCATTCGCGGATGGCTTGCGGCAGCCGTTGCGCCACCGTCAATAACAGGGTGTCCCCAGCTTCATGCCCCAAGGTATCGTTAATCGCCTTAAATCCGTTCAGGTCGAGAAACAGCAGGGCCAGCTTGGTTTTTTGCCGGGCGGCCGCCGCCAGCGCTTGTTTCAGTTGTTCAAGAATCAGCGCCCGGTTCGGCAGTGCGGTCAGGTTGTCGTAATGCGCGGCATATTCCAGCTTTTGCTCCAGGCGCCTTTGTTCAGTGATGTCGCGCGCCATGCAGATGATAAAGTTCGAGTGGTCGTGTTTGTCCTTAAACGGCGCGTTCAGCCATTCGCACAGAATCTCACTGCCATCCTGTTTGATGTTGATGTTTTTGGCCTGGGAGATGACACGGTCTTTATGTACGTCGGCGAGGATTTTTTCGATGTCCTGGCGTTTTGCCGGAGGCACCAGGATCGACGCATGTTTCCCCAGAACCTCCTCAGCGCGCCAGAGAAACGTCTTTTCCGCTTCCGCATTCCAGCCTTGAATCCTGTTTTGATCATCAAGCACAATCAAGCTCAGCGGTGCATGGTCGAACATAGTGTTAAGACGGGCTTCATTGATGCGCGCTTTGCGATAAAAGCGGAACAAAATCACCGACAGCAACGCTAACAGCGACAATCCGGCTGCGGCATAATAAAGTTTGGTTTTGAGTTTTTTCAGGTCAAGTTCGCTGCTAGGAAAAAACAGCATCGGTTCGACATTGAAATCCGCAGGCAACAACCCAAGCTGCCGGTAAGTGTTGACGATATGCTGCCAGCGTCCGGCATTCATATAGCCGGGGTCGATCAGTTCCGGCTGCATCAATTCATGCATGGCTTTCGCTTCAAACTGCAAATGCCCGATGCTGTGGCGTTGTGAATAGCGGTCGTAAATCAGCTGCACGATTTCGTCGGGATTTTGCATGGCATAGAGCCAGCCGCGCAAGGTCGCCGCCCTAAATGCTTTGACCCGTTGCGGATGCTCTGCCAGTTGCTCGGCCAAGGTGAAAAAATTGTCGCCGTAAAAATCAATGCCGCTCATGCGCGGGCTGAATTGGTTAAACGCCCGGCCTTGCTGTTTGAGCAGGTACACTTCGTCGGTCACATACACCGACATGGCATCGGTTTTGCCGGACAGCAGATCGTTCAGGTCTAGGCTGTGATGTTGCAAATTGAAGGCTTTGTGGGTAAACCCTTCCTGAAACAGATAGGCGAATAACTCCGCTGAACTGGGCTCGATCATCACTTTGCGATCGACCAGTTTGTGGATATTGTCAAGCCCGGATTCGGCTAAAGTGATCAGGTTGAGTGGAGAATGCTGAAAAATAACTCCGAGTACGACAACGGCATCGCCGCGATAGCGGTTCAGAATCAACTCACTGGTGCCGACGCCAAATTGTGCGCGCCCGGCGATCACTTCCCGAACCGGATCTACACCGGGAGCCGCCTCAACAATAGTGACATCAAGCCCGGCTTCCCGATAAAAGCCTTTTTCCTTGGCAGCGTAGTAACCGGCAAATTGAAATTGGTGTTTCCATTTTAATTGCAGGGTGACCGCGTCCGTTTCCTGTTCCGTAGACCAGGCCGGATTCAGGCCAAGCAGCAGTGTTAGCGAAAATGTTTGCGCCAGGCGTTTAATCACAATGGCACTCGCCAATGTCTTCAAACCAGAGTTGCGGCGATTGCCCGATAAAGCGGCGCATCAGCGCGGTACAGTCGGCATCGTCCAGTTCAATGACCTTGACCCCGGCGTCTTTGAGCCAGTCCAGATGGCCTTCGAAATTGGTTGATTCACCGACCACCACCGTGCCGATATTGAATTGACGGATCAGCCCTGAGCAATACCAGCAGGGCGCGAGTGTCGTCACCAAAATTTTGTCGCGGTAATTAGTTTGGCGTCCGGCGTTGCGGAAGGCATCGGTTTCGCCGTGAACGGAAGGGTCATTATCCTGCACCCGGCGGTTGCGGCCGCGACCGAGCAGATTGCCGTCAGCATCGAACAGCGCCGCACCGACCGGGACGCCACCTTCATCAAAACCGGCTTGCGCCTCGGCAAAGGCGACAGCGAGCATATCGGTATAGTTCATTAAAGCTTCTCCAGAATAGGCCTAGGTAGAGATAAAGGTGTAAAAAATAGGCCGCAGTGTGTACGCGACACAGGTAAAGAGTAGTTTAAATGATGTTGGCTAGCAAGCTAATCGCGGTCTTGGCTTGTGGGGTCAATTTTTCGCCTTTAGCCTAATTTAAGTGAGTGCTATGCCGGTTATGGGGTGGCTATCAAAGTTGTAAATAAACGATGGAAAACTTTGGCGCTCTGTACTGGCAAAGCAGGCAAATTTTTAATGCTTTTTGATACTCTCGACTTCGTTTTTGATACGCAACAGCAGCGTCTCCAGATCATTTTCCTTTTCGCTGTACGAATAAGTTAGTGCTATCAGGCTCAGGCAATGTATGCCGATGGTTTGGGCAAGGATCTGGAGTTTATCCAGCGTGGGGCTTTTTTGGCCTCTCTCCAGTGAGCTCAGATAAGTCCGGCTGGAAACACCAGAGAAGTCTTCTTGGGTTAATTCACGCGATTTTCTGGCGTTTTTTAATGCTTTGGCAAATGCAACTCTCATTGTTATCGATCCTTCTTATGGTAAATTCGGCTGCATATCTAGCCAAAATGAACCCTATAAGGCTACAATCTATAGTATTCATTTTTATGTTTGAATTGGGTCGTTCATGCCGGAGAGCCCCCTTAATTTGAAATCCAGAAGGCATTGCCGCATACCCTATGCGTAGACGGCATGCAGCCGTTTCAGTGAATAGCCGCTGTTGTTTTTGTCGGAATCACCCCCATAAGCGCTGACAAAGTACCGCCTTCAGGCGGGATCAAAACATTTACTCATGCACACAAGACTAAAACATTTATCGCGGTTAGGCGTTTTGGCTTTGATGGTAGCCGAGTCAGTGGCGTCATTTGCCCAAACTGATAATTCCGGCGTTGATGCGGAAACTGTCGCTCTTGAGGCTTCCCATTTAAAGCGGGACAAGCATGCCGAAGTAGACCTTCCAGGTTTTACGACTGCCATGGATGGCGGAAGTGCTGGAGCCGCCGGGAGCGGCTCCAGTAAAAACCTGGAAGGTCTGTCCCGTGTTAAGTTGATAGCCATCAGTTGGACTAATGCCCCCCTATCCATCCTCAGTTTTGCCCGCGACACGGTGAACAGAACCCAACAGGCGGCGGTCGGCGGCAGCTGGAGCAAAGACGCGCTGACGCTCAAAACCGACCTAAGCTACACCAAAAGCTTTAACAACCTGTTTTTCTCCGGGCCGGTGTTGAGCGGCACAGCGGCGACATTCAACCAAGAACTGTCCGGTTCGGTTCCGGCCACCGGCATCAGCTATCATCAATGGCGACTCTAACTGTTAATTTATGGATGGGGTATAGGTTTTGCCTGCAAGTTATCCAACGGGCAAGCATGGTTTGCGTCTTCCTACTGATTTTCATACTGTGCGGCGTGGCGTACGCCGATAATGCGTTAGAGCAATGGCGGATTAAGGCCGACAGTACCCGTCAGTTGTTGGAAAACGACGTGCCGCTAGCCTATGCTAAGGCTAAGCGTTTACAAGTGGAGCTTCCCGCCAATGCAACTCCCTTTGACCGGGTGCGGCTGCTGAATTTGCTGTCGCGCATTGAAAATTATCTAGGCAAGACCGAAATCTCCGCCACACATGCCCGACAGGCGTTCGACTTGGCCAAGCAGCATGAGGATAAGGCCGGGCAGACGGAGGCGAGTATGAATATAGCCTTGAATGCGGTCAACCAGGGCGATATCGATGCGATGGTTGCTGCCGGCACTCACAGCCTGGCCATTCTCGATGATATTGGTCGGCCCGATTTGCTGGCTGAAGTGATGCTCTGCGGTTCCATGATGTACACCCGGCTGGAAATGCTTGAGGAATCCATCTCCATCGCGGTGCGGGCGATGGAAATTGCCCGGCGCGGCAACGACGACTTGATGCTAGCCTATGCTTATCAAGGCATGGCCGTTGCTTATGAGCAGAATGCACGCTATATGGAAGCCCGTGACAATTATGCTGAGATGCTTAAACATGCCAGGGCCGCACACTCGAAAATACTTGAAGGCACGGCTTTAAACGGAATAGGCGCCATGCTTAATGCTCTTGGCGATCATCAGGAGGGGGAGCACTTAATCCGGTTAGCGCTTGATCTTTATCACGAAGTAGGCGCACCGTTCTATCTTGCCCGTAGCTTATTTGTGCTTGCTGAAAATCTGCACAAACAAGGCCAACTTGCCGAGGCCTTGCCCCTTCTCGATGAAGCCGTCGCAATTTTTCGGCAGCGTGCCAATAAAATCGGGCTGTGGTCGGCATTGTTCCAACGTAGCGCGAATTACCTGGATTTAGGCAAGCTGGCTCTGGCAGATGCCGATGCTCAAGACGCTTATCGTTTGGCCGAAGAAATCAAATTTCCGGTTTATTTGAGTAAAAGCGCCCGGCAATTATCGGCAATCTCAGCATCCCAAGGTGATTATCGCCAAGCCTACCGGCTAAGCGTCGAAGCGGATGAATTGTCGGCCAAGGCTGCCAGTGACAATGCAGGCAAGCGGATCATCGAACTGACCCAGCGTTACCAAAGCGAAAGCAAACAACGCGAAATCGATAAACTGAACCGCCGCAATCAGCAGCAAGCGACAAAACTGGCACATCGTGCGTTCGAACAGCGTTGGCTAATAACCGTACTCGGCGGCAGCGTCATCATATTGGTTGGCACAGCCTTTTTCCTGGTGCGTTTGCGCCGTTCCCACCGCAGGCTGGTCAAGCTTAATGCCGAGGCACTGCAAGCCAAAAACAAGCTGCAGGCCACGCTGGACGCTATTCCCGACTTGATGTTCGAAGTCGGGCTGGATGGCCGCTACTACGATTGCCATTCGCCGCAGTCCGAGTTATTGGCCGCGCCAGCCGATATTTTGCTGACTAAAACCGTGTCGGAGGTGATGCCTGCCGATGCGGCGGCAATCTGTTTGGCGTCGCTGAACGAAGCGCATCAACATGGCCGGTCGCTGGGTAAACAGCTTTTATTGCCGTTGCCGCACGGCGATTGTTGGTTTGAACTGTCGGTGGCTCAGAAACCGGGCGAGGTAGGGGAGGAGCCGCGGTTTATTGTGATGTCCCGCGATATTACCGAGCGCAAGCGCATGGAAGATGCTTTGTTGGTAAGCCGACGAATTCTCACCGAGGCTCAGCGCATTGCCCATGTCGGCAGTTGGGAACTGAACCTGGAAACGAATACGCTGTCTTGGTCGGATGAAATATTCCGTATTTTCGAGATCGATCCGCAAGAATTCGACGCCTCTTATGACGCTTTTATAGCCATGATCCATCCCGATGACCGGGACGCCGTCGACATCGCCTATATCGAATCGTTAACGAACCGGGAACCCTATCAAATCGAACACCGCCTGCAAATGCCGGATGGGCGGATCAAGTACGTTTTCGAACGTTGCGCAACCAGTTTCAGCGATGACGGCATGCCGCTACGTTCGTTCGGCACAGTGCAAGACATTACCCAGCGTAAACAGGCTACGGAGGCGCTAGTCGCCCGCGAACGCGAGTTCCGCACGTTGGCGGAAAGCTTGCCGGACAATATTGTGCGTTATGATCGGGAGGGACGCATCATTTACGTCAACCCGGTGCTCGAAAAAACCTTAGGCGCCATTGCTTCAAAAATAATGGGAAAGACAGTCCGCGAGTGGTTTCCCAATGGCGAGTATGACGATTATGCGCTGCTTCTGGATAGCGTTCTTGCCTGCGGAGAGATCGGCGAAATCGAAAAGATAGTGACACCTTCGTATGGCAATTTGCATTTGGTTCACAACATCCGCATGGTTGCCGAGCACGATGAGAACGGCGAAGTCATTGGCGTTCTGGCTATCGGCCGCGATATTACCGAGCGTAAATTGGCGGAAGAGGCACTGCGCGACAGCGAAGAAAAATACCGTACCTTGGTCGAAAAAATCCAGGCCGCAGTCATCGTACATGACGCCGACACGCAAATCCTGGTTTCCAACCCGCTCGCCCAGGAAATATTGGGTCTTACAGCCAATCAACTCCATGGCAAAACCGCCATCGATCCGGCTTGGCATTTTCATCATGAAGACGGCCGCCTGCTGACACCTGAGGAGTATCCGGTCAATCAAGTGCTGGTGTCGGGCAAGGCGCTGAAAAACTGTGTCCTGAGCGTGTATCGCCCCGGTCGGCAAGATAAAGTATGGGTACTGATCAACGCTGACCCGGTATTCGGCAAGAACGGCGCAATTATTCAAGTCATCGTTACCTTCATCGATATTACCGAGCGTAAGCAGGTTGAACGCCGCCTGTGGTTGATGGATTTTGCGCTAAACCAGGTCGGCGAAGCGGTCTATATCATCGACGTACCGAACAGCAACTTGATCACCGTCAACGATGAAGCTTGCCGGGCTTTGGGCTACAGCCGCGAAGAACTGTTGCGGATGAGCGTATTGGACATCGACCCCGACGGCGACGGCGACCGCAAGGAAATGAAACAACTGCAAAATGCGATAGACGGTGACCTGGCTGTATTCGAGCGCCGCCATAAAACCAAGGATGGGCGCATCTTTCCGGTCGAAATCAGTGCCAAAGTTTTCGACTACGAAGGCCGACCGACCAGTATCGCGTTGGCGCGCGACATCACCGAGCGCAAGCGTGCCGAGCACGACATTGCCATCATGAGCCAAGCGCTGGGCAAGGTGCATGAAGCGGCCTATCTGACCGACGAAAACGGGGGATTCCTTTATGTCAATGACGCGTCCTGTCGGGCGCTCGGCTACAGCCGCGACGAACTGCTGACGATGAGCGTCATGGACATCGGCCCTGGTTGGACGGTCGAAATGGTGAGGGGCGTCTTACAAAGGCCGGCTGATGAGGCTGCGCAAGCTTTCGAAGCTGTCCACCTCCGCAAGGACGGCAGCCGGTTTCCGGTCGAGATCAACGCCAGTCAGTTCGAATACGCAGGTAAAAGCTACGGTCTTGCGCTGGTGCGCGACATCACCGAGCGTAAGCGTGCCGAGGATGAAATCCTCGCTTTGAACGCGGAACTCGAACAGCGGGTGCTGGAGCGTACTGAAGCGCTGCGGCTCCAAACCCGCTATTTGCGTACTTTGATTGACACGCTGCCGATGATGGCTTGGCTTAAAGACAAGCAAAGCCGATTTCTGGTCGTCAATCAGACGATGGCGTTGGCTTGCACTCTTAGTGTGGACGAGATGATCGGTAAGTCCGATCTGGATTGTTGGCAGTGCGACTATGCCGAATCTTGTCGCGCCGGCGATTCGGAGGTGATGGCGACCGCTCAGCGCAAGACCGTGGAAGAGGTTTTTGTCGATACGCACAATAACATGATGTGGGTGGAAACGTTCAAGGCGCCGGTTTTGGATGAGGACGGCAGCGTACTGGGAACCGTGGGTATTGCCCGCGACATCAGCGACCGTAAGGCCATGGATGCGGCACGGGCTTCGGCTTTGGCTGAAGCGGAACGTCTGGCACAACTGCGTAGCGAATTTATGTCGAGGATAAGCCACGAACTGCGTACACCGCTGAACGGTATTTTAGGTTATGCCCAGATATTGCTGGGTGAAAGCAAGGGGAACGAGCGCCAGCGCACGATGCTGAACGTCATACAGCAAAGCGGAGATTATTTGTTAAGCTTGATCAACGACATTCTGGATTTTGCCAAAATCGAGGCAGGCAAACAGGAATTGAACTTGGGCAATGTCCCATTGCGGCGTTTCTTGAGCAGCCTTTCCAATATCGTCACGATCAAAGCGGAACAAAAGGGCTTGTTTTTTATGTGCGACATAGCCGAGGCTGTGCCGGCAGGGATACGCGCCGATGAGACGCGGTTAAGGCAGGTGTTGCTTAACTTATTGTCCAATGCGGTCAAATACACTGAACGGGGCCAAGTCAGTCTGCGGGTGACGGTATTGGACGAGGGGGATTGTATAGAATCAAGCCGTTTGCGTTTTGAAATACAGGACACCGGTGTCGGAATAGATAACGCGCAACTGGACACGATTTTTCAAGCTTTTGAGCAAGTGGGAAGCAATCAGCAGCGCACCGGCGGCACCGGTTTGGGCTTGCCGATCAGCCGCGAGCTGGTCAAGCTGATGGGCGGCAATATTCAGGTCAGCAGCCGGGTCGGCGAGGGCAGCAACTTTTGGTTCGATCTCGACGTCCCGGTTGTTGAAGTGTGCGGGGACATTCTGGTCGATGAACAGCCTATCGCCGGATACCACGGCTTGCGTCGGCGAATACTGGTAGTGGATGACGTTGATGAAAACCGGGCCTTGCTGATTGAAATACTCGGCGGTTTGGGGTTCGAAACCTGCGAGGCGGCAAACGGCAGGGCGTGTCTGGATAGCGTTGAGGCCAAAACGCCGGATCTTATCTTGCTGGATAGGGTCATGCCTGAAATGGATGGCCTGGAAACCGTGCGTCGTTTGCGCCGCTTGCCGGGTTTCGGGGAAACGCCGGTCATCGTTGTTTCGGCCAGCGCTTTGGCCGCCGATATTACCGAAGCCATGAATGCCGGGGCCAATACCTTTTTGTCCAAACCTATCGAGATAAAAAGGCTGATGGCGCAACTTGCCGGGCTGTTAAAACTCGACTGGATTTATGCACTGTCCGAAACCGGGATACCACCGCAATACCGGCTTAACGAGGCACTGGTTGAGCCGCCGCTTGAGGAAATGGCTATTTTGCATCGTCTGGCACAGGAAGGCAGCATGCGCGATATTATCCGGTACGCCGCGCATCTGGAGGAGCTTGACCCGCGCTATCGCCCGTTTGCCGCGCAGTTACGCGTTTTAGCGCAAGGCTACCAATCCAAAGCCATTCTGGAGTTGGTGGAACGCTATATTCCGCCTTCCCAAGTATAATGGGGCGCAGACGCCAAAACTGGGCGTTTCTAGGGTATGCCAAGTTTGAAACCTTATCGGCTAATGATGATACGTAAGAATCATCCTATTCCTGTGCTGCGTTCCATTGTATTGAGTGGTTTCGTGGCGATAATTTTATGGATTTACTTGTGAACAATGAAACTTTACCCGATATGCCTACCCTTTTGATTGTCGATGATACCCCGGTCAACCTGGGCGTCGTCGTGGAAAACTTGGAGAACCTGGGTTACCGGTTGGTGGTTGCCCAGGACGGCAGGGAAGGGCTGCGACGCGCCGCTTTTGTAAAGCCGGATTTAATCCTGTTGGATGTGATGATGCCGGGGCTGGATGGTTTTGAAGTTTGCCGCCGCTTAAAGGCTAATGCCGATACAGCCGATATACCGGTGATTTTTATGACCGCGCTTGCGGAAACCGAGCATAAAGTGACCGGTTTCAAAGTGGGCGGCGTCGATTACATCACCAAACCGATGCAGATTGAAGAAGTGATCGTACGGGTCGGCACGCACCTGAAATTGAAAACCATGCAGCGGCAATTGCAAGCACAAAATGAGCAATTGCAAGAATATCAGATGGAACTGGAGCAGCGGATCATGCAGCGTACTGCTGAATTGAGCGCTAGTAACCGCCTGTTGAGCGACGAAATCGAAGAGCGCAAGCGGGTCGAAGAGGCGCTTGCGTTGCGCGAACGTGAATTCCGCACCTTGGCGGAAAATTCCCCTAATGCAATCGTGCGTTATGACCGGAAGTGCCGCCGAGTCTATTGCAACCAAGCTTATATGGAAATGATCGGAGCCGAACAGGCTAAGGCACTGGGTAAAACTGCATTGGAATTCTCGTGTTTGCTGTCGCCTCCGGCAGAGGAATATACCGCACGCTTGCAACGGGTGCTGGACACGGGCGAAGCGGATGAGCTGTTGGCCAAAATGCTCGACAAAGAGGGCAAACCGGCTTACCGGGTCATGTTCCTGGTACCGGAATTTGATGAAAATAACCAAGCAGTCAGCGTACTTTCGATCAGCAACGACATTACCGGCATCAAACGCATGGAAGCCATGCTGCGCAAAAGCGAACTGGAGTTCCGCACCCTGGCGGAAAATTCGCCGGGCATGATTGTGCGCTATGACCGGGACTGCCGCCGTACTTACATCAATCCTGCCTATGAGCATCAAACCGGAATTCCATTGGAAACGGCATGGAACAGGACGCCCAATGAAGTTTGTAAGCCGCAGATACCGCCCGATGACTATATGACCCGCCTTAAAAACGTGATGGCGACCGGCAAGGCAGACCGTATCCTGCTTGAATGGCATGGCCGGGACGGCAACCTAGTCAGTCATGATATGCATGCGGTGGCGGAGTACGACGAAGAGCGGCAAGTTATCGGAGCGCTGGTCATCGGCCACAACATTACCGAACTCAAGGCGACCGAGCGGCATCTGGAAGAATCCCGCGCCCAATTACGCAGCTTAACCGCCAAGCGTGAAGAAGCTCGTGAAGAAGAGCGTAAACGCATCGCCCGCGAAATTCACGATGAGCTGGGCCAGTTGTTGAACGTGCTGCGGCTCAATGTGACTACCCTTGATTTCCGTTTTGGCGATGATAATGCCGACTTGCGCGGTAAAACCCATAAAATGGTCGGCACTATAGACCAGGCCATCCTGATGGTACGCAACCTTGCCACCCGCCTGCGGCCTGCGGTGTTGAGCGCCGGAATCGTTTATGCCCTGGAATGGTTGGTGCAGGAATATGCCGAAAGCACCGGTATTGTTTGTAAACTGCATTTGCTTGGCGACGAAATTGCCCTCGATGAAGACCGCTCAATGGTGGTGTTCCGTATCGTCCAAGAATCCCTGACCAATGTATTGCGCCACTCGGGTGCGCATCGGGTCGATATTACCTTACGTAGGGCAGAAAATACCTGCGAAGTGGAGATACAAGATAACGGCAAAGGTTTTGACCCGGGCCATATCAACAGGCCCAATGCCTTCGGCATTGTCGGCATGCGCGAGCGGGCCTTGATATTAAAAGGCACGCTGGATATTAATAACGTGAAATCGGGTGGCACACTATTGAAATTGTGTATCCCTATTGAATAAATGGAGCAAACAAAATGATACGGTTATTGATTGTCGACGACCATGTATTGATGCGCGAAGGTCTTAAACAGCTTTTCGAGGGTGAAAGCGATATTGTGGTCAGCGCGGAGGCCGGTAGCGGCGAAGAAGCACTGACAATCCTGCAGAATCAAATGCTTGATTTGGTTTTGCTCGACATCACCATCCCCGGTATTCATGGCGCGGAGCTGATAACGAAAATCAGGGAGTGTCCAAATAGCCCGCCGATTCTGGTGTTGAGCATGCACAATGAACCGCAGATTGCCAAACGAAAGCTTAAAGCGGGCGCTTCCGGCTATATGACCAAAGATAGCTCGCCAAAAGATCTGCTTGAGGCAATACGCAAGGTCGCTTTTGGAGGACGCCACATCGCGCCCGATATTGCCGAAAAAATTGCTTTTGAGGTCAGCGTTGCCGCGCCGCTGGTGCCGCATGAACTGTTATCGGGCCGCGAACTGCTTATTTTGCGCATGTTGGCCAAAGGCAAAAAGGTCAATGAAATTGCCTCGGAACTCGATATCAGCAGCAAAACCGTTAGCACCCATAAGGCGCGCCTGATGCGAAAAATGCATATCGATAGCGACATCAAGCTCATGCAATACACCATTGCCCATGGCATGACGGTGTGATTTTCTTATGCTGTTTCCTTCTTGGGCTATTTCCTGAAAAGAACATCACTCAAGCCGGACGGGGCATGTTGCCCCGTCCGAAACGTTTGACGCTGGTTAAGTCCTGTAGGTCGGGTTAGGCGCTAGCCGTAACCCGACTTATTCATGCAAAAATGTCGGGTTACGCTGCGCTAACCCGACCTACAGGGCTGGTTAAGTGTGTTGTGCACAGCTCAGAAACGTTAGGGACGGGGTTGCAAACCCCGTCCCTCTTGGCGCCTTATTTGTCGTTTTATCGTTCCCACGCTCCGGCGTGGGAATGCAGTCTCAGACGCTCCAGCGTCGACTTCACCAAGAGTCCAGCTCAATCAACCCCGCCAACCCGGCATAATTAGCGGCACCCGAATACCGCCAGATTCACATAACCGCGAACTGGACGCTGGAGCGTCCAGGACTGCATTCCCACGCGGGAGCGTGGGAACGATACACAGAGGCACGGAGGCACAGAGATTTAAGATTTTTTTCTCCGTGTCTCTGTGCCTCTGTGGTTCAAAATTGTCTCTCCAGCTTGGGAACGCAGTCCCTCAAGCTCTGCTTGATGTCACCCGCCAAGCGGAGCTTGAGGGTAGTCACTCCCAAGCTGGAGCTTGGGAGCGAGAAAAAAGCTGAAAATTGAAAATATTAATGTCCTATCCTTCATATGAAGGATTACAACGCCGCTGTAAAACGATACAGTCGGTAGCCATAGGGTTTTATGTGAATGATATTTTCATTCATGCCAGCGGATATGCAAGAGAAGATCTGTTAGGCGTATCACATAATATAGTTCGACACCCTGATATGCCTGCTGAAGCTTTTGCAGATTTGTAAAATTCGATGAAAACGGGACGTCCGTGGCAGGCCTCGTTAAGAATCGCCGTAAAGATGGGGGTTACTGCTGAGTATTGGCTAATGTTGCGCCGATTCATGGGAACGCTCCTTATAAAGGGTTCTTATCAGTTATTCCTTACAAAATTCGCCACTCCGTCTGTAGGACGTATCCTACTGAGATTCGGGGTGCGCTGATTGTGGGTCTTGCTTGGCAAGATTAGACTCAATCACGTTTCCGACTGGTTGCCATCGCATCCCGGCGGTTGTTTTACTATTCGTTCAAATCCCGCTTGTCATTAAAATCTTAAAGGAGAAACCCGATGGCTATCGTCAAAAAAACCAATACCAGAACCGCCTCCGCATCAGCGGCAGAAAGCGGCCATTCGTCTAGCGTGACTGCACGCGATGCGGATGCCCAGCGTAAAAGAGCGCGTACCCTCGCAAAACAACAGCAGGCGGCAGAGCGTATCGCTGCGGCAACCGGCCAGCTGGCCTCCGGCATTAACGAAGCGGCTTCCGCTTCCGAAGAACTGAAGCGTGCAGGCGACCAGATTGCTACCGGTGCTGAAGAAGCCTCCGGCGCAGCCCAGGAATCGCTGGCAGCGGTCAATCAGGTAAGCGCTGCTATCGCCCGTCAGTTGCAAAATACAGAAGTTAGTCAGGCTAAAGGCGAAGTCATGCAAGCCTTGGTGCTCAGAGCCAGCGCTGAAGTTGCCGGTTTGGTGAATAATGTCGGCGTGGCAGCGCAACGCCAGTCTTCGTCAGTGGAACGGGTGGTTGAGCTTGAAAAGCAGGCGGCCAACATCGGCGACATCGTTAAAGCGGTGGCGCGCATTGCCGACCAGACCAACTTGCTGGCGCTCAATGCCGCGATTGAAGCGGCGCGTGCCGGACAGCACGGCAAGGGCTTTGCCGTGGTGGCCGACGAAGTGCGTACCCTGGCCGAAACCTCCGAAAAGAGCGCGCAACAGATACAGGCGCTGGTCGGACAAATCCAGCAGGAAGTCAAAGTCATCGCCGATGGCATTAACACTTCGGCAAAAAACATTGAGGGAGAAATCGAAAACGGCAGGGTCATCACCACGCAACTGGACCAGATCCGTGGTGATGTAATCGATATTGTCGGCGGTATCCGAGAAATCGCCAGCGGCGCAGTGCAGTCCAGCACTGCGGCGCAACAGACCATGCAAGCCTCGGAAACGATTGCCGCAGCTGCGGAAGAACAATCCACTGCTGCCGAGGAAGCCGGTAAAACGGTGGCTGAACAGGCGCAGGCACTGTCCGAGTGCGAACAGGCGGCGCAAAATCTGTCCGAGTTGGCCGAAGACCTGAAAAATTCCACCGACGTGGCCAAGAGCGCCGAAGAAGTGGCCTCTGCCGCCGAGGAGCTGTCTTCCGCCGTGCAGGAAATCAACCGTTCCGGTACCCAGATTATGGCGGCTATCGAACAAATCCGCAGAGGCGCCCAAGCGCAGGCGGCAGCCACCGAAGAGTCCGCAGCTGCCATTGCCCAGATCGAAAAGGGTATCGAAGTGGCTCAGGATCGTGCCACAGTCGGCGCTGAAAAAGTTGCGGCCATCAAGGGGTTGCTGGCTGTCAACAAAACGTCTATTGATACGCTGATTGCCGGTGTTTCCGGTTCGGCAGACTCTACACGTGAGAGTATCAGGCAAGTCAAGGAGTTGGAGCTGGTGTCGCGCCGTATCGACAAGATCGTCGATGCCATCTCCACCGTTTCCATCCAGACCAATATGCTGGCCGTCAACGGCTCTATCGAAGCCGCACGCGCCGGCGAATTCGGCAAAGGTTTCGTCGTGGTGGCGACCGATATCCGCAACCTGGCGCACGATTCGGCCGAGAATGCCGACCGCATTAAGGATCTGGTTAAAGCGGTACAAGACCAGGTCGCCACAGTTGCCCGCGACTTAGAGGAGATTCAGGCTGCGGCGCTGAGCGAAGTGGAAAAAGCCAAGGCGACGACCGAAAATTTGGTATTGATCGAAACCGATATTGCTGTAGTCGAAGAAGGCTCTGTTGAAATCCTGAACGCTTCCAACGAGATTGCTGCGGCCATCGCCCAGGTGAAAACCGGTGTGGACCAAATTTCCGCCGCCGCGCAGGAAGCGGAAAAAGCGGCTGCCGAGGCCGGCGCTGCCGCCACCCAACAATCGCAAGGCGCCGAAGAACTGGCCGCTGCTGTCGAGGAGATTGCGTCTCTGGCCGACGAACTGCAAAGTGCTTGATTTCTAGGAGATTGTTATGACTACCGAAACTCTGGAACAACGGGAGGATGTGCCGAGCGTCGATGGGGTAACCCTCGACCTGCAGGAATCCAATATCCGTCAGTTCGTCACCTTTATTGCCGGTGACGAGGTGTTTGCCGTCGATATGACCCCGGTTCAGGAAATCATCCGGGTACCCGAAGTGGTACGGGTGCCGCTGGCGCCAAATACCCTGGAAGGCCTAGCCAACCTGCGCGGCAAGGTGTTGCCGATTATTTCATTGCGGCGCATTTTTGGTTTTGGCGACCAGGAATACGACGACTCCACCCGCGCCGTGGTCATCGATCTCGGCCAGCCGCTGGGTTTCGTGGTGGATAGAGTCGCCAGCGTGGTCGGTGTCGAACCCTCAAAAATCGATGATGTCGACTCGATTCGCGGCACCGTGGATACCGAATTGCTGTCCGGCCTGCTCAAGGATGTCGGCGGCCACGAGATGATCATGGTGCTGGATTTTGCCAAGCTGATTGCTGCCGAGTTCGCCGACATTGCGGCGCTGTCCCGCTCGACTGCCGGTGATCATTTGGTCGGCAACCGTAAGGCCGAAGAGGAAGTGGAAAAGTCCAGCGACGAACTGCAATTGGTCAGTTTTGCCGCTGCCGGGCAGGAATACGCCATTTCCATTGATGACGTACAGGAAATCGTGCAGGTGCCGGAGCATATCGTTCATGTGCCGCACTCGGAATCGCATGTGCTGGGGGTAATGACGCTCAGGAACCGGCTGTTGCCCCTGGTCAGCCTGCGGCGCATGTTCGGCTTGCCGACGCAGGATGCCGATGAGCATAGCCGCATCGTCGTGGTCGCTCTCGGCAATGCGTCCGTCGGCGTAGTGATGGATAGCGTCAATGAGGTGTTGCGCGTCCCCAAGGTTTATGTCGATAACATGCCCGGCCTGCTCGCCCGCGACGGCGACTTGTCCGATATTACCGAGATTTGCCGCTTAGACGAGGGCAAGCGGTTGGTGTCCATCATTTCCGTCGGCAATATGTTCCGTCATTCCGCCATCAAGGAGGCATTGAGTACCGTGGATAACTTACGCGAAGAAACAATAGGACAAGATGCTGTCGAAGCACAGGATGGCGGCCGTGTTGAAGACGACGAACAGATGGTGGTGTTCCGTCTGGACAAGGAGGAATTTGGGGTGTCTATCGACAGCGTGCAGGAAATCGTGCGCGTACCCGAGGAGCTGACCCATGTGCCTAGGGCTCCGGCTTTCGTGGAGGGTGTCATCAACTTGCGCGGGGCGGTGCTGCCGGTTATCGACCAGCGCTTGCGTTTGGGCTTGGCAACGACGGAACGCAACGACAGGCAGCGCATCATGGTGTTTTTGTTCGACGGCGTGCGTACCGGTTTTATCGTCGATTCGGTGACCGAGGTGCTGAAAATACCGAAGTCTGCCATTGAGGTCGCACCGAGCCTGTCTGGTGAGCAGAGCCGGCTGATTGGCCGTGTCGCGAACCTTGAGAAGCAAAAGCGTCTGATCCAGCTGATCGACCCGTCGCAACTGATCGAAAGCCAGGACTTGAAAAGCTTGGCAACGCTGGCGTCTTAAGGCTGGGAACGCCAAGCCCCAGCTTGGCACGACAAACAACCGGAAAGTTGAAGATGAATAAGCCGAGCTGGGGTTCGGCGTTCCCAGGGCAACTGGCACGACTAAGCTTTTATGGTGAAAGGTAACCATTCTATGATCAAACTGTTAATTGTTGACGATTCGGCGCTGATGCGCCGTCAGCTTGTCCAGCTGTTTGAAGCGGAAGGGGGGTTCGAGATCCGTTTGGCGCGCAACGGCAAAGAAGCGGTGGAGGAAAACATCGCGTTTAAGCCGGACGTGGTTACGTTGGACATCAACATGCCGGAAATGGACGGACTGACCGCCTTGTCATTACTGATGGCGGAACGGCCGGTTGCAGTGGTGATGGTGTCGTCGCTGACCGAAAAAGGCGCGCTGGCGACTTTCGAGGCGCTGGCGTTGGGGGCGGTGGATTACGTCGGCAAGCCCGGTGGCACCATTTCGCTTTCGATCAATGATATCAGTCATGACCTGATCAGCAAGGTTAAGGCGGCAGCCCGAGCCAAGCTGAAAACCGCACGCGGACTGACTTCGCGTATCCGCGCCGAGCGCAGTCGGCCTGAACGCCCGCCGGCTTTGGTGCGTAGCGGCATTGGCGGTGAGGGGTTGGTTATCATCGGCGTTTCCACCGGAGGGCCGCGCACATTGGAGGACATCCTGCCGCTGTTGCCGGCAGATTTCCCTTGGCCCGTATTGGTGGCCCAACACATGCCGGGCAGCTTCACGCTGCCTTTCGCCAACCGCATGAACGATCTGTGTCATTTACAGGTGGTCGAGGCCTCGCGGCCGATGCCGCTGGAACGCGGCACCATCTACGTGGGTAAGGGCGGGGCGGACATGGTGGTCGCATCGCGTGCGGGTAAGATGACCGTGCTGGCGAGGCCGGAGTCATCCGAGTTTTTGTGGCATCCCTCGGTGGAGCTGATGGGGCGTTCGGTGCTTGAGAATTACGATCCGGCGCGCGTCATCGGCGTGATGCTGACCGGCATGGGTTACGACGGCGCCGATGCGTTCGCCGAAATCAAAAAGAAAGGCGGCCGCACCATTGCCGAATCGGAAGAGTCTTGTGTCGTCTTCGGCATGCCTGCGGAGTTGATCAAGCGCGGCGGTGCATCAGTGGTGCTGCACGCGAACAAGATTGCCAACCAAATTGTCGCCTGGGCCAGGTAACGGCTGGGAAAGGAACAGATATGCCTATTATTAAACAACAAAGCCCTCAATTAATTAATATCGACGAGCGCCAGCGT
Organism: Methylobacter sp.; assembly: GCA_030684815.1. Classification (GTDB taxonomy): domain Bacteria; phylum Pseudomonadota; class Gammaproteobacteria; order Methylococcales; family Methylomonadaceae; genus Methylobacter_A. Next base: position 10,446 of record JAUXXQ010000077.1, on the reverse strand, counting down.
CCTCGCGACTTTAACGGGCTGGTGGCCGAGTTGGAGGCGGATGATTCTACCGCCAGACGTTGGGCGGCACGGGATTTGGCGGAGTTTCCCGAGTCCGTCGAGGTGCTGGTGAGACGGCTCAAATACGAGGGCGATCCCAGTGTACGCGAAACCATACTGACGACGCTGATCCGTTTAGGCAATCCTGCGACCATGACGGAACTGGTGGAATGCCTGCGTAGCGAGGATGCGGCTTTGCGTAATGAAGTCATCGAAGCGATGAAGGAGTTGCCGGACGAAGTTGCGCCGATTATGAGCGAACTGCTGGCAGACCATGACCCCGATGTGCGCATTTTTGCGGTGAACATTCTCGAATCGCTATGCCATCCGCAGGTTGAGGAATGGCTGATCAAGGTCATCGAACAAGACCCACACGTCAATGTTTGCGCCACGGCGCTGGATTTGCTGGGCGAGGTCGGAACCACGGCTTCCCGTTTGGGGCTGGAACAGCTCAAAGCGCGTTTTGCCGAAGAGCCCTATATCGGCTTTGCCGCCGACTTGGCCATTAAACGTATCGACGAGAGCTAAGGCGAATGACAGAGATCACTATCAGCGAGGAAGATTTCCGGAAATTCCGGGAATATTTTTATCGCAAAACCGGTATCCAGTTCGAGGCATCTAAGCGCTATTTTGTCGACAAACGGCTGGTTGAACGTATCGAAGCGACCGATTCGGAGCATTTTCGCAACTATTTCATGATGCTGCGCTTTGACGCCAAGGGGGACGAGCTGCAAACGCTGGTTAACCTGATGACCGTCAACGAGACCTATTTTTTTCGCGAGGAATATCAGTTCCAGTGTCTGGTCAATTCGATGTTGGGCGAAATCGTCCGGCGTAAAAAAGACAACTCGCCAATCCGTATCTGGTCGGTTCCTTCTTCTTCCGGGGAAGAGGCTTATTCGATCGTGATTTACCTGTTGGAACACTGGCCGGGCATCGAAAAATGGGATGTGGAAATCATCTCGTCGGATATCGATACCGACATTATTACGCGGGCGCGGCGCGGCCATTATTCGTCGCGCTCAGTGCAACACTTGCCGCCGAGGCTGCTGCAAAAATATTTTGTGCCCAGCGCCGGTGGTTACCAAATCAGCGATGACATGCGCGATGCGGTCGAGTTTACCCGTGTCAACCTGATGGAAGCGGCGGATGTGCGTTCTTATCGCGGATTCGACGTGATTTTTTGCCGCAACCTGCTGATTTATTACGATGACATGTCGCGCCGCCAGGCGGCGGAGACTTTTTTCGACGCCTTGAATCCGGGCGGGTTCGTTTGTCTCGGCCATTCGGAATCGATGAGCCGTATTTCTTCTTTGTTCCGGGTGCGCAAGTTCCCGGAAGCGATCGTGTATCAAAAACCCCTGGGGGACTTATGAAACATATCCTCGTCGTGGACGACGCCGCCACGGTACGCCTATATCACCGCAATATACTCGAATCGGCGGGATATGAGGTGGATGAGGCCGTCAACGGGATTGAGGCCATGGAAAAAGCCTTGCAGACGCCTTTCGACTTGTATGTGGTCGATATCAACATGCCTAAGCTGGATGGTTACGGATTCCTTAGGGAAATACGCAGCCAGGACATCACCCAGGTTCCGGCGATCATGGTGTCTACTGAAGCCGAGAGCAATGACCGGCAACGGGCCTATCGCTCCGGTGCCAATCTCTATCTGATCAAGCCGGTGAAACCGGAAGGCTTGCTGACCTACATTCGCCTGTTGCTCGGGGTTTCAACCCACATTCGGCCTCATCTGTCGAATGACAAAGCCATCGACAGATGAGGCCGGTGGCTTGGCTCCCCGTAAACGAGGAGGTTACCAGAGGACAACGATGCGACTACATCGTTGTCAAATCTAACGGTTCCCCCTAAAGGAGGGGGAGGTTTCAAACTAGCAAGGAAATTTGATGAATCCATTATTGGAACAATTTCTCGCGGAAGCGCGGGACTTTCTACAAGGCATCGCCGAGAAGCTGATGCAACTGGAAAACGATCCCAACAGTACGGTGGTCATGAATGAACTGTTCCGTCTGGTACATACCCTGAAGGGTAACAGCGGTCTGTTCGAGTTCCCCGAGATGACGCGTGTGCTCCATGCCGGTGAAGACTTGTTGGATGCGGTGCGCGATGGCCGCGTCGGATACTCCCAGGAGCTGACCGACCGGCTGTTGGATGCGATGGATTTCGTCAATTTGCTGGTGGATGAAATCGAGTCGAACGGTGGCGGGAACGGTTCGGATCATGGGCAAAATGCGTTACGTCTGGCCGAATCGCTACGGCAGTTGATTGGCGTTACCGCCATAGCGGACGGCGGTAACGCTAAAGCCTCGGTTGCCGAAGCTTTTCAGTCCTCATCGGCGCCGAATATGCCGGAATTGCCACGGCTTGCCGAATTGCCGGAACAGCAGCGCATGGCGTTATATCGTCAGGCGCTGGCCGGAGACACCTTAGACACCTTGCTGTTTGTCGAGTACACGCCCGAGGACGAGTGTTTTTTTAAGGGGGAAGACCCTTTTCACCAAGTGCGGCAGATTCCTGACATCGTCTGGCAGTCGGTACGGCCTCGTGAGCTGTGGACTGCGTCGGCCGAACTGGATGCCTATCATTGCAACCTTATATTTGACACACTGACCACGGCAGCGCCCGAGGAATTGTACGAACTGTTCCGTTATACCCCGGAACAACTGCGCATCGTCCCATTGCCGCCTATCGTGCTGGCCCTGCCCCATGGCGATCCGAACGGCGGGGCAGTGTACGGCGATTTTGTCACCGATGCGCTGCGCCGCCTGGACTCCGGTGACATGGCCGGGTTGGAATCCGTTGCCCGCACCATGCTGGAGCTGTCCTCCCCCGACCTGTGGCTGGCTTCGGGCTTGCGCTGGCTGCTGTTGGTGCTTGAACTGGAGCCCGGCAACCGCCATGCGCAGCGCACCCTGATAGGGTCTCTGGCTAGCTTGACGTTGCCGGTCTGGACGACGCCGGAAACCGCAACAGCAGTTGAAGCGGTTGCAGGCCCTGGTTCTGGGCTTGTCGGCGAGATGTTTTCCGACGCCGATGCGCGGGCTTTTGCCGACATCCTGCAAGCGCAACGTGAAATTCTCGGCTTAGCGGATAGCGACGCATGGTTGTCCGGCAGGCTGAATGCGGCGGCGGCGGCGCTGGCAGCCTGTCACCGCCGTGCCGGGCGGATCGAGGCATTGCCGGCGTTGGAAGCGGCGCTGGCAGAGGCTCTGGATAACGTTGAGGCGGCGCCGTTGTTAGCTTGGTTGGATGCGCACGCGCCGCTTGATTTGTCTGCAACGGTCGGGCCGGAGGCGGCGGAAGAAGCAGAGGCAGCTCCAACGCCGATACGTAATGCGCTGATCGATGTGGAGCCGGATAACAAGTTTGGCCGTCGTGCGGAAGATGCCTATGTCGGGCCCAAGACGCTCAAAGTCGATCAGGACAAAATCGACAACCTGATGGGCTTGATCGGCGAAATGGTAGTGGCCAAGAACAGCTTGCCGTACCTTGCCAGCCGGGCCGAGACGCAATACGGAGTGCGCGAACTGGGCCGCGAGATTAAGACCCAGTATGCGGTCATTAACCGTATCGCCGAGGAAATGCAGGATGCCATCATGCAGGTACGGATGATGCCGATGTCGTTTGTGTTCCAGCGTTTCCCTCGGCTGGTGCGCGATACTTCCAGAAAACTGGGCAAAGAAGTGAACCTGGTGCTGGAAGGGGAAAATACCGAGGCCGACAAGAACATTGTCGAAGCGTTGGCCGATCCGTTGATCCACATTGTGAGGAACAGCCTCGACCACGGCATTGAAACTCCAGAAGTGCGGCGCGCGGCAGGTAAGCCGCCTGCCGGACGGCTTACCATTCGCGCCACGCAGGAAGCAGACCGGGTGCATATTGAAATTTCCGATGACGGCAAGGGCATTGATCCTATTATCATCAAACGCAAGGCTTACGAAAAAGGCATCATCGACGAGGTTACGATGGAACGCCTGTCCGACCAGGAAGCGGTCAACCTGGTGTTCGCCGCCGGGTTCTCCACGGCGGAGGTGATTTCCGACCTGTCCGGCCGCGGCGTCGGCATGGACGTGGTGCGCAGTGCGGTAGAAAAAGTCAACGGTACGGTCAGCCTGGAAAGCGAGCTGGGCAAGGGCACGCTGATTCGCCTGTCGTTGCCGCTGTCGATGGCGGTGACCAGTGTGATGATCGTCGAGTCCGACAAGCAGATTTTCGGTGTGCCGATGGATATGGTCGTGGAAACCGTCCGCGTATCGAGAAGCGTAATCCGCACCATCAAAAAACGCCAGACCACGGTGTTACGCGGCCGCATTGTGCCGTTGTTGGCGCTCAATGACTTGCTGGCGATCGGTGCGGAACCGCTGTCCAATGATGACGACGAACTGGCGACGCTGGTGGTGCGCGTCCACGAAGAACACGTCGGCATTGTGGTCGACGATTTTCGCGAAACCGTGGACATCATCCTCAAACCGATGGCCGGCATCATCGGCGGGCTGGGCGGTTATTCCGGCTCGGCGCTGCTGGGCGACGGTTCTGTGCTGATGGTGTTGAATCCAAGGGAGCTTGTGTAATGGCAATTACGTACCAGAAAAAATTGGCGCTGTTCCGCGATACCGTTGGTGTCGAAGAGGCCGAGGGCCTGCTGGAATGGTTTATCAAAAACCCGAAAAGCCGCGTGGATCTCGCCGATTGCCAGCATCTGCATGCTGCCAACCTGCAAGTTTTGATGGCGGTAAAACCTGTAATCGCCGCCTGGCCCAAGGACGCCAATCTGCGCGTCTGGCTGGAGTCGGCCCTGAACTAGCAACAAAGAGAGTGTTATGGCAAAAACTATACTGATTGTGGACGACTCGGCAACCATGCTGATGAGCGTAAAAAGCAACCTGGAAATCGCCGGTTTTACTGTCGAGACCGCCGAGGACGGCGTCAAGGCGCTAACCAAGCTGAAAGGCGGCGTTAAACCTGACCTGATAATCACCGATATCAACATGCCCAACATGAATGGCATTGAGTTGATCCAGAATACGCGGGCACTAACGGGGTTCCGGTTTATGCCTATTTTGGTGCTGACCACCGAAAGCCAGCAAGCCCGGCGCGACGAAGCCAAGAAGTTGGGCGCCACCGGCTGGCTGGTCAAACCGGTGGGCGGGGCGGATTTGCTGAAAGTCATCAAGCAAGTGCTGCCGGGGGCTTAGCCTGTGATGTGGCCAAAAAATAAGGTCGGCAGCGAAGCAACCGATCTGCCGGTCATAACCGGTAAAGATGTTCGATGGGTTACGTATGCGGCCTTGGCGATGTTGGCCGTGGTTGGCGTGGCGGCGACGCTGTGTCAGGGCTATCTGGACCAGTTGTTGGGCAATCGCAAGGATATTGCGATTTTGGCGGCGGCCGCGTTGATCCTGATAGCCTGCGACGCCAGCCTGATGCGGATAGCCGGTTTAAAGCAGAAACCGCAGCACCTTGACGAGGCCATTGATGATGCACCTAAGGGAAATGAGGCGCTTGAAAGCAGCTGGCCAACGCAGACCGATGACTATCAATCCGGTATTGCGGTAGTGGCTGATGTAGTGGAGAGGCACTTGTGCCTCGATGAAGCGATGGATATTCAGCTGAAAAAGGTGATGGAGGAGACCGAAAGCGCTGCAATCATGTTGATCACCGAAGTGCGTACGCTCAATGATGCCGCCAATACGCTGGTGTCCTATCTGCACAGTTCCCACTCGACGGCTGGCGACATGGAAACGGTCATCGGCGAGAGCGTCACGTTCATTTCTGAAATCGGCAACTTTGTGCGTGGGCTGCCCGAGCGGATCCATCAGGATATGGCGATCATACGCGAGGCAGGCAAAGAGATCGATGAACTGGGGAAGCTGGTTGAGGACATCAAATCAATCAGTCGGCAGACCAATCTGTTGGCTATCAATGCGTCAATTGAAGCGGCGCACGCCGGTAAGTTCGGACGCGGTATTTCGGTGGTGGCTGCCGAAGTGCGTAAGCTTTCGGAGCGCTCCGACAAGACCGCCGCGATGATCGAAGAAGGGCTGGCGAGTGCCCAAGATGCCATGCAAAACGGCCTCAAATTTAACTTTCTGGCGGAGTCGGTGCGTGATGCGGCCAAGATGGTCGAGTCTATCCGCAGCCTTCAGGAAAACTATGAGGACATGCGCCAGTATTACAAAACGTTGTTCGGCGTGGTAACTGAGCACAACACCCGTCTGGCGACAGAGATCGCTGAAATTCTCGGGCAGATACAATTCCAGGATGTGGTGCGGCAACGTATTGAACGTATCGGATTTGCAACGGCGAGCCGTAACGACTTGTTCGTTGAGCTGTCCCGAACGTTAATTGAAGCTGATAGCGGTTTGGCCGACGTGCCGGAAAAAATGCACCGTCTGCTGGAGGACTATCAGGCGGAAGAAGCGCGCCACGGCATGGCAGGCGATGGCGACGAGGCAGAGGCTGACGGCCTGCCGCAATTTGAACTATTTTGAACTTAGAACCTAGAGCGTACTTATTTATGACAACGAATTCCCTTGCCCCCATTGTTACTCTGTTGCAGCAGCGAGCCGCGATCAGTTCGGAATGGATGAATGAAGTGCTGCGCGTTTGGATGCGCATGTATCCTGGGTTGGTCAACGAGGATGAATTACGGCGGCAGGCCGACGCCCTGCTCAAGGAGCTTGCCAAACTCTTTTCCGAGCATAGCGGCGAAACGCCGCCGGATATTGGCGCAAACAGCGCACTCGGCGAGATTGCCCGAGAACTGAGTGCCGACCGCGCCAAAAAAGGCTTTAAACCGGCGGACACGGCGCAATACGTCATTGCGCTGAAAAATGTGCTGACCCAACATCTGGTGAGCACCTTGAATGAAACCCCGGCCAGCCTCACCCTCTGTCTACGGGCGGTGGACGGTGTGCTCGACCGCTTGTCCCTGCTGACCTTCGAAGCGTTTGTCGAAACGCGGGAACGGGTCATTGCCCAGCAGAGCCTGTCGTTGGTGGAGCTGTCCACGCCAGTGATTCTGCTTTGGAACAATGTGCTGCTGCTACCGCTGATCGGCGTAATCGACACAGTCCGCGCCCGCCAGTTAACCGAACGTTTGCTGGAATCGATCACCAAATACGAAGCCAGCGTGACGCTGATCGATGTGACCGGGGTGCCGGTATTCGACACCAGCGTCGCCTGGCATATCATGAAAACGATTGATGCGGCGCAGCTGCTGGGTTCCCGCATCGTCATGACCGGTATCAGCCCGGAAGGCGCGCAGACATTGACCAAGTTGGGTATCAGCTTTGCCAACGTGATCAGCCGCGCAACCTTGCGGGCCGGGTTGGCCGAGGCTTTGCAGCTGGTCGGCCGCCGTATTGAGTCCACTGGCGGAGTACACAAGTGAAAATCCCTATTTTACGCTTGGGCAAGATTCTACTAAGTTCCATCCAGGTCGACCTCACCGATGCCGATGCGATGCAGTTCCAAAACGATCTGGTTAACAAGATTGCTGAAATGGAAGCGTTGGGCATCGTCATTGATATTACCTCGCTGGAAGTGGTCGATTCGTTCATGGCGCGTGTCATCAACGATACCGCAGGCATGGCGCGGCTGTTGGGAGCCGAAGTCGTTATATGCGGCGTCCAGCCTTATGTCGCGATGACCCTGGTGGAAATGGGGCGGGATCTGATCGGTGTCGATTGCACATTCAATCTCGATCAAGGGCTGGAAATAATCAAAGAGCGGATTGGGATGCGCGGCGATGCAACTATGATTGAGGGGGAGGGATGACAACGCAGCCGACAAACGCATCTGAACGGATGCCGATTCTCGATGCTTCGGATATTGTGCGGGCACGCGGTGTTGCCCGGCAAGTGGCGGGACGGATTGGCTTCGGCCTTGCCGATCAGACGCGTTTGGCGACAGCGGTATCAGAGTTGGCGCGCAATGTGGTGCAATACGGGGACGACGGCTTTTGCGAGATTGCCGATTTGTCCGATGCCAATGAAATGCGGCTGGGCATTCTGGTTGAGGATCACGGTGCCGGTATCGATAACATCGATAAAGCCATGAAGGATGGTTACAGCACCGGCGGCGGATTGGGTGCTGGGTTGCCGGGAACGCGAAGATTGATGGACGAATTTGCTATCGAGTCGGAGCCGGGGCTTACCCGCGTCAGCATTGCCTTAGTCAGAAAACGATCTTGAAGGAAGGTATGAACAAAATAAGTGTCTATGTGGCCGCTGAATTTAACATTGCCGAAGCCGCACGCCAAGCCAAGCTAATGGCATCGGTGCTAGGGTTTTCCAGTGTGCAATCTTATTACATTGCTACCGCCGCCTCGGAATTGGCCGCCAATGTGTTTATTCATGCCGACGGCGGTATGTTTGAAGTCTCTGCATTGACGGATCGTCCCGGTCTGGAGCTGGTGGTCAGCGATCATGGCCCCGGCATTGCCGATATAGAGAAGGCTCTGCAGGACGGCTACAGCACCGCAGGCGGTTTGGGCTGCGGTCTGCCCGGCGTGCAGCGGTTGATGGATGAGATGGATATTGACAGTCAACCCGGCCAGGGCACGGTGGTGAGGGCGCGCAAATGGCTGTAACGGCTGGTTATGCGACGCGTCCTCTTGCGGGCGAAACGGTTTGCGGCGACAGTTGCGGCTGGTGGCGCTCCGGCGGGCGCATTGTATTGGCTGTGGCTGACGGCCTGGGTCATGGGCCGGAGGCTGCTTATGCTTCCGAAGCCGCCTTGGCTTGCATTGCTAATCACTTGGACTGGACTTGCGAAGACCTGTTTGCCGAGTGCAACACTGTATTGCGGGATACGCGCGGAGTGGCGTTGGCCGTCGCTATTATCGAACCGGCCACCGGTCTGATGACTGTTTGCACGGTGGGCAATATCCGGGTTCTGCTGCTGTGCGGCAGCAAAGACATCAGGCTTGATGGCGGGCGCGGCATTGTCGGCGCGGGCTATCAAAAGCTGGCTCCGGAAGCGCGGGTGCTTGCTCCGGGAAATATTTTGGCGATGTTTTCCGACGGGTTGGACCAATTTCCGGTATTGCGGGCGTTTTTTGACCAGCCCGGCGTATCTGCGCAAGAGCAGGCGCAAGCGATACTGGACTACTGTGCACGCGGCGATGATGACGCCTCGGTGTTGATTTACCGTCATGAGATTTAATACGGCTTAAAGCGCTTATGAAACAGGATGTAGAACGCTACTTTCAGATTCTGCAACAGGTGGCCTTTGCCGATGATGCCTATGCCATTGAAGTCTATTTGGCTGAGGCGTTTGAGTTGGGTCGGGCCTTGGTCGATCAAAAGGTGCCGCCGGATGAGGTGACGCATATTCATCATGAAGCGGTGGTCAGGTTTTCCCAAACTCACCCTTCATTAAGTTTCGCGCAAGTGGCCGACCGTTTGACTAGGCCGTTAATGGAAATGTCCATGGCCTATGGCTTGGCTTTCCGCGAGCAAATGGAACGCCAGTATCAGGAGTTGGTCACTTCCCGCCTGGCGCAGTCGCACAAACTGGAAGCGGTTGGCACGCTCGCGGCGGGCATCGCCCACGATTTCAATAATTTGTTGGGCAGCATCATCGGTTTTGCAGAAATGGCAGGGGATGAGCTGGCGGAGGGGTCTTCCGGGAAACATAGCATTAACCATGTGTTGGCTGCCAGTTTCCGTGCCCGCGACCTTGTTAGCAGAATGTTGACATTTGCCAGGCAAAGCCCGGTCAAGCCTGTCGCGGTGGAGGTAGTAGCACAAATACAGGAAACATTGGCGCTGTTGAGCGCCTCTTATAAGGGGGGCTTGGACATCCGTTTTCAGACCGGCATCGGGCGGGTGACGGTGATGGCCGATCCCGGACAGCTGCAACAGATTGTGATGAACTTGTGCATCAATGCTGCCGATGCCATGGGCCATCGTGGCGTGGTCGCCGTTGGCCTTGATTTCGCCACGTTCGGCGACAGTGCGCAGGTGGGCATTTGCCTGACGGTTATCGATAGCGGGCACGGTATGCCCCCTGAGGTGCAGGAACGGATATTCGACCCTTTTTTTACCACCAAAGCACCCAACAAAGGCAGTGGGCTGGGGCTTTCCGTGGTGTACGGCATTGTCACCCAATTGGGAGGGCTCATAGACGTGCAAAGCCGGGTTGCCGGCGGTCATTCGGGAACGGAATTCAAGGTGTTTTTGCCCTTGGCGAATAATCCCTCCGATGGGGAAAACGGCTAACAGTCGTCAGAAGTTAAATTAATGTTTCAATCCACATTCGACCTCATCTGCCAAATGACTTGTCTTACGACAATCCATCGACAGATGGAGGCCGGTGGATTGCCTCGCCGTAAACGACGAGGTTACCTGAAAGGATAATGATGCTAAAGCATCGTTGTTA
>JAUXXQ010000069.1 GCA_030684815.1 Methylobacter sp. | reverse complement strand
TGTAAAAATACAGATCTACCAGTGTTTTTCCCGTGCTTGCACGGGGTGTTGAGGCATATAAGAGCATTTTTTCCCGTACTTCTACGGGTTAATGATCGATGAATGTAATACTTGCATGCCTATTTTTCCCGTGCCTGCACGGGTTGTCGGAGGTGTTTTTTGTAGTTTTCCCGAACTTTATTCGGGTTTTGTTCGCAACAGGCTTCACCATCAATAACAACGTAAACCATCAAAATTATGACAGCAAACCTAATTACTGAAATCACAAAACAGGCGTTTTCAGACACAGGCCCCCTTGCCCGGCGAATCAACAATTACCAGCCGAATCCGGTTCAGATTGAATATGCCGAAAAGGTTGCCAGCGTTTTTGAAAGTGGCTCCCGGTCAAAGGTGGCGGTTGGTTTAATAGAGGCCGGCACCGGTATAGGAAAAACATTGGGGTACGCCATTCCTTTGCTGGCCTATTCCGCCCTTACCGGACAGCGTGTGGCCATTTCGACACATACGGTTCAATTGCAGTCCCAATTGCTCAGTATGGGTGGGGATATTGATACGGCTCGGCAAGTCATCCAGGAGTTAACGGGCAAGCCACTGGTTACCGCTCCACGTCTGGGGTTACGGCATTTTGTCAGCCCCGTCAGGATCCGGTGCGCAATGGCTGAAAAAGGGATCAACGAAGGGGACGCGTCAGATTCCGTAAAGAAATTCATCCATTGGGCCGACTCATCAGAAACCGGACTGTTCATGGAGTGGACTGCGCTTAACGGGGAAATCCCTGTGGAATTTTCTATCAGGGAGATTTGTTGCGAACATTATTTGCCGCCTGCCGAAAAGAACCGCTATGAAAAGCATAAAGAATGCGCCAAAACAGCGGATGTGATCGTGACCAACCATACGTTAACCCTGATGCACGCGCTCTCCAGCAGTAAAAATATCTTGGATGACTCCGATTCCAGGCCGTTGTCCATTCTTGTTGCCGATGAAGCCGACCGCATTGAAGCCGCTGCGGAATTGCTGGTGAACAATTCGGCCTCGCTGATGTCAATGCGCTCGCTGTTCTCGCAGCAAAAAGACCCGTCCAGCAAAGGCATCCTTGAAGGGATCCAATCCATTTTCGATTTGGCCCGGCGTTTTGACCCGGAGCGGGAAACTAACACGGGAAAATCTTATTTGTCCCTCCGCGACAACCCGTCGGTCTTGGCCCAGATCACAGCCCAGATCGACAAAATGACGCCCCTTTTCGACCATGCCATCAAGCACTGCCCCGATAATGAGGTCAAGGAAGAAATGGCGTTCACCAAGAAGGCACTGTCGGTTTTCAACGCCCGGACAGAAAAGGGATTGGTTTCTGTCACACCGCTCATCCATTATTCGGACGTGCGCCGGTTGCCTTCGCTTCGCCTGGTAAACCCGTCAGCAGGCACGGTTTTTGGTTTGCTGTGGAAGAATGACCGCGACACCGATGAAAAAAGCTATTTGGAGTCTGTCCTTTTGACATCAGCCACCCTCAGCGATGGGCAGGAGCATTCATTGAAATCCATGGCCAATGCCATGGGGTTGTTCAAGGCAAAAGATTACAGCCTGGTAACAGGGATTTATGAACCGGTGGATTTTGGCCGCATCTCGCTGGTTTTGCCGGATGCGCAAGCGCCATTGCCTACGGTTGCGTCGGGCGATGATGAATTTTCTACCGATCCGACGTGGGTGGGTTACATAGCCGACATGATCACCGAGGCGGCGGGCAGTGGCGGGCGTGTATTGGCATTAACCCTGTCCTACCGGGACACCCAGATGATTGCCGATGCCCTAAAGGGACGCTTGCCTGAAACAGGCGTCATCATCCAGCACACAGGCACCGAGCCTGTTCACCCACTGCTCGACCGTTTCAAAAAAACAGAAGGCGCCATTTTGTTGTCCCCCTGTTGCTGGGAAGGCGTCAATCTGCCCGGCCTGGTCAAAAACCTGGTGATCACGCGCATCCCCTTTTCTCCGCCAGACAAAGTCAGGGCCGGTATGACCCGTGAATCGATGGCCAAAAAAGGGTTCAGCCAGCAAACGATAACGGCCGCCATTTTTGGGCAAAGCGTTGTGCATACGCGTAGGAAACTGAGGCAAGCCATGGGCCGTGGCATTCGCCAAAAAAACGATGTTTCCCGTATATGGCTGGGTGACAGGCGGATACTGGGGCAACATGCCAAACTGCGGCTTGATTCCTGTTTGCCGGCCAGGTTTGCCCCAATGCTGGAAACAGCCGACACATTCCTTCTGGACGGGGTTATTTTGTCACCCGAGGTTAAGGAAAAGCCGAAAACAATTGTGTGGGGAAAAATAGCTTATATCTGATGCCCGGCATCAGATGGAAATTATCGTGAACAAAAATAGGCGGGGTGCATCTTAATGGGTACACGCCGGTCATCCCAAAACCAACCCAACATCATTATGACCCCAAAAGATATCACGAAAAATAAGAGAACGCTCATAGCCATAGCCATAGCCATAGCCTCATCAATTGTTTTGACGGGTATAATTTCTGCATCATTGGTCAGGATTGATGGGCAGGTGGGCGATATGGATAAAAATTATTCAGGGAAGAAAACCGAAACCAGCGATGACGCAGCGGCCAACGTGGATGAAGAAGGGGTGTACTATTTTCAAGGCTTCCCCATATGGAGGTCCGGTTACGGTGACAGCGCCTCTTTGTTTCTGGTGAAAAAAGAAATTGACCCGGAAGACAAAAGGGTCATCAGGGTCAAATACCGGATCGTTGATGGCCAAAGCAACATTGTCAAAATAGCCGAACTCAAGTGTGGGCTTGGGAAGTACAGGGAAATTGGCGTCAGCGACGGCCGTGGAAAACCCATAAAAGAAAATGTCACCGCTTGGATTTACCTGGTTAACGGCACACGCGAATGGGATGTTTTTGATTTTTCCTGCAACCATACCCCAGCAGCTTTATGATTTTAATCGCTAATCCTGTACTGGCCACGCGCTGCATTCACCCTATCCTTCATTGCTTTTCC
>JAUXXQ010000059.1 GCA_030684815.1 Methylobacter sp. | reverse complement strand
GTCATATCAATACGCCCGAAATTGGTCACATCTTCCAAAATAATGTCCAAGCCTAGCGCGGCAAAATAGGAATAAAAAATACTGGCGTAATAACCTTCATATTGCGCAATCGGGTTATTCCTATACCAATCATTGGGAATGCTGGCGAAAAAGGCGGTGAACAGCTTATTTAAACCGTCGAAATTATTTTCTACTAGAAAATCATACAATTGCCCGGCATGAACGCCGTATTCACTCGATTTTGCGGTCAGGGCATACAACATGGCTTCGTTTAAACTGCTGCGCACTTCATGGTTGGGATAACGCAATTTGAATTGCGTCATCGAGGCTAAATGGCGCACTGAATCAATGGTCAAATAACCGGTTTGGAACAGCAGCGCTTCGGTGGCAATTTGTTCAACGTCAAATGCCGACAACAACGCTTCGGCAGCCAGCATGTGGTCTAAATTGGGCGTAAACGTTTGCCGTTTGCAGAGCAAATCAATCAGGAAAGTCGGCGAACCGGTTTCAAACCAATGGTTTTTAAATTCACGCGATTGAAATAACAATAACACATCAAACGGGTTATAAACCGATTGCCCTGTCCAGTTATAACCGTTATACCAATAACGGATTTTTTCGCGGTCTAAGCCTTCAAGTTCAGGCGCGAACAGCGTATCAATATCGTCATCGGTATAACCGCAAATCGAAGAAAACTCAGTGGCTAAGGTAATGTCACGCAAATTATTCAAACCCGAAAATAAACTCACTTTGCTAAATTTAGACACACCGGTCAGCATGGCAAATTTAACGTGGGCATCAGAGTCCTTAATCACTGAATATAAATTGCGCAACCCGTCGCGGATCTCTTTGGCAATCTCAGGTTTTGCAAGGTTGTCCAAAATCGGTTTGTCGTATTCATCCACCAAAATGACGACACGCCGACCGGTTTGTTCAACTGTTTTTTTGATAAGCGATTCAAAAAAATCGCCAATATCGTCAGTATGTTGGCAATTTACAGACAAATTAACTTGGTTGTTATCTAAAATGGTAAAAATACGCCGATCTAAATGTGCGCGATCATGTATCACGCCACCACCAAAACTCAAACGAATCACCGGATATTTAATAGACCAATCCCATTTGTCATGAATAAAAAGTCCGCGAAACAGCGGCTCATTGCCCGCGAATAATTCACCGAGGGTATCGATCAACAAACTTTTACCAAAACGGCGCGGGCGGGAGAGAAAATAATGCGTTCCATCGCTGACTAATTTTAAAATCAGGGGTGTTTTATCAACGTAATAATAGTGGTCTTCACGGATTTTAGCGAAGGTTTGGATGCCAATCGGGAGCTTTTTGCGGGCCATAATTTAATTCCTATGTTCAATGCTCATAAAATCCCCCCCACCATGCCCCGTACTTTGCAAAAACATGCCGGACTATGCTGCGGCCTTCAGCTTCCAGCTTAACTCCTCATTCGCCCCCAGCGGCGTGATGGACAAGCCATTTTCACCGTAAACAGGCGGCACTGTCCAAGTGGTTTTTTCCAGTGTGACCGAACCTGAATTTCTCGGCAAGCGGTAAAAATCAGCGCCGTAAAAACTGGCGAAAGCTTCCAATTTATCCAATGCCCCCACTCGTTCAAAAGCTTCCGCATACAGTTCCAATGCGGCATGGGCGCTGTAACAACCGGCGCAACCGCAAGACGTTTCTTTTAATGAACTTAAATGCGGCGCGCTGTCGGTGCCGAGAAAGAATTTCGGGTTGCCGCTGGTGGCGGCCTTAACTAAGCTCAAACGGTGTGCTTCGCGTTTGATAATCGGCAGGCAATAATAATGCGGCTTGATGCCGCCCGCCAAAAGCGCATTGCGGTTAAACAGCAAATGCTGCGGGGTGATGGTGGCGGCAATATGTGCACTAGCGGCTTGCACAAACTGCACCGCTTCGGTGGTGGTGACGTGTTCGAGCACGATGCGCAGGCCGGGGAAATTTTTGGCAATGTCGGTCAAATAGCGGTCAATGAACACCCGCTCGCGGTCGAAAATATCGCAGGCCTCATCGGTGACTTCGCCGTGAATCAGCAACGGAATATCATGTTTTTCCATCGCCGCGAATAACGGATAAACCGCCTTGATGTCGGCAACGCCTGAATCGGAATTGGTGGTGGCGCCAGCCGGGTACAATTTAAAGGCATGGACATGTTCGGATGCGGCGGCTTTTTCGATTTCATCGACTGTCGTCGAGCCGGTCAAATACAGCGTCATCAGCGGCGTAAAATCAACACCGGCAGGAACCGCTTGCAGGATTTCTTCCCGATAAACCAGAGCCTGAGCCACTGTAGTCACCGGCGGTTTCAGGTTGGGCATGATGATGGCGCGGGCAAATTGCCGGGCAGTATGCGGCAGCACGGTTTTTAAAACTGCGCCGTTTCTGACATGCAAATGCAAGTCATCGGGTCGGGTAATGGTTAATGTTTTCATTCTTGAAGTTAAATTCTGTAAAATAGCCGGTTATTTTATAGTAAGTGCCTTGAAAAATTAAACGCCGCACTTATCGTAGCTATTATTTTTTTATTACCGGAGCGATAAATGCCTATCTATGAATACCAATGCCAATCATGCGGCCATGAGCATGAAGCGTTACAAAAACTGAGTGCCGAGCCTTTAGTGACCTGCCCTGCCTGCAGCAAGCCGGAGTTAATGAAAAAGATTTCTGCGGCGGGATTTCGGTTAAAAGGCAGCGGCTGGTACGAAACTGATTTCAAAAGCGGCACCAAGAAAAATGTCGCCGGCGAAGCAAGTTGCTCGCCCTCTTCCGACAGCTGTCCTGCGGGCGGCTGTAAATAAAAAGCAGGCGAAAGGCGAAAACACGCTGCACCCTTTCACCTTAAACCTTTCACCTTGAACCTCAATATAATCAACAGGGAACATTTATGCGTACTCACAAGTGCGGAGAATTAAACACGCAACAGCTGGATCAAACCGTTTCAATCTGCGGCTGGGTACATCGGCGTCGCGACCACGGCGGCGTTATTTTTATCGACTTGCGCGATCGCGCAGGCTTAGTGCAAGTCGTGGTCGATCCCGACGTGGCTGATGTCTTTGCCACCGCTGAAAGCGTGCGCAGTGAATATGTATTGCAAATTACCGGGCTGGTTCGTCACCGTCCCGAAGGCACGGTTAATGCGAATATGCATTCCGGTGCCATTGAAATACTGGCTAAAAACATCGTCGTGCTGAATGAGTCGGAAACCCCGCCGTTCCCAGTCGAAAGCGAAATCGAAGTCAACGAAGAGCTGCGTTTGCGCTACCGTTATATCGACTTGCGTCGTACCGTGATGCAGGAAAAAATGAAAGTGCGCCGCGATGTGACGCGGGTTTTACGCAACTTTCTCGATGATAATGAATTCTTCGAGATTGAAACGCCTTACTTAACCAAAGCCACGCCCGAAGGTGCGCGCGACTACATCGTGCCGAGCCGTACCCACGAAAATTCGTTTTTCGCGCTGCCGCAATCGCCGCAATTGTACAAGCAAATGTTGATGGTGGCGGGCATGGATCGCTATTATCAAGTGGTGCGTTGTTTCCGCGATGAAGATTTGCGCGCCGACCGTCAGCCCGAATTCACCCAGCTGGATATTGAAACCTCGTTCATGGATGAAAACGAGATCATGCACATCATGGAGGAAATGATCCGCCAGTTGTTCATCAAAGTGATCGGCGTCAACCTGGGCGACAAATTTCCGCGCATCAGCCATCAGGAAGCGGTGTCGCGCTACGGCGTCGACCGTCCCGATTTGCGTATTCCGCTGGAATTGGTCGATATTGCCGAGGACATGAAAGACGTTGATTTCAAGGTGTTCTCGGCTCCGGCCAATGACCCGAAAGGCCGCGTGGTCGCGATGCGCGTCCCTGGCGCGGGCGAATTAAGCCGAAAAGACATTGATGCCTTGACCAAATATGTCAGCATTTACGGCGCACGCGGTCTGGCTTACATCAAAGTCAACGACCTAGCCGCCGGTGTCGACGGCTTGCAATCGCCTATCGTCAAATTCGCCCCTGCCGAAGTCTGGGACAGCGTGTTGGCGAAAACCGGCGCGCAAAACGGCGACTTGATTTTCTTCGGTGCGGATAAGGCCAACATCGTCAATGAAGCCATGGGCGCATTGCGGGTGAAATTGGGGCACGATTTGAACCTGCTTGAAGGCGAGTGGAAACCGGTTTGGGTGGTTGACTTTCCGATGTTCGACTGGGATGAGAAAAGCAACCGTTTCAACGCCATCCACCATCCATTCACCGCACCAAGCTGCTCGGTTGAAGAACTGGTCGCCAATCCAGGCGCGGCCTTGTCACGCGCTTACGATTTAGTGTTGAACGGCACCGAAGTCGGCGGTGGTTCAATTCGTATTAACCGTACTTCAATGCAGCAAACCGTGTTTGAAATTTTAGGTATCGGCGAAGACGAAGCCCGCGAAAAATTTGGCTTCCTATTGGATGCTTTGAAATACGGCGCGCCTCCGCACGGCGGTTTGGCGTTCGGCCTGGATCGTTTGGTCATGCTGATGACCGGTTCAACCTCTATCCGCGACGTGATTGCCTTCCCCAAAACCCAATCAGCGGCGTGTCCTTTAGTTAGTGCACCGGCGGTCGTCACCGATGAGCAGTTGAAGGAACTGGGCATTCGCTTGATTAAGCCGGCAGGAAAAGAAAAAGTTAAGGACTAAAAAACCTTTAAGTGAGGTGGGGTAACATGCCCCGCCCTGCTTTTGATTAAAATTCTAAACTTCGTGGGAAAAGCAAATATGGCCAAATGTCCAGTATGTGATTCAAGAAAAGGCAAAAGACAGTGCAAAATTTCTACTGGCTTAGTCTGTAGTCAATGCTGTGGAACTATCCGTAAAGAAGAGCACTGTTTAGATTGCTCGTATTATCAAAAACCGAAACGAAAATATAACGAGGTGCCGTCTTTTACAACCAGTCAAATGCATGGCAGCCCTGACTTAACGGATTATAGCAATGCCATTGAAGGCGCTTTGTGTACTTATGACAGTAAAAATAACAAAAACTTAAATGATGACGGCGCCATCAAAATCCTTGAGCTGCTGATTGATAAATATCATTTTAAAGACACTGAAATAAACTGCGAAGATGCGTTTTTATTAGCGGGATTCAACTTTGTTGATAAGGTAATTCGCAAAGATTTAGCGGCTATTGATAAACTCGAGTTAGTGAAAGTTTTAAGTATTATTTATTTTGTTGCCAAAAGAAGAACCAAAACCGGCCGGGAATACATGAATGTTATTGATACCCATGTAGGCCCGAGTATTGGCTCACGTATAAATCTCTTGAACCTGCTGCGTTAGCCACATTAACATTGAACCCCAATAAAATGACCCATACCCCCTTCCCCATTCAAGATTACGCCTTACTCAGCGATGAGGAATGCGATACCCGGATTATCGCTGCCAAAGCCAAATTAGGCTCCCGTTGCGTAGTGCTCGGCCATCATTATCAGCGCGATGAAGTGTTTAAACATGCCGATTTTTCCGGCGATTCGTTAAAACTGTCGCGGGATGCGGCACAATCGGACGCCGAATACATCGTGTTCTGCGGCGTACATTTTATGGCCGAAGTTGCCGACATATTGTCCCGTCCCGAACAAATCGCCATTTTGCCGGACATGGCAGCAGGCTGTTCGATGGCCGATATGGCCAACCTGATCAAAGTGCAAAAATGCTGGGACGAGCTGGCGCAGGTGATTGATGTGGAGACGGAAGTCACGCCGGTCACTTACATCAACTCGGCCGCCGACCTTAAAGGCTTTTGCGGCCAACATGGCGGTATCGTCTGCACCTCGTCCAATGCGCAAAAAATATTGGAATGGAGTTTTGCCAAAAAACAGAAAGTGCTGTTTTTTCCCGACCAGCATTTAGGCCGCAATACCGGTTACCGCATGGGCATTCCGCTGGAACAGATGGTTATCTGGGATTTCACCAAACCAATGGGCGGCTTGACCACGGAACAAATCCGCAACGCCAAAATCATCCTGTGGAACGGTTTTTGTTCGGTGCATCAGGTGTTCAAGCCGGAGCATATCGACGCATTTTTGCAACGGTTCCCGGAAACCCATGTTATTTCGCACCCGGAAGCGCCGTTCGAGGTCTGCCAAAAATCGGAATACATCGGCTCCACCGAGTACATTTTAACCACCGTGCGCACCGCCGAACCGAACACGCGCTGGCTGGTGGCAACGGAACTGAATCTGGTCAACCGCCTGCACGAAGAATGCAAGGCTCAGGGCAAAAACGTGCATTTTATGTCGCCGACCTTGTGCATGTGCTCAACCATGTTCAGAACCGATCCGCAACATTTGGCCTGGGTGCTGAAAAATCTGGCAGCAGGCCATGTGGTCAACCGGATTTCGGTGCCTGATGAAGTTGCAATCTACGCCAAAAAGGCCTTGGACAACATGCTGGGAGTGATGTGATGTCAGTCGATTTAACGCGTTTAAAATATTTTTCCATGACCTATGTGTTCTTTGAAGACGAGGAAGACATTGCCTGCGAATACGAGCAAACAGAGCAAGATCCGCTTGTTGCTGCCGATGGCCTCAGTATCGGTTTTAGCTTAAAAAATATCGATCAAGCTGAAGATAACGCCTGTTATTCAATGGTGCTGTTAAAAAACAGCGATGATGAGTTTTTTATCAAATCCGATTATTTTAACGATGTCGACGCGCCCTATCCGCTCGACATTGAAACCTCCGATGATGACGTAAAATTCACCCTGCAAGGCGAAGATGAAGTGATGTATTTGTACGGTTTTTTTGAATGAATTAAACCGCGTGCATGAAACCATTCCTGGCGCTTTTGTTGCTGATGAGCCAAAGCGGCTGTATGCCGCTGACTTACCCGCCCGGCGCAAAAAACACCGAGGCGCAACTGGGCATAAACCAATACCTCACCGAAGATGGCACCGGTTTGCCGTTGCGTTCCTGGCTGCCGGAAACAGAACCCCATGCCGTGCTTATCGCGCTGCACGGCTTTAACGATTACAGCCGTTTTTTCGAGACGCCCGGCGCGTATTTCAGCAAACAGGGCATCGCTTGTTTTGCTTACGATCAACGCGGTTTCGGCATGTCGCCCAAACGCGGTTTGTGGGCAGGTATCGACACCTATATCAACGACTTGCAGATTTTTGTGCGGCTGGTCAAACAACGCTACCCGACATACCCGCTTTATTTGCTCGGCGAAAGCATGGGTGGCGCGGTAGTCATCACCGCCATGAGCCGCCTGCAACTGCCTGAAGTCGAAGGCATTATTCTTGCAGCACCCGCGGTATGGGCACGCTCAACCATGCCCTGGTACCAAACCGGCTTACTGTGGACACTGGCGCACAGTTTGCCCTGGCTAACCTTAACCGGCAAAGGCGTGCGCGTCACCGCCTCGGATAATATCGACATGCTGCGTGCCATGAGCCGCGACCCGTGGGTGATTAAGGCAACCCGCGTGGAAACCCTCTACGGTTTGGCCAACCTGATGGATGCCGCATTCGGCAGCGCCACCTCATTAGGCGGCAATACGCTGCTGCTGTACGGCGAGAAAGACGAAGTGATCCCAAAGAAACCGACACATGCGTTTTTACAGCAATTGCTTACGGCGGACGCAACGAAAAAAACGGTGACGATATACCCGCACGGCTACCACATGCTGCTGCGCGATTTACAAGCGCCGATGGTATGGAAAGATATTATTGACTGGCTGAAGTTTCCCAGAAATTGAAAAGTATAGTTGCTGTATCTATTGGGTTGCGGCTATTTTTGATGGGGAAATGTAGCAAACCCCATCAAATATACCCCTACATGCCCGGATACCCCCCTAAAAACTGGGAAACTTCAGTTGACTGGATTGATACCGGTAATTAAAAGATGTTCGCTACGAAAACCAAAAAGGGCACGAAGTTTTATTGCTTCGCACCCTTCGGAAAGGCTGCTGTCAATTACACAGAGGGTTGGGCATAAAATCAGCCGCACGAGCCATCAGTTACAGCTTCGCCAAACACCACTTCCCAGTTCATGGAATTGCCACGCTGATTCATAATGACGTTGTAAAACGCGCCATCAACATCCAAACACGGAATGTCCAGCGTCCCTTTTCTCAAGTCGGCTTTAGCGTCGCCTTTAGGGTTTTGCCCAGAATCATCATTAGCGTTATCCCCCGATAAACAGGCGCTAATGTTAACCACATCAGCAGAAGCAGGCGTTAAACCGGGCGCTACAACGGCTTGCCCACCACTGATGACAATATCGGTGGCCGCCGGATTAATCGGCTGTCCAGCCAATTGGCTGATGCAAGCGGCTGTCGGTGATGAGGCGGACAACGATTGCACTGTCAGAACGGGGTCGCCTAACAGAAAAATGGAGCCGCCTTTTACGGCAACAGTATCCGCTACTGCCAGTGAAGAAAGGCATAAGCCGGATACTAACATAAGGGTATTAATAGGAAATTTCATGGCGACCTCTTTAAATTTGATAAGGAAAATCATAACCGCTCAGAGACTGTTAAAAATGACTAAGGCCTTTTCCGCAAACCAAGATACCAAAAATGAGTAAAATAAGCACCTATTCCAACCCTACAAAAAACCGAGATGACAACAGCAGCGTATTTTGGCCAAGCCGAGCGACAATCTATTGACGAGAGCCACTTATCTGATTTGAAACAGGCCGCTTCAAAAATGGGGCTTGCCGACAGGCGGGCGTTTCAAGCCGAGATGGCACTCAAGTATTGTGGCGGTAATCCGCGACAGGCGGAAACCCTGTTTGGCTGGAGCCGTTATTCAGTCGAACTGGGCCTGCATGAAAAACGCACAGGGATAACCTGCCTTGGCGCCCACTCCGTGTATGGCGGAAACAAACTGTGGGAAGAGCGTCACCCGGCGGTGGCGGAAGCATTGTGGGGCTTGGCCGCCACGCATTCACAGCAAGACCCGACGTTCAGGACGACCTTGTCATACACCCGCCTGACAGCGGCGGAAGCCTTGAAGCAATTGCGGGCACAAGGTTTTGCCGAGGACACA
Source organism: Methylobacter sp. (assembly GCA_030684815.1). Lineage (GTDB taxonomy): Bacteria > Pseudomonadota > Gammaproteobacteria > Methylococcales > Methylomonadaceae > Methylobacter_A. Next base: position 1,197 of record JAUXXQ010000059.1, on the reverse strand, counting down.
CTGCCATGCCCCAGCACCCTGGCTGAAGTGCTGAACCGCAATGGCTACCGGTTACGGCCCGTAATCAAAAGCAAACCTAAAAAAAAGATCCCACAAACCGATGCCATCTTCGAGAACCTGCACGCCAAAGACGGGCACAGCAGCAGCGACGACAACGGCAAGGTCAAGCGCTTGAGCATCGATTGCAAAGCCACGGTCAATATCGGGGACTATTCACGGGGCGGCAAAACACGGGGCGACCGTCATGCCGAGGATCACGACCTGGGATGCAAGGAAAAATACACGCCCTTTGGCGTGGTGGATGAAGACAACGCGAAGTTACACATCCTCTTTGGCAGTTCGGCAAAAACCAGTGACTTCATCGTCGATTGCCTTGGCACCGTCTGGGACAGCTTGCCGCAAGCAGAGCGTGATGCCTGCTCCTGCCTACAGCTCAAAGTGGATAATGGCCCGGAAAGTAGTGGACGGCGGACGCAATTTCTCAAGCGCATGGTCGACTTTGCCGACTACATCGGCAAGCCCATCCAATTGCTGTATTACCCGCCGTATCACAGCAAATACAACCCTATTGAGCGATGCTGGGGCGTATTGGAGAAACATTGGAATGGCGCCAAACTGGTCGATGCGCAAACCATGCTTGAATGGGCAAAATCCATGACCTGGAAAGGCCTGCATCCGGTGGTGACATTGAGCAAGGCTGTCTATGAAAAAGGCGTCACCCTGACCAAGCAGGCCATGGCAGACATCGAGGCACGCTTGCTACGCAATCCTTTATTGCCTAACTGGGACATCCTCATTCGACCCGCCTAAAGATAGGCCATGGCTGGTATTTTTTATTTCGGAATTAGCCTTGAGCAAGTTTTCATTTGAACAGCACTGTACTAAAGGACTCAGCGTTTCAAGTTGCTCAAGTTATTTCGTGCTCATTCCTTAGTTGCTTGTTTAGAACTCACGTTAATAAACGTGTCATTTTGGGTAATAGAGGATTATGAAACGTTCACCAATAGAAATTTAAAGTTGAAACTGTTACCCTGCTTTGAACCAGACCCTAGTTGGCCTGGTTCAAAAATGACGTATTTTGGGTAACACAGGCGCAAGCAATCCTACCCGCATTTTAGTCGGACTACTCAGTATCTCTAATTTAAGCGCTTATGCAATAAAAATTCATAGCGAAAACTGTTACCCTACTTTGAACCA
>JAUXXQ010000183.1 GCA_030684815.1 Methylobacter sp. | reverse complement strand
ATTGTTCACGCAGTAAAAAGCGATTAGCACTATCATGCGAGATACCTACAATTTCTGCCAAATGACAGCAACTTGGCGACTTTGGTTCGCTAAGCAGAAAGCTTATGTACATTGACATAACACAGCGGGCTGTTGGGGGGGCGTGTAATTTCTCTCATGGCGGGTGTCCCATTTGTTTTTACTAGCTATGTCACTTTGATCTCGCTTTTGTTAATTTGTCAATGCGTAAGTCCTAAAACTAATGAAACCAATGCGCATGACGGATGCGCAAATCAACCTTGTCGCCCCGGTTCAGATGCAGGCGCCTGAATTGGTCATTGGGCATTTCGGCGTAAACGCTGGCGGCGTGCCCATTGATACCGCTCTTGACCAGTTCGATACGGATCAGCGAGCCTAAATGTTGCCAGTCTTTTAAGGTCACGTAAGCATCGCTATGGTGGGTCGATTTTTCAATGACAATGTCATGCGGGCGGACGTGGGCAATCTTGCCTTTTTGCTGCGCCGCTGATAAGCCGGCGGTTTGCAGCCAATCGGCATCGTGCTCTTCCAAATCGAACACATTGGTTTGGCCAATAAAACGCGACACGAAGGCGTTGGCCGGGTGGTCGTAAATATCGCCGGGCGCGCCTTGCTGCTCAATGCGGCCATGATTGAGCACCACCACCTGGCTGGCGACTTCCATGGCTTCTTCCTGATCATGGGTGACGAAAATGCTGGTGACATTCAAGTCGTGATGCAGGTTGCGCAACCATTGGCGCAAGTCCTTGCGTACACTGGCATCGAGCGCGCCGAACGGTTCATCAAGCAGCAACACCGACGGCTCCACAGCCAAGGCACGCGCCAGAGCGATACGCTGGCGCTGGCCGCCGGAGAGCTGGTCGGGATAGCGGTCATGCAGCCAGTCGAGTTGCACCAGGCTCAATAAGTCATGCACTTTCTTGCGGATAATGGCTTCGCCAAGACGCTCGCGGCGCGGCTTGACCCGCAAACCGAAGGCCACATTCTCAAATACGGTCATGTGCCGGAACAAGGCATAGTGCTGGAACACAAAACCGATTTGGCGGTTTTTGACCGGCTGGTCGGTGACCCGGTCGCCTTTTAAAAACACATCGCCTTGGTCGGCCTGTTCCAGACCGGCAATGATGCGCAGCAAAGTAGTTTTGCCGCAGCCGGACGGCCCCAGCAAGGCCACCAATTCGCCTTCGGGAATGTCAAGGCTGATATTGTCCAGCGCGGTAAAGGCGCCAAAATGTTTGCTGATGTTGTTTACGCTGATGCTCATGATGGGTTCCTGATATAAATCTTTAACTATGTGCTTGTGGGAGCGGCCACCCGGCCGCGATTAATACGAACTGTTCGCGGCCGGGTGGCCGCTCCCACAACTGAATCTTTAATGCACTTCAACCGCTTGCTTGGCTGCTTTTAATTCCTGTTTTTGCTTCCATTCCAGCACGGTCTTAAACACCAGCGTGACCACGGCCAACGCGGCGAGTATTGACGCACCGGCAAAAGAGCCGACGAAATCGTATTCGTTGTAACTGACTTCGATGTGCAACGGCAGCGTGTTGGTCAGTCCACGAATATGGCCGGACACCACCGAGACCGCGCCAAACTCGCCCATCGCTCTGGCGTTGCACAGCAGCACGCCGTTCAGCAGACCCCATTTGACGTTCGGCATCGTGACCTTGAAAAAGGTTTGCCAGCCGCTGGCGCCCAACGACAGTGCGGCTTCCTCTTCTTCATGGCCGATTTCCTGCATCAGCGGAATCAACTCGCGCGCCACAAACGGGAAGGTCACAAACAAAGTCGCCAGAATGATGCCGGGCACGGCAAAAAGGATCTTGATGTCATGCTCGGAAGCCCAGGGCCCGAGCCAGCCTTGCGCGCCGAAAATCAGTACATAGACCAAACCGGCAATCACCGGCGACACCGAAAACGGCAGGTCGATCAGCGTAATCAGCAGGCTTTTGCCGCGAAAATCGAACCGCGCTATCACCCAGGCGGCGGACACGCCAAACACCGTGGTCAATGGCACGGTGACTACGGCAACCAACAGCGTCAGCCGCATCGCCGCCAGTGCATCGGGATGGGTCAGGCTGGCGCTGTAGGCGCTCCAGCCTTTGGCAAAGGCTTCGATAAGCACGGTCAGCAGCGGCAACAACAAAAACAAACCGATAACGCCCAAGGTGGCTACGATCAAGGCATAGCGCACCCAGTCGGGGTCTGACAGCGTCAGTTTTTTTGAGGCGAGAAAAGAGGTGGCGGAAATGGCATTCATCAGGGTTTCCTCACAATTGTCCTGAACGGCGGCGCACCCACCATTGCAGTCCGTTAATCAGCAACAGCAGCAAAAACGATAGCAGCAGCATGGTCAAGCCAATCGCGGTGGCGCCGGCGTAATCGTATTGTTCCAGTTTGGTGATAATCAGCAGCGGCACGATTTCCGAGATATACGGCATGTTGCCGGCAATAAAGATCACCGAGCCGTATTCACCGACGCCGCGCGCAAACGCCAGCGCAATGCCGGTAATGGTCGCAGGCAGAATATTGGGCAGTATCACTTTGATAAAGGTTTGCAAACGGGTGGCGCCCAAGCTGGCGGCGGCTTCTTCCATCGCGGTGTCGAATTCCTGCAACACCGGCTCAATGGTGCGCACCACAAACGGCAGGCCGATGAAGATCAACGCGAAGGTGATGCCGAGCGGCTTGTAGGCGATTTGTATGCCGGTGCTGTCCATCACCAGCTTGCCGATCCAGCCGCGCGGTTCGTAGATAGTAGCCAGCACGATACCGGCCACGGCGGTCGGCAGCGCAAACGGCAAATCAATCAAGGCGTCGAACAGGCGCTTGCCGGGAAAGTTATAACGCACCAGCGACCAGGCGATAATAAAGCCGAACACACCGGCGACAAAGGCGGCAATCAGCGCCGCACCGAAACTGATGCGGAACGAAGCCTGCACCCGCGCATTGGTCAGTATCGCCCAATATTCATCCAGGCTGAGCTGAAAGGTTTTCATCAGCATCGCGCTGAGCGGAATCAGCACGATCAAGGCCAGATAAACCAAGGTAAAACTGATGGCCGGGCGAAATCCCGGCATGATGTTGCTTTGTGCCATGTCAGTAATCTTTTTGTATTGGCGAAACGTGGGCAGAACTGTGGCAGTTAAACCGTTATGGCGCGTAGATTTGATCGAAATAGCCGCCATCATCGAAATGATCTTTTTGCGCTTTTGCCCAGCCGCCGAAACCTTCATTGACGGTAAACAGCTCCAGTTTCGGAAAGCGTTTCAAATCTTCAGGATCGGCATGTTCGGGCTGCGCAGGGCGATAAAAATGCTTCGCCGCCAGTCTTTGCCCAACCGGTGAATACAGGTAGTGCAGATAGGCTTCGGCCAAATCCAGGTTGCCGGTTTTTTTGGCCACTTTATCGACCACTGTGACTGGCGTTTCGGCTTTGATACTGACCGGCGGCACGATAATTTCATAGCCACCTGTGCCCTGCTCTTTCAGCGCCAAAAAGGCTTCGTTTTCCCAAGCGATTAATACGTCGCCAATACCGCGCTGAATAAAGGTGGTGGTCGAGCCGCGCGCACCGGAATCCAGCACCGGCACATTCTTGTAAACTTTTTGCACAAAATCCTTGGCAGCCTCTTTGCTGCCGTAATTCTTTTCGCCAAACGCCCAGGCAGCCAGATAGTTGTAACGCGCACCGCCGGAGGTTTTAGGGTTCGGCGTAATCACCGAAACGCCTTCTTCGGCCAAATCGTCCCAATTTTTAATGGCTTTAGGATTGTCTTTACGCACTAAAAACACGATGGTAGAGGTGTACGGCAGGCTGTTATTGGGCAAACGGCTTTGCCAATCTTCCGGCAAGATACGCGCTTTTTTGGCAATCTGGTCAATGTCGTAAGACAGCGCCAAAGTAACCACATCGGCTTCCAGCCCGTCGATCACCGCACGGGTCTGCTTGCCTGCGCCGCCGTGGGATTGCTGCACTTTGACATCTTCGCCGGTTTTTTCTTTCCAGTAGCTGATGAAGGCTTTATTGAAGTCCTGATACAGCTCGCGTGTCGGGTCGTAGGACACATTCAGCAGCGTTCTGTCGGCCAAGGCTATGCCGCTCGCCAACAAAGCCAGACTGAGAAACACAAGCTTTAAGGGTGTGATAAATTTCATGACTGTTTCCTTAAATTTAAAATGAGTTCGGTTTTTATCGCAATAAGCGCCTAAGTGGGAATGATGGTAAACACATCAAACAGCTTATAAAAACGATATATTTAGAACTATATATCTAAAAATCAGATATTAACTGCGCCAGTATTGCCAATTCGCAGTTAATACAATGACTTACTTAAATTTTGCCATCGCCAAACGCATTCAGCGACACTTCAAAATAGAAAAAATTGCCCGCCTCCGAAGTAAAAGGCCCTGTCTCTTTCGCCTGTGCCCTAGTAAAATTGCCCGGTTCAAAGCGCGCATAACTCAAGCTCCAGTCGGCATAGCGATTCAGCTTATGGCGCAGGCGGATGTCGAACTCATGACCCAAAAAGTTGCCACTTTTACCGGTTGCATCCCGCAAATTGGCGCGGTTCCAGGGCGAGGTTTCATTTTCCAACCAGAACGCGTTATAACCGGTGTCGATGCGCACATCTTTGTACGGGGTGAATTCCAGCCGGGCTTTGGGCGCATGGATGTTATCCCAGGAGAAATAATCGTCGCGCGACCACGGTTGGTTGAAGCCGTAAAAAGCATCGAAGCGCTGGTTCATGTTGTCGCTGGCATTTTTGTCGCCAGTGCCGTAGCCGTAATACAAGCTGGCGCGTGGCTTCCAGTCATGGTCGAAGCTGTAACCGGCTTCCAGCGAGTAGGCCAAGGCATCATGTTGGCGCAAGGTCTGTTTTGTGCCCGATAGCGAACCGGAGCGGCCGAATTGTTTGTTGATGTCAGCATCGAAATCAAAGCCGCTGTCGCCGAACACGCCGTAAACCCGTAAACCCGGCGCATAAATGTCAATATCGGCCTTGCGGTTGGCGGCAATGGCATTGGCCGGATCGCCATTTTGCTTGCGGCCGATAAAATACGGCTGGAGGGTGATAAATTCCGACCATTGGCGCAAATTCAACACGCCCCCATAAAACCAGGTGTCTTCGTCAGCGCGGTCAAATTTATACTTT
>JAUXXQ010000181.1 GCA_030684815.1 Methylobacter sp. | reverse complement strand
CAGAAAGCTTATGTACATTGACATAACACAGCGGGCTGTTGGTGGGCGTGTAATTTCTCTCATGGCGGGTGTCCCATTTGTTTTTACTAGCTATGTCACTTTGATCTCGCTTTTGTTAATTTGTCAATGCGTAAGTCCTATCACACTTAAATTTCGGAGGCCTACATTGGGTGTCATAAAAAAAGTTTTATATCAAGGTAAAATTCTCGATAAACCGCGTCACCGGAATTTGTTTCTGGATATGGAAGAAAATATCCATATTCATTACCGCGATTTGCGTATTGAATTGAGCCGCGCTGAATTTGAAGAAATTGCCGCGATTTTTGTCAAACAGTCCCAAGAGCTGCAAGCGGTTATTCTGGAAAAGAATTATCAGGACGGTAAGTTGCCGAATGCCAATCAGGATGATGTGCGGATTTGGACGGAGTCGCGGCTGCAACATGAGGTCAAATACCATCCTCAGCGTTTTGCGCTGGAAGAATGCGGCGATGGGTATCATTTGCATTACCGCAATTACAAAATACTCATTGACCCTGAAGATTTTAAGCAGATTGTTCAGCTCTTCAAAGGCGTTGATTTAGATGAGCCTTATGCGTCCGGTTATGATGAAGTCTTGGCTTTGTTAGCGGCAAATGATGTCGATTTCATACTCGATAGCGGCAATATTCCGGGCTCGGTGCTGGCGCTTATGGTGGCTCAGCATCATATCCCCAAGGTGAAGGACTTATTCAATTACATCGGTTTTAGTCAGGAGATTGTCGGCGCTGAACGCCATTTTCAAGGCGCTGTGTTGAAAGTGGTTGTTAAAGCCGACAAGCAACGGACGGCTTTGGATTACAGACGTATCCGCAATTACAGTTCGCCGGTGCGTTTGCTCGATTATCTTTCGGAATACAGTGCCGGCATCAATCCGAATGAGCTCAACCGCATTAAGTGCCAGGTGCTTGATGTGTACTATGCGCTGAAAAAAGGGCAAAAACTCACGCTGGAAACGGATCCGCAATTTTGGCTTTATGCGCCCGCTGGCGGTCAGGTTATTTTTCCTTATAACGCCACAGCAAGTAGCGATAAAACTACCGCAGACAAGCTTTACAGCAGCTGGAGCAATCTGTTGGCGCGGTTGCAATTGGGTTTTATCAAGCCCAGCAAAACGGCATTCCCGGCGGCGGTGCAACAATCTTTGCGTGAGCAAATCGATGAGGTAATGCGGCGGGAAGCGGCGGCTTTTGCAGCGGTTGATAAAATTTATGTCATGGGTTCGGTTAACCGTAAAGAACTCGGACGCTATGAAGCGCCGTTCGTGCATGGAAAAATGGCCAAATTGGGTTCAGATGTCGATATTTTGATCGAAATCAATCCTGAACGTGAGGGCGATATTCCGCCTTCGTGGCATTTTATTAATGCCGAAGCGTCCAATCATTGCGCGGTTTATCATGTTGCTGAAATCCCACTGCCCGATGGTGCAGGCGATTGGCCAACTTTGCATCCTAATATGGATTTTATTCAGCATTTGATTGATGCGTATGTGTTTTTTCCTTCGCGTGGTTTCCATGAGGAAAAAGAGGCGTTCTTGCGTAAATTTGGCGCAAAGCTGTTTTATGACCGTGCCCGTGACGGTGTTTTTTATCGCAATGAGGAAGAGGAAAGAATCGCAGCGCGGTTAAAGCAGATTCACGCTTTTCCGCAAATCGCCGTGGAGAAAATGAAAGTCTCCACCGAAAACGCGATTTTTAAAGTATTTGTCGAGAACACGCCTTACATTCTTAAATTATTTAAAGTGGCGGGCAATTACAACCGAAGCCGCATTGCTGAACATACCGATTATGAAGAGCGCCTCATAGCGCAATTGAAGCAGCGCGGCATTGCGACAGCGGGCGTGATACATGCGCCGTCGGGCATAGATGCGACTATAGAAGACTGCCCCGCCTTGTTGTTTGAACGGATTCCCGGGCAAGTGCAACAACGCCCTGAATACCCGCTGGACAAAATTTGCGCGGCACTCGCGGCAATCCATCGGGTGCAGTTGGAACAACCGTTGGCACTCGATACGCCATTTCATTATGAAGACACCTGCATGATTTGGTTGCCGACTTTCCATGCTTATTTGCAGGACGTATCGTCTTATAGCACCGACATTGCGCAAGCCTTCGCACGTTTGGCACCTTTGGCGGATAACTGCCATCCGGGTGAAAATCGGGGGTATTTATATGCGCGTAGCCCAGCCTTGCATAATCACGGTGATGTTACGCCTAAAAATGTCATCGTGGTGGAAGGCGGGGAAACGTGTTTTTTCGACTTTAACAATGCTTTTTACGGCGTGCGGATTATTGATGTGATTGACGGTGCGTTTGAATTTTCCCTGGCTGAAAAATATATTGATCTGGCTGATGTTTCCCGCTTCGATGCGTTTATTTCGCATTATAGCGTGCATAATCCGTTGTTGGCGGAAGAGCAGGAAGACTTAAACCGCTGGATTGAGCTTATCGGCATTATTAAATTTACCAAGGAAATACGGGTGTTATTGCAGCGGCCCAAAGAGGATTTACGCAGGCGTCGGGCGCTGGCAATCGCCGAGTTTGTCTTAGCGCGGGTGGCCGGTGCGGTTTAGCAGCGGATGGGTGTTGGCGTTTGCTATGGTTAACACGGCGCTGGCTGAAACTATCGATATCCGCTTTGTGGTGGCGGATAGTTTGGCCGCTACGCCCGCTGTGCAACAACAGACCATCGCGAAATTATCCACTTACGTCGGACAACTGAACGACTATTACCGCAGTAGCCAAGTCAATCTTCAGGCTGAAATTGTTGATGTCAGCTTTGCCGCCATCGCCAAAGCTGAGGCCGTTAGCGTATTGCGCGACATGGAGCAGGAACAAAATGGCTTTACCGGTCTGTTCGGTAAAGCGCGCCAATTGGGCGCGGATTACACGATTGCCATAGCCGATGATTTGTTGATTAATGGCAAGCCGGGTTGTGGGCGAGCGTTGGCGGTGAACCGTACTTTGACCGATATAGCCTCGACCCGCAAAGCCTTGGCTGTGGTGAGTTTTGTTTGTGGCGCGCATACGCTAGCTCATGAATTGGGGCACTTAATGGGCTTGAATCATGGCTTTCTGGTCAATGACTGCGCCCCTGGCAAAGGCCATAACTCCGCTATAACGCCTTACGCCAACGGTTATGGCGAGGGCAATTGCGACGGTCAGGCGCAACCGGGAGAATTTGGCGATATTATGGTTGGCGGCTGGATGCGGGCGGTTAACGGCAATGATAAGAGCTCATTGCCTTTTTTTTCCAATCCGCGCATTCAAGATGTACGTTGCGGCAGTAAAGGCCAATGTGGCGATCCGCATATCGGCGATGCCGCCAGGGCGCTCAATGAACATGCGCACTATTATGCGGGGCATGAACAGCGTAGCGGAAAAAATCTGCCTTGATGTGGGAGCGTGCCTGCATCAAAACACTACGAATACAGGCGGCGCAAGGGATGATTAATGATGGACTTAAATAGGGGGTTGGAGAAGAAAATGACCGATGATGAGTTGAAAGGGTTATCAACTTAACGCGGGACAGGCCTTCCAGGTTTTTAAAACCTGGAAGGCCTGTAGTTCGGCATTTTTTTCGCCTAACATAAGCCGAAAACTTAACCGTTCAAAGTATATTTTTCTACAGTCCCAATCATCTGGGGCATTCTTTACCGGGAACAATGTTGCGCAGATTAATCCTTGGCCGGCGGCGGCGCCAGCACTACTCTTGAGCCATTGCTTTCAGGCGGGCTCACCACGCCAGCGGCTTCCATGTCTTCAATCATCGTTGCCGCACGGTTGTAACCGACTTTAAAGCGCCGTTGCACACTCGATATTGAAGCTTTGCGCGATTCGGTCACAAACTGCACCGCTTCGTCATACAAGGCATCGCTTTCGGAATCGCCACCATTGCCGCCACCTGAACTGTAGCCATCGCCGGAATCGGACGATTCGCGGGTGATGTCTTCCAGATAATTCGGCGGTGCGGTTTGTTTTAAAAATTCAACTACGCGATGCACTTCGTGATCGTCGACAAAAGCGCCGTGAGCGCGAATGGGAATACTGGTGCCTGACGGTAAAAACAGCATGTCGCCGTTGCCTAGCAATGTTTCCGCGCCGCCCTGGTCGAGAATAGTGCGGGAATCGATACGCGATGATACCTGGAATGAAATTCGGGTCGGCACGTTGGCTTTAATCAAGCCGGTCAACACGTCGACCGAGGGGCGCTGTGTCGCCAGAATCAAATGGATGCCAGCCGCCCGCGCTTTTTGCGCCAGACGGGCAATCAGTTCTTCGACTTTTTTGCCGACTATCATCATCATGTCGGCCAATTCGTCGATGACGATGACAATGCTCGGCAATGTCGTTAACACGGGATACTCCTGCCCCTCTTCCAGCGGATTCAGCAGTTGAAACATCGGGTCTCTGATGGTCTCGCCACGGGCTGTGGCTTCTTCCACCAATTGATTAAATCCGGCCAGATTCCTGACGCCCATTTTGGACATTAGTTTATAGCGCCGCTCCATTTCGGCAACAGCCCAACGCAGCGCGTTACTGGCTTCTTTCATGTCGGTGACGACGGGGGTCAGCAAATGCGGAATATCCTCATAAACCGACAATTCCAACATCTTCGGGTCGATCATAATCAAACGCACCTGCTCCGGTGTCGCTTTATATAACAGGCTGAGAATCATGGTGTTAATGGCGACCGATTTACCGGAACCGGTGGTGCCTGCGACCAGCGCATGGGGCATTTTGCCCAAATCCGCCACCATCGGCACACCGGATATATCTTTGCCCATCGCCAGCGTCAACAGCGATTTGGATTTTTCAAACGGCGCCGACACCAACAATTCGCGTAAGGTCACCATTTCCCGTTCCCGATTGGGAATTTCCAAGCCGACCACCGATTTACCGGGGATGATTTCAACGATACGCACACTGGTCACTGACAAGGCCCGGGCCAAATCTTTGGACAGGGTGCTGATGCGGCTGACTTTAACGCCTGCCGCCGGTTGCAATTCAAAACGGGTGATTACAGGGCCGGGATGGAAACCGACCACTTCAACGGCGACGTTAAAATCGGCCAAAATATCTTCCACCAACCGCGACATTTCTTCCAAATCGGTCTGTGAATAACCGATAACGCGGGTATCGCGCTGATCCAGCAATTCCAGGGACGGCAAAACGCCTTTGCTGGCATTGTATTTAACAGTAGGTTGCTTTTTAATGGGGGCGCTGTTTTTGACGATATTTTCTACCGGCTTCTCAATAACCGGTATGACTTTGGCGCTAGGCCTTCTCCGGGCTTCAGGTTTCGCCGGTGCATTGATGTGCGCCTTACGTACCTCGATGTGCTTGGCGGCAGCCTGCTGCACTAATCCCTGCAGGCTGGTATAAAAAAACCGGCCAATAAACACCGTGTATTTACCCACCGCATCAATAAGCGCGACCCATGACACGCCGGTCACCAGCGTAATACCGGCCAATAGCACCACCAACAACAATAATGTCGCCCCGGAATTGCCCAACACCTTCAGCAAAGCAGTGCCGATTTCCTGGCCTAAAATGCCGCCGGTGTAACTAGGCAATTCAACGCCGGTTCTGAATAAGTACAAGCTTAATAGTGTAGCGCCTGCAATAATGACCGCCACCAGCCCTAACCATTGCAACGCAATGACTATTTTGTCGCGTTTTTGTTTGCCCCACGTGTAAAACAGATAGCCTTGCCAGAAAATAATGACCGGAAATGAATAGGCAAACAAACCAAAACAGCTGAGCATAACATCCGCAACCCATGCGCCAAAAACGCCGCAAGCATTAGACACCGCCTGCACTGACCCGCTATGTGTCCAACCGACATCCTCGTTACTAAAAGTGATCAGTGAAATTAAAAAAAATAATGCGCCTGCAATGAAGCCTAATAGAGCAACTTCACGCAAACCACGAAAGGTCTTTTCTTCCATCACAGCAGCCATATTCAACAACTCGTCACATAAATTACTAATAAAACATGATTATAGAACAATAATGAGATGTTTCACATTAATTATATCCTTAATAAATGCAGGCTTATATTGTTCCGTCCCCGCCAATAAAACAGTTTACGAAGCTGGCTTTAATCTTCATTAAATTGCCTTGCGTGCCTAAAACCTCTTTCCCGAGGAGAGGTTATTTAAGTTTGACAACGATGCTTCCGCGTCGTTATTCTTTTCCATAATCACCCCGTTTACAGGGAGGATCAATCCCCCGGCCTCGTCCGCCGAAAGATACGCTCGACAAATCAAGCCCGGGGGTGGATTGAAACATAATTAAATTTTATTCTTCTCTGCACAGGATTTTTAATGAGCAATTCCAAACACTGCCGCCTTTTAATACTCGGTTCCGGCCCTGCCGGTTACACCGCCGCCATTTACGCCGCACGCGCCAATATGAACCCGGTCATCATTACCGGCATGCAACAAGGTGGGCAATTGACCACAACCACTGAAGTCGACAACTGGCCCGGCGATGTCGAGGGCTTGCAAGGCCCGGCACTGATGGAACGGATGCAAAAACATGCCGAACGTTTCCAGACCGAAATTATTTTCGACCACATCCACACCGCCGATTTGTCAGCCCGCCCGTTTACCTTAACCGGCGATTCCGGCACTTACACCTGCGATGCACTGATTATTGCCACCGGCGCTTCAGCGCGTTACTTAGGCCTGGATTCAGAGGAAGCTTTCAAAGGCCGAGGCGTATCAGCTTGTGCCACCTGCGACGGTTTTTTCTACCGCAACAAAGCGGTTGCGGTCATTGGGGGCGGCAACACCGCAGTTGAAGAGGCGCTGTATTTAGCCAATATCGCGTCTAAAGTCATCGTGGTGCATCGCCGCGACAAATTCCGCTCTGAAAAAATCCTCGCTGACAAACTGGTTGAAAAATCGAAAAGCGGCAATGTCGTCATCGAATGGAATCACCAGCTCGATGAAGTGCTCGGTGATGACATGGGCGTGACCGGCCTTAGAATCAAAAACACCGAAGACGGTTCGACCAAAGAGCTGGACGTACATGGCGTGTTTATAGCCATCGGCCACACCCCCAACACCGGCATTTTTGACGGTCAATTGGAAATGGAACACGGCTACATCAAAGTCAACAGCGGCATACACGGCAATGCCACCGCAACCAGTGTTGAAGGCGTATTTGCGGCAGGCGACGTGATGGATTCGGTCTATAAACAAGCCATCACTTCAGCGGGTGCTGGCTGTATGGCGGCATTGGATGCCGAAAAATTTCTGGATGAACTGGTTTAGCGAGTAGGTGTAAATAGTTGTGGGAGCGGCCACCCGGCCGCGAACAATCGCGTACTGTTCGTGGCCGGGTGGCCACTCCTACAGCTAAGCGCACTCCAAATGACTTCGCTTTTAATCCTTCAAAAATGCACTTAACCGTTCTCGACTCTCATAACCCCGAGCAAGATTTTCCCTTGGTAAGCCAAGCCTTCCGCGAACCGGACGGCTTGCTCGCTGTCGGCGGCTGCCTATCGCAAACCCGGCTGCTCAAGGCCTACCGGCACGGCATATTTCCCTGGTATAACCCTGGCGAACCTATCCTATGGTGGTCGCCCGACCCGCGCCTGGTTTTGTTTCCCGACAAACTGCTCATTTCACGCAGCCTCGGCAAAACCCTGCGTAAAAGTAAATTCTCGGTCACTTTCAACCAAGCTTTTGATGAGGTGATTGCGGCTTGCGCCGATCCGCGCAAAGATGCCGCCGGAACCTGGATAACCAGCGCGATTGATGCCGCCTATAAACAACTGCATCAAGCCGGATTTGCCCATTCGGTTGAAACCTGGCTGGACGGCGAATTGGTCGGCGGCTTGTACGGCGTAGCTTTAGGACAAGTTTTCTTTGGCGAATCCATGTTCCACACTAAAACCGATGCTTCCAAAGTGGCTTTTGCGACACTGGTGCAACAGCTTAACGCGTGGGGCTACCGGCTGATAGACTGCCAAGTCCACAGCCAACACCTGAGCAATTTTGGCGCCGAGGAAATTAACCGCCATCATTTCATCAAATTGCTCGACCAATACTGTGACATCCCCGCCCTGCCCGCCAGCTGGCAATAGCCAATGCAAGCCTTACCTCAATTTTTTCCGGCTCCAAAGCCCCGCTAACGCACTGCCGATCAAGCAATGGAATACCGCCGAAATGGCCGCCGGAACCGGTGCCATTGCCATCCCGGCAAAATGGGTTTTAGCCAACGATGCGCCTAAACCGCTGTTTTGCATACCGACTTCTATCGACACCGTGCGGCATTCAGCCTTGCCGTAACCCAGCCATGTCATGGACAAATAACCTGCGGCAAAACCGGTGGCATGCAGCAAAAAAACCGAGCCGAACAGGGCCAAACCAGCCAATTCAATCGCGGCTTTGTTGCCCGCCATGATGCTGCTGACCACCAGGACAATCACCGCAACGCTGACGATAGGCCCCACGCTATGGATGGCGGCGCGGACAATGTGGCGTTTGTGCTGTTGCACCCGATCCAATGCAGTATTGATGAACAAGCCTGCGATTAACGGAATCAACACCACTTTGACCATTGACGCAAACAAACCCCAGCCGTCAACCGGCAAATAGGCGCCCGCCAGCCATTGGGTCAGTAAGGGCGTCATCACTACGGCGGCCAGCGTGGAACACAGCGTCAACAACACACTCAAGGCGACATTGGCATGCGCCAGGTAACAAATGACATTTGATGCCGTGCCGCCGGGGCAGGAACCGACCAGAATCAAGCCTATCGCCAGACTGCTGTCCAAATCCAGAACCCTAGCCCAAAAACAGGCCGCCAGCGGCATGATGACAAACTGAATCAGCACACCGACAGCGACAATTTTCGGCATCCGCAACACCGCCGAAAAATCGGCCAAGCGCAAAGTCAGCCCCATGCCCAACATAATCACACCCAAGCCGATGGTAATGTAAGGCTGAAACCAAAGCCATGCGCCCGGCTGCAACCAAGCCCACACACAGCCCAGAACAATCCACAAAGGGAACCATTCGGTTAATTTAACGCACTTTTTTTGCCAGGCATTTAGCATGTCAGTTATCCTTTATCCGCGTAAAAAGCGTTGCACATTAATAACCTGCGTGGTGAAAGTGGCTTTTTCGGCAAAACCACAAAAGGCCTTGTCGACTATCTGCTGCTCGGCGAGTTGATGCAGGCTGAGGCTGTCATCAATGACGGCGGATTTGACTAAAATCAATTCATTTGCCGAAAGGGTATAGGCCAGCCATGCCGCGAGGCTGTCTGAACTAATATCCCAGCTGGCCGCTATGCCTGCGCTATCAAGCTCGGCACTATCCGGCGACCAGATTACGATGTTGTGCCGGTCTAGCTGAGTGTAAATGGCCGCGACCTTATCGGCGATGCCCCAATCAGCTTTAAGCCCTTTCAGCATTAACGCCGTTTGCTGCATGGCCAACAGCGCCATCCGGTGCGCGGTGTGGTCATCGAATTGCCAATGCTGTTGCGCCAACCTGACCTGATCGGCAAAAGCGCCGCCGCCCGGCACAATCACCACCACCCTGCCCTGATAATTTTTTTCCACTGCGTTTAGGCAGTCGATAAGGGCATCCGAGCGCGACAGGCTGCCTCCTAGTTTGATGATGATCATTTGATTAAATTGTCCACGAAAAGCACGAAAGACACGAACAAATCATTGATTTAGCCATTTATCCTTTGGGTGAGAATCTACAGTTCGGTATCTCATTGCAAATTTTCGTGCTTTTTGTGTTTTTCGTGGAAAAAACGATTTTTCCGCAATTATTAAGGATTTGAATATATAACTGATTCCAGTTCATATAACCCAATCGCGTCACTCACGACAATTCCAGACGTTGCCCAACCAAGACGGCGGTTTGCGGCTCCAGGTGTTTAACCACTTTTTGCGTGCCATCCGGGAATTTTTCAACCAACTCGCCCTCTTCAGATACCAGCACACTACTGCCCGTCGCCAACGCTTGCCAATAGGCCTGCTTCACTGCGGCATCCGCCAAATCAGGAATGTGTTCCTCCAAAAAACGCATACTTTCTTCAGTCATGCTCATGAGTTATCTCCAATGGTTTTAAAGGTGGGCAAGGTTAAGTCTTCGTGGAAAATGGCTTCAACCGCTAAACTGCCGCAATAAATCGAGCATGGCCGCAGCCTTGTCAAAACTTTCCTGATATTCTTCTTCCGCGACCGAATCATTGACGATGCCGCCGCCCGCCCAGAAACGAATAGTGTTTTTAGAATGCACCAGCGTCCTAATCGCAATATTGGTGTCCATGTTGCCGTTAAAGCCAATATAACCGATAGCACCGCAATAAACGCCGCGCCGGTTCGGCTCCAGCTCTTCGATGATTTCCATTGCCCTGACTTTGGGCGCGCCGGTGATGGAGCCCCCCGGAAAACAACTTTTTAACAAATCCAACGCATGTTTATCGTCGGCCAAAATGCCGGTTACGGTGCTGACCAGATGGTGTACGGTGGTGTAACTTTCCACATCGAACAACACCGGCACTTTGACCGAGCCGTTCTTACAGGTTTTGCTGATGTCGTTACGCAGCAAATCGACAATCATCAGGTTTTCCGCCCGGTCTTTTGGGCTGATTTCCAGGTTTTTTATCTGTTGCTGATCTTCCGCATAATCGGCTTTTCTCGGCCGTGTGCCCTTAATCGGTTTGGTCTCGACCACGCCGCCGGTCAGTTTTAAAAAGCGCTCCGGGGATGAGCTTAATATCTGCACTTCGGGCAAATTAAGGTAGCCGCTGAACGGCGCGGCATTCAATTGCCGCAAGCTCTGATAGGCCGTCCACGGATCGCCTTCGCAAGCGGCAACAAAGCGTTGCGCCAAATTGACCTGATAGCAATCGCCTTCTTTAAGGTAATGTTTAATCCGGTCAAAAGCGGCAATATAAAAATCTTTATCCATGTTGGACGTAATTTCACCGACGACCTTAAAATCATGCTCAACCTTTGTTGCTGGCGGATGACTGAACTGCCGGATTAAAGCCTGCCATTGTTGCGGCTCGCATTGCCCTATCAGATAACTTTTTTGCTGCTGATGGTCGACGACCACCGCCCATTGATAAATGCCCACCGCCATTTCGGCAATATGCTCGGCATCGTCGGCGGTAACCGGCAGCGTTTCTAAACGGCGCGCCAAATCATAGGCGAAATAACCGATAGCACCGCCGTTGAACGGCAGCTCAGTTGGCGCAAAATCGGGGTATAAAGCAAGCTGTTGTTTGACCACATCGAACGGGTTTTCAGTGGATGTCAGACGCCGGCCGTCGCGGATAATTTCAGTGGTATCGCCGTGTGTAACCAGGGTGCATACCGGTTCAGCCGCAATAATATCGTACCGTCCCTGATTACTGTGGGGAAATCCGCTGTCCAGAAAAACAGCCCACGGCTGATCGGCATAAGCGGAAAACAAGACAGCGCTGTCGGTAAAATACGGCAGGGAGGCAATAAGTTGGTTGGGTGACGGCATTTTTAATGTGATTCAGTGCCCACGAAAAGTACGCATGGCTTGTGCCATTTTTCGTACTTTTGGTGAATGGAACTTTTAGAGGGGAGGCAATATCATTTGCCGATAAACTGCCCGAATGCACGGCTGCCTTCACCCGTTTCAATGGTCTTTATCACTTGCAGGGTTCTGGCATCCAACACCGACACCGTGCCATCAAACCAGTTAGCCACGTAAACATGGCGGTCGTCGGGATGGGTGCTGATACCTTCAGGCTTATCGCCAACGGGAATCAGGCCGATTTCCTTTAAGGTTTCGGTATCAATCACAGAAACCGAACCGTCATCCTGATTGGTCACCAGCAAGCGACTATCATTTAACGCCAGCGTTGCCGCATAAGGCAGCATATTGACCTTGACTGTGGCAATCGGCTTCATCCGCGCCGTCTCGACCACAGTGACATCATCACTCTTAACATTGGCAACATAAATACGCTCGCCCCGCGCATCGATAGTCAGCCCAAAGGGATGAGTGCCGACAGTTGCGGTTTGGGTGACGGCGAGGGTCTTCAGGTCGATTTTGGACACTGAATTACTGATACGGTTGGCCACATACAGCCAGCGGTTATCAGGACTGACCACCAAACCCGAAGGCGACTCACCGACGCTGATGGTTTTAATGGTTTGCAGAGTGGCCGCATCAATCACCGACACGTTATTTTTATACCAATCCGCCACGTAAATGCGTTTGCCATCGGGGGCGACCGCAATACCCAGCGTGCCATCATTGACCGCAACCGTTGCGATAACTTCGCGCTTGCCGGCATCGATGACCGCGAAACCTTTGGCTTCGGGCGTACTGACGTATATTTTGCCGCCATCAGGCGCCACCGCCACGCCAGCCGGTTTCCCGGCAACGGCAATGGTGTCGACGACCTGACCGCTTGCAGTATCAATCACCGAAACGCTGTCAGCCAACTGGTTGCTGATATAGGCAAAGCTTGCCGCTCCCAGCTCACGCCCCTTGCCTACGTCCTTGTAGGCAAAAGGTTGGGCAACAACGGGAGCCGATAAAAAAGCGGTAACGAGGGTCATCGCTACCGCCTTATCGTCAAGAAGGGTGTGTATGCCGCAAACCAGCCGGGAGCGGGTGCGGCGATAGCTCGCCAGGAACATGTTACTTTTCAGCCAGCGCTTTCAGGTTTAACAGGCCTGTTTCCAAAACAGCCTTAACCGCCGCATTGGCGGTCGCTTCGTTCATTTCTTCCGGCGGATTGTTGTTCATGTAAGCGCGGTAATAACCGGCTTTCCAGATAACTTCAGTGCTGCCGCCTTTACTGACCACATCAATGCTCGCTGCGTAGTCGGTGACCGGCAATGCGGGAACTGTTTCTTCGGCACCGGCATGAGTGATGGTTTTAGCCGTGCTCATTTCAGTGATTTTGTAGGCATAAGACATTTTTTTGTCGTCATGCTTTTTTAATTCTTCGGTAATGGTGCTGCCGTCATTCAAGCTCAACACTCGGGTTGCGCCTTTTTCATTGCCGCCTTGAATAGTGGTATTAGCAATCGAAGGATGCCAGGACATATCGCCAAAGTCTTTAATAATAGACCAGACTTTTTCAGCAGGCGCATTGATGGTGATTTTCTCTTCAGCTTTTTGACGCACAGGGCCGTGCGCGCTGGCTATTGCAGTAAAAAAGAACAATAAAACTGAAACAAGCAAAGTGATTTTCTTCATATTAACTTAACCTTTTAAGGACATAAAAACTAAAGCGCGCATTATATGACAACAGCGCATGACAAGCATCTGCTTAAACGGATTTTAGGAATAAGTAATGTATATCGGGGACGCTTCAGCAGTAAAAAATAAAATGCCACAGACCGCACCTTTTCATTGTGATCTGTGGCCATTTCAACCACCGCTGAGTGGTTACAAAACGACTGCCATTATTTTAAATCAGGGCAATCAATATAGCTGGGGTGAAGAGTAACCATAGACACTACGCGGTGTTTCTGATTACGTGTGTTGTCGGGACCATCGGCCTGGCCTAAGGTTTTAACAACCAACTGATCTCTCTTTGCGCCATGCTTAATGAGCATGTCACTGACAGCCGCCGCCCTCCTTTCCGATAAGCGCTGATTGCTTGCCGCGCTGCCAACCGTGTCGGTATAAGCGCGTAGCTCAACAGTAATGCTAGGGTGGGCTTCCAGATAAGAGCCTAAGATTGCCACTTCGTGTTGTTCGGCCTTGTAAGGCACTGCACTGCCTGTCGCGAAAAATACCGCACTATATTGGCCCGAAACCGGCTCATCCAATAAATGATTGGGGCCGTGCACTTCGGTCAACCACTGACAGAGCGCCTTTTCCGAGGCCAATCGGTGCTGTGCGGCTTCCTGTGCCGCATCAACGGCCTGCTGGTGTTGATTAATATTCCAATAATGGTCATTTTGCCAATGCCCTAGAATCCTGTTGGCATCTTCCAGCTTTTTCTCGGCCAAAGCCTCATGATAAACCGATTGGCGGTAATGTCCGGCATTAGCCGCATCAATCCCCGCAGTTAGGCCTGGAATGTCTTTTTGTGGTGGTGTGCTGCACGCGGTAAGAGAGGCAGCTAATAAAGCAAATGGCACATAAATGAATGTCTTGTTCATAAGTTTTATCCTTTTTCAGTCTTAATCCATGCGCCCTGTTTCTGGAGCACGAATGCAATGATTATCTAATGGCGATAATACTATCTATTTACCGTCATCTAACGGCCCATAACTGGTCCAAAACCCCGGCAGGTGCTGGCCAAAATAGCGGGTATCCTCACTAAACCTATCCCACACGTAAGGCGGCGTAATATAATCGCCAGTCGGTATGGGGGCGGTAATCAATTCCATTGCGCCTATAGTCGTCCGGCCTACTGATTGCCCGACCCCACGTAATACGCCCCACGTTAAACCGACAAAAATATTTTGTTCATGACTGATATTGACAATATTTTTCGGCAGCTCAATAAAACCAGTCGCTGCATTAGCTAATCCCTGGGTAAATTTAGATCCGACACCGGATATATAACCATGCCCATCAGCATAAGCCGACCCTGTTGACAACACTGCGCTGCAAATAACGCAGGCAGTAAAGAGATTTTTCTTATTCATTATTGACTCCTCGTTAAATATTCAATTTACCGGTCTTTTGTCTATCGAAAATTAATATAAACTTAACCCGGCAGCAATTAAGGAAATCAATGCGCTTAATTCCCCCAAACCAACACTAGCCTAGGATTACATTAATGTCAATTGAGCTCGGCATCCGGTTTATTCGCAATAATAGCCAATTTGTCGGCCTCAATCCCAAGCAATAATTCGCCTTTTAACAAGCCAATCAATTCACTGCCCGCCATGTTAAAGCGCCAGCCGTGCAGCAACAGACAGTCCTCATCGTCATTGAACATCAGCACTTCCAAATCCTTGCGGGTCGCGAGAATTACCGGGTTTAACGAGTTTTCCTCGGCGCGTACCCTGACCAGCGCCGTTAAAATATCCAGTATCGCTTCCTGTTGTTGCGTTTTTTTAGCGGGTCGCCCTTGTTCATTCAAAGGCATTGGCGCCTTATCTTTGGCCGCCGTAATCAACCGGCACAATTCGGCACCATAGCGGTTAACGGCGCGCTCGTTAATGCCCCGGACATTGGCCAATTCGCTCACTGTTTCCGGCTGCAACTTAGCCAAATCGAACAACAGCTCATCGCGTAACAGCCAAGTCTTGGGGCGGTCTTCAACTTGCGCGGTTTTTTCCCGCCATTCGGCCAAGGCCTGAACAATCGATAATTGCCTGCCGGTTAACTTGTTTTTGCCCCTGATTTTTAACCAAGCCTGCTCAGGCCTCACTTGATAAAGCTCTGGATTGCTTAGCTCGGCAAAGTCGCGCTCCAGCCAATCGGCACGCCCCAGCTCGGCCAGTTTCTGCAACATTATTTGGTAGATCCGGCACAAATAAATCACATCATCGGCCGCATATTGAATCTCTGCCTCAATCAACGGCCGTTTGCTCCAGTCCGCCCGGGTATGCGCCTTGTTTAAATTGACATTTAACAGGCTGGAAACCAGCATGGCATAGCCTGGATTTTCCTGGAACCCCAACAACGGCGCGGCAATTTGAGTGTCGAACAGCGGCCCGGGTATTTTGCCGGTCAATTGATAAAAAATCTCCAAATCCTGGCGGCTGGAATGGAACACTTTGACAATGGCGGGGTTATAGAGCGCTTCAAACAGACTATCCAGCGACGGTAAGGCGATAGGATCTACACAGGCCACCCATTCCGGCGTCGCGATTTGCAGCAGGCAAAACTTCGGATAATAGGTTTTCTCCCGTAAAAACTCGGTGTCAAGAGCCAGCCAGGGTTCTTGTTTTATTTGTTCGCACAACGTGGCCAGCTGATCCGGCGTATTGATATATTGGATGTTTATAGAATTACCGCATCCTTTTGTTTCTCTGGCATTCAGAGTTTTTAAATTATCATTCATCAAATTTCCTTGTTGGTTTGAGACCTCTCCCTTCAGGGAGATTTGTTCAACGTTGACAACGATGCTTTGGCATCGTTATCCTTTCAGGTAACCTCGTCGTTTACGGCGAGGCAATCCACCGGCCTCCATCTGTCGATGGATTGTCGTAAGACAAGTCATTTGGCAGATGAGGTCGAATGTG
>JAUXXQ010000026.1 GCA_030684815.1 Methylobacter sp. | reverse complement strand
GGAAAGACAAAGGCGCCAAAGTCATTTTATCGCTACGCGCCTTGGTGCAGTCCAAAGGACGCTGGCAACAGTTTTGGGATAAGGTTGATCAATATGGCGCGGGCGTTTATGCTTAGTTGACATTATAAAAAATCAGCACCCTCTGCGGAATCTTGATGTTTTTATGCGCGCTTAGGGTTCGCATTACAACAAGAGCAAGCCGTTTAGATCCAATACGGCCTTGGCTCCAATATGCTCAATACGACGCTCCCAGTTATCGCCTAAATAATAAAACCGTAAACTATCGATTGATTCATCCATGACGGCTATTAAATCGTTTTTTAATTTTGTCCATTGCGCCATATCCACCTCAATTTCAAAAACCGAATACTGTACCCGCTGTCCGTAGACAAGACATAATTTAGCCATTCTGCGCAGACGTTTCGGCCCGGATTCACTCTTAAAACTAACATCATAAGTCACTAAAATCATCATGGTTTATTTCCACAAAAATGGCACATAACTATCACCCCGTAAAAATCGGGCTAACACTTGCGCTTGCAACCAGGGCAATAATCCAACCGGCACTGTTTCTTCAAACCACGGGTGCATTAAGGTGTCCTGTTTACGGTCTTGCCAGGCCGCCAGTAAAGTTCGGCGCGGCTCATCTTTTAAGGTCACCGAACCATTGGGCCAGGTTTCAAAATCCTTGAGAACCAGTTGCCGCTTGTTAATCAGCGATAACACAAAGCGGTCAACCATAGGCCTAAATTCTTCTGCCAAATCCAGTGCCAAGGACGGTCTGCCGCTGCGTAATTGATGCAAAAAACCGCTGGCCGGATCAAGTCCTGTGGTTTCCAGCGCCGAACGGCAATCATGGATCAGCAAGGTGTAACAAAATGATAACAAGGCATTAACAGGATCAGTCGGCGGCCTGCGTCTTCGAGTATCAAATTCAAAATCAGTTTGGCGTATCAAATACTTAAACACGCCGAAGTAGACTTGCGCCGCTTCACCTTCGCGCCCCATCAAGGTATCGATAGCCTTGCAATCCGCTAACTGGGTTAAACAGCGGCTCAAACGTTTTTCAGCGGTTTGCAGTTCTTTAAGCACGTTATCATCGGTGATTTTTTCGCCATGGTCACGCAGATAGCGCCGGATTACATAGCGTTGGTTATAGAGTTTGCCGGTCAACATAACTTGAGCAATGGCAACGCTTTTTTCGACATTATGCCCGGTTAGATGTTGAGTTCTGCGCAACAATACATTACCGCTGACAGGGCCTTCTACCCGCGCCAGATATTTGCCGAACATATTTAAAAAAGTGATGGTAATGCCGTTTTCCGCACAATGCGCCATCAGGTAAGGCGAAATAGTCACCTGACCGAAGCATACCAATCCTTGTAATTTATGTATCGGGACACGGGCTTTGGTTTCTTTCTCAACTTTTAAGACCAGATTGTCATTGTCTTTATGCAGCCAGGAATTTTGCGTTTGGATATAAATGACATTTCGTAAGGGGCGCAAGGTTAATCCTCAGTGAGTTGTGCGGCCAACCAAGCGGCAGCCGATTTATGAAAACCTTTGGGATGGCAGGGGTCGATCAGCGAGCAAGCCTTGCACTTTTTTGCCTTGTAGACAGCTTTAGGCGTGGCTTTAGTTTGCACGATGGTTCGACAGGCTAGAATGGTTTGTGCGGTTAAGTCGCGTAATTCAGCATCAAAAATGACTGGATGCCGACGGCGAACTTCACCATAAAACAACGCACCTTCCGGCACCGCTACGCCGTGCATATCTTCCAAACACAGTGCCTGGGCGCACAGTTGCACCTCATCGGCACGATGCGTTTTGGGCTTGCCGCGTTTATATTCGATGGGGTACGGGATTTCTGTGCCATCCGCTTGTTTATGATATTCCACCACATCGGCAACGCCTTCAATACCCAATTCTGCATTGGCTAAGCGTAATGCCCACGCAGTTCTAATCGAACCGCGTTTTTCGTGGTCTGGCTGATTGACTTTTTGATGCAATACTTGACCTTCTGCCGTCCATTGGTTTTCTGTCCAGATGTCTTCGAGTTCTATTAAGGCGAATTGTCTAGGACAGAACAGGTAATGTTGTAGGCGTGAGAGAAAAATAGGCTCAAACGTTTGCATAATCTATGATTTCAACACCGTTTATTGACACATTGTCAGGATTAATTTCAACGTTGTAGTCACTAAAATGGCGGGCTGGAACGTCTGGGTTTTTAGCAGTCACTTTGATTAGGTCAAATAATTTATGCGCGGGCGCACTGCCCAATTTGTCCGCGTGTTTAAAAATGATGAGTTTTTGGCTTGCCATTTCGCCACGTGCCGCAGAACGGTCGTGTTCAAACATTTCAGCTAACGACTTCCATAACAGTTAGAAGTTACGCATTGACAAATCATATAAATCTAGGGCAAGAAGCTGATTATTTTTGAAACGCGATTTTGCCATGATAAGGCAGATAACCCGCCCAAGCACAGCACATTGCAATTTGCCGATGTACACCGGTTTTTTATT
>JAUXXQ010000025.1 GCA_030684815.1 Methylobacter sp. | reverse complement strand
AATAAAAAACCGGTGTACATCGGCAAATTGCAATGTGCTGTGCTTGGGCGGGTTATCTGCCTTATCATGGCAAAATCGCGTTTCAAAAATAATCAGCTTCTTGCCCTAGATTTATATGATTTGTCAATGCGTAACTTCTAATATAGATATTGGGGGATAGCTTCATGAAAGCGAAAGGGAAGCTAAATACTATCAATGCATTGATATTAAAGTGAAAAAATTATATTAATGTCATTTCTTCTGATACGTAACATCTACATGTAGTGGCCACTCCACGAAGTCGGGAAAAGCCAAAACAAACACCATCAGCCCTTTTTCAAAAACGCATCAAACTGCTCAATCGGCATGGGCTTGCCAAATAAATAGCCTTGATAATAAACGCAGTTATTAGTCAAAAGAAATTTTAGCTGGGCTTCGGTCTCTACGCCTTCGGCAATGACATTCATATTCAGGCTTTCCGCCATCGCAATAATGGTGCGTACAATGGCTTTGTCACTATTATCCAAAGCAATGTCGCGCACAAACGACTGGTCAATTTTAAGCTGGTTAATGGGTAACCGTTTCAGATATTGCAACGATGAATAGCCGGTACCAAAATCGTCCAACGAGAACTGAATACCTATTTCGTTTAAGGCGTTCATAGTCACAATAGTGTCGTCGATGTCTTGCAGCAACAGGCTTTCGGTCAGTTCCAGCTTGAGATAGTTTGGGTTAATGGCATGGCGCTGTACCACGGCGTGTATTTGTGCCACAAAGCCGGGTTGGCGAAATTGCTTGGCACTGACATTGACCGCCAGGATAAGGTCTTGTGTGCGAGGGTCTTGTTGCCATCGTTTAAGTTGGGCGCAAGCGCTGTCTAATACCCAAGCGCCGATCGACTGAATGAGGCCGGTTTCTTCCGCTAAAGGAATAAATTCTGCCGGAAAGACAACGCCGCGCTCAGGGTGAATCCAGCGAATCAAGGCTTCCGCACCCAAAGGGCGATGAACGCCATCTTCTTGAAGACCGTTGACCTGAATTTGGTAATATAAATGGAATTGGTGATTTTCCAGCGCTTCGCGTAATTCGCGCTCCAGCGAGGCATGGCTGTTGATGACGTCCTGCATGTGCGGATCGAAAAAGCGCAAGGTATTACGCCCGGCCTGCTTGGACTGATACATGGCAATATCCGCTTGTTTCATCAGTTCATCGGCACTATAGCGGTTGTCATTGAATAAGGTTGCGCCAATACTGGGAGTGTTTTTGTATTTGTGGATAGCGAGTTGATACGGTTGGTTCAACGCCTCAAGAATTTTATTGCCCACGGTTTCGGTCAGTTCCGCCGCCACGAACAGGTCTTTGCTTAAGTTTTCCAGCATGACCACAAACTCGTCTCCGCCCAGACGTGCCACGGTATCGCCTTCGCGCATACACGACTCCAGGCGCTCTGCCACTTGTTGTAACAATAAATCGCCGATGTCATGGCCCAGCGTATCGTTGAGGGTTTTGAAGTTGTCCAGGTCAATAAATAACAGACCGCCGGTCAAACCGCTGCGTGCGATAGCCGCCAAGGTCTGTTGCAGCCTATCGCGCAACAGCCGCCGGTTGGGCAAATGGGTCAACGGATCATAAAAGGCCAGATGCCTAATCTCATCTTCGGCCTCTTTTTTCAGGGTAATGTCGGACAGTGTGGCAACATAATTGAAAGTCACGCCTTCGGCATTTTTAACCGCCGTGATAGTGAAATATTCCGGATAAATCTCGCCATCTTTGCGCCGGTTCCAAATTTCGCCTTGCCATGCGCCGGTGCCGAGAATTTTCTCCCACATTTCCGCATAAAATGCCGCATCCTGGCGGCCGGATTTAAGTATTCTGGGGTTCTCGCCAATGACCTCATCGGCGCTGTAGCCGGTAATCTCGGTAAAAGCGTGGTTCACCTGAAGGATGGTGCCTTTAGCATCGGTAATCGCCATGCCTTCCTGCGATTCAAAGGCGATAGCCGCGATGCGCAACATATTTTCAACCTGTTTGCGCTCGGAAATATCACGGAAAATACCAATGGCGTGCCAGCCCCCTTCAATTTTCAATGACGACAGCGACACCTCGGTCGGGAAGGCTTCACCGCCTTTGCGCAGCGCCAATATTTCAGTCACTTTACCAATAATCGGCCCGGTTCCGGTTTCCAAAAAATGCTGGAAACCTTGTTGAAAAGTCAAATAAGCCTCCTGCGGCGCAATCAAAGGATGCAATTTCTGTCCAACCGCTTCGGCCGCGCTGTAACCGAACAACCGCTCGGCCGCCGGATTCCAGGTGCTGATACACTGGTTGCTATCCATCATGATAATGGCATCTTGAGCGGACTCGGTAATCTTGCGGAATTTTTCCTCGCTTTCGCGGAGCATTTGCTGAATCTTGTTAGCCTGAATCAGATCAAACGCAAAATCCGCCAATTGCAAAACCACTTCAGCATCTTCCGTAACATAATCCACCGGCTTGTTACCGACGCCAATAATGGCGACCACCGTGTCATTACGGATAATCGGGATACTGATGAATCGTGTGACAGGCGCATGTCCTTCCGGCATTCCTTTTTTGCCTTCCAAACAAGGGTAATCATTATGAATGACTGCCGCTTTGGTTTTAATGGAGTCCGCCCAAACGCCCGCATAACTCACTGGATAATGCAGCCCACTCCCCTCGGCTTGGCACATATTATCCAAAGTGTTAGTTGACCAAGCCTGCAGCGAAATGTTTTCCTGGTCGTCTTCTATATAGTGAAAAAAGCCAATGTTGCTGTTAGTCAGCTCTTCCGCTTTATTCAGGGTATATTGCATTAACTGCAAATAATTATCCGGTGAAGACATATCAAACAGCTTCACCCGAAATTCGAGATAAGCCTTTTGCCGCTTGTGTTCGGTGATGTTCCGGGCAATTTTGGAAGCGCCGATGATTTTCCCGGTGCCATCAATAATAGGCGATATAGTGACCGACAGGTCAATCGGTAAGCCATTCTTGCGGATGCGCACCGTTTCAAAATGCTCAATCCGTTTACCCTGGATAATCTCGCCTAAAATATAGGCTTCCTCTGGGAGACGCTGGGGCGGCGATAACATCGACATTGAGTTACCGAGCATTTCTTCAGCGCTGTAGCCAAATATATGCTCACAACTGGAATTCCAGCTGGTAACTATGCCGTTAAGATCCATGCCGATAATCGCATCATCCGATGATTTAATAATGGCGGCTAAAACCTGGCTCTCTATCTCGGCCTGTTTACGTTCGGTAATATCAATCGCCTGGCTTAACACCACGCGCCTGCCGTCTAACAATTTGCGCAACGGCTGACTCTGAAACTCCCAAATACGCAGCTCGCCCGAAGCGGTCCGGACTTCAAACTCCCCTTCTTTACGCACTTCCTGCAAGCCATATTGCCCTTCGAAATACTTCGCCAGCGTTTTTGCCTGATCGCCATAGGCTTTTTCGGCCCACTGCTGAGTGGTCGGAATTTCTTCTTGTTGATAGCCAGTAAGGGCAGTCCAGGTTTTACTGAGCATCAGCACATCACCGTTCTCAGCATGTATCATGATGGGGTTAGGCGAGCTGAGTATGGAATCGCGCAACCTTGATTCGCTGTCCCGCAAGGAGCTTTCCAGAAGTTTTTGCGCAATTATCTCCGCTTCTAAGGCCGCTTCAATTCTGAGTAAATGCGCACAAGTGATGAGGGCATCTTCAAGAATATTCAGTTTAACCGGCTTGTTAACATATTGATGCACACCCAATTCGATGGCACGGTGGAAATAGCGAGGTTCCTCGAAAGCGGTAATGACGATGATGCGCACGTTGGGGCGAAGCGCCTTAATGTGTTCGGACATTTTCAGACCGTCCATGACCGGCATGAGAATATCGGTAATAACAATATCCGGCTGATATTTCTGGAAAGCTTCAAGACCTTTTTTGCCGTTTGCTGCGGTATAAACCCGTCGGCAACGCCGTTTCAGAAAAACCGTCAATTGATCGCGGATATCGTCCTCATCTTCGACATACAAAACCGTCAGCGCTTTTAGATGTGCTAAATCCTGGTCTTCATCTTTGTCTGTCATGCTCATGGCGCTGGCCTCATTGACTATTTGCCGACAAAACGGGAGTGATGATGGTGAACATCGCACCCTCATCTTGATGGGCCGCTTCGATCCGACTATTTAAACTGGTTTCAGCAATCATTTTAGACATATATAAACCAATACCCATGCCGCCTTCTTTGGTTGAATAATACGGCTCGAAAATATGCGGCAAAATAGCTTCGGGGATGCCGCCGCCATTATCCTTAACCATCAAACGGCACTGGCCGTTTTCCACAACCACCGAGATAGTAATGACGCCCGCTGAATGCAAACTGAGAATAGCCTCTTTAGCATTGGCCAGCAAATTCAGTAACACTTGCGCGTATTCATTGGGAATGCCATAGAGCTGAACATCGTGCCCAATATCCAGCTCAATGTTGATGCCATGCGCCCTGAAACTGGCTTCAACCAAAGTGACCGCATCTTTAACCGCCTGCAGCAAACTGAAAACTTCCCTGGGTTTGCTGGGACTGAAAAAATCGCGGAAATCGTCAATGGTGCTGGACATTTTTTCGATGTAGTGCATCCCACGCCGCGTTTGCTCAGCTAAAAAGTCGGCACTCAAATCATCGAAGCGTTGCGCATCCTCTATATTACCTAGTATCAGACTTAACGCATTGAGCGGTTGTCGCCATTGATGGGCGATATTGTTAATCATCTCGCCCATCGTTGCCAATTTAGACTGTTGAATCAGCAAATGATCTTTTTCCCGGCTTTTTTGGGTTTCGTCCCTGACCCGTTGCTCAAGGTCGGTATTTAATTGCCCGATTTCCCCCACCAGACGCGCATTCTCAATTGAAATGGCCATTTGCAGGCTAAGCAATTCGATCATACGCACCTTATCCGGGGTAAATATCCGGGTAGCTAGGCGGTTTTCCAAATACAGCACCGCAATCAGCTCAGATTGGCGCAACACCGGAACACACAATACCGAGCGCATCTGATGCGCAAGCACTTCCGACAGATTGCCGAATTGCTGGGATTCCAGCGCATCATCCAGCACCACGCTGGTACGGGTACGAATGACATAATGCACAATGCCATGACAAATATCATCGATTTCATTCAGCAATTCCGGCGTAAACGCTTCGGGTGTCTTTTTTTCGATATGTCCCGAGGCCACACACAACCATTGTTTCGCCTGCGCCTGAATCAAATAACCCTGCTGTGCGCCAGAGCATTCCAGCACCACCTGCATAATTTTGGTCAATAAGGATTTTTGGTCAATTTCAGCCGACAAAGTCAGCGAAGATTTCAGCAGATAATCGGTATCTAAATTCGGTAAGGTGAGCGTCTCTTCGAGCAGTGCCGATTCGTCATGATTAAGCAGTTGGATGCCGCGAAACAAATGCGGATAACGCTCCAGTATCTGTATTTCCTTGCCTTTAGCGGCGCACTGCCGGTATTGTTTGAGTGCATATTCCAAATAACCGGTGGCACTGACCCAATTCTGTGTCTGTAACCATTGTGCAAAGCGTTCATTGATAAAGCCGTCAAGAAACACATAACCCAGCGCCCGCGCCGACTCTATTGCGTTCAGATAATCCAATGCGGTTGCCGGGCTATCGTTAAAAACCCGGTTCCATTCAGCTTTGCATAAGGCCAAAAAGGGTTTTAGCAAAGGCCCCAGCGCCGACCAGATTTCCAACTGTTCAAGCAACGGCGCCAATTGGGCTTGCAGCGTATTATTGGCCAGTCCTGAGTCTGCCGGTTCGGCGCATAAACTATTCAAAATCTGGAACGCAACCCATTGCCGCTTGAGCACATTATCGGTCATGCCATTTAAAAAACGTTTGACGCTATCAAAACAGCCCGCCGCTTCCTGGTGCCGACCCAGATAAAAATAACTGATGCCAAGCAATACATAATAACTGCCCGCCGAGGCGACATGGTTACGGCTTTCCCACAACGCCAAATTTTCAGTCATTATTTCGGTAGGGAGCTGAGGATTTTTCATCGGATTGACCCAGCCCGCCAATACCGCTTCAGCCAGACCAACCGAAAATGACAGCTGGTTCTTTTTCGAAAACTCCAGACACTCCAGCGCGGTCTCTTCAATCGCTTCAAAATCTGCGCCGTGTACCAGCAGATTCCACATTAAGGGTCCATAAGACAAACCGGCGTTATATAAATCACCGCAATTTTTGCCGCATTGAATGCCTTTTCGACAAAAGTCAACAATTTCGCGGGGATGGCTACGTGAGTGCATATTGCACCAAACGATGCCGTTCATGCCACGGGTAGCGCCAAAGGTATCGGGATAGCGCATACACAGCTCATGCGCCAGATCCTGATAACGGAAAGCCATTTCAAACTGCCCCTGTTCGCCTAAGTTCAGCCCCATAATCGAGAACGAATAAATCACCGATTCATCCATACCGCCCTGTAAACAATGCATCGTTGATTGGGCGGCCGACAGGTATAATTGAGGCACCAGCCCCGACATATACAAATCAGGAATCAATTCGCTGTAAAACACCAGTTCAATTTTGCTTTTACGGTCTTCGGTAAAAGGCGTGTTGAGAATTTTTTGCCAAACGTCGCCGTAGTCCTGATGAATGGACGTCATGAGCGTGTCCAGACGCTCTCTGGTCACCACATCGTCATGAGGAATCGCCTTGTCAAAGAACGCCAGACCGCGATTAGCGGCTTCAATCGCTTTAATGAAATTGCCTATGGACGATAGCGAAGTGGTTTGTTCTGCCAGCGCCTCGGCGCGGTCCATATCATTTTTAGCTTGCTTGAGCAGCTCATTCAGCAATATTTCGGATTGTTCATAGCGGCCGCACATCAGTTCGGTTTTAGCCAATTTCTGATGCAATCTGAACATTAACGGATACTGTGTGTGCCAAGCTGTTTCTGGCAATAAATCTAAGCCCGCCCGGTAGTATTCATTAGCGGCCTGAGTTGCCAGCGCGTTAAGCGCTTTGTTGCCGGCATGTAGATTGATTTGCGCTAATTGCAGACATTGCGTTTCGTCGATATTTTCCGGGCGCCCTAAATTAAGGTGGGCGGCGATGGTGAATAAATTGTCTTTGCTCTCCAGTTCCGGAGTAACCGCCAGGTCGCTTAACAGATGCCAACCGACCTGCCAATGTATGCCCTGCCGTTGCTGCGGTTCAATCAGACGTAACACTGCTTCCTGAACACGGTCATGAACAAATTGAAATTCGGTTTTACTTTCTATCAGCAGACCCAAGGTCAGCACCGGCTTGATGAGTTCAAACAAGTGCAGTAACGGCCTATCGCAAATTAAGCCCACATCTTCAGCCGTAAAGCGGTTGCCCATACACGCGCACACTTTAATGACCTCCAACGTTTCCGCTTCGAGACGATGCACTTTAAAGCCAAACATATCGACCACACTGGTCGGCATATTGGATAGCCTAATTTTTTCCATGTCCCAAATCCATTGGCCACGGTCGCTATAAATCAGTAAATCTTCGTTATGTAACCAGGACAAACTTTCGCTGACAAAGAGCGGGTTGCCTTCGGTCAATTCAGTCAGAAACGCCGCCAATTGCTGGGTTTTCTGTAAAAGCAAATCGAGAATATAAGCGACCATTTCATGACAGGCTTGCGGATTCAACGCACCGATGCGTATTTCCTGCAGTGCTTTGTGCCGCTCTTTAATTTGCCGCAATAAAAAAACTAAAGGATGTGACGCATCGACTTCGTTATGCCGATAAGCGCCAATAAAAAATAAATGGGGATGTTCGTCGGCGGTGCTAAACAGATGATTGAGAAAGTCAAAAGTAGCACTGTCACACCATTGCAAATCGTCAATAAATAGCACCAGCGGATTATTTTTGCGTGCCAGACAACTTAAAAAAGCACTGAACACATTATTGAACCGATGCCGGGCTTCGACAGGCGGCAGCGCAATAACCTCAGGTTGCGTGCCAATCAACACCTCAAGTTCTGGAATCACATCGGTAATGACCTTCGCTTGTTGCTCTAAAGCCTGCTGAATCTGCTGCTTCCATTCATCAACACGGTTATCGCTTTCGGTCAAAATAGTCCGGATCAGATTGCGCAAAGCCTGGATGAGCGAACTATACGGAATATTTTTTTGATACTGGTCAAATTTACCGGACGTAAAATAGCCTTTATGGGCAACCAGCGGTTGTTGCAACTCCTGAATTAAACGCGTTTTGCCAATGCCGGGCAAACCAGAAATGAAGGCGGAATGAAAACCTTTGCCGTCGGTGACTTTGGCGTACTCGGCCAGAATAACTTTCGCCTCATCATCGCGACCGACCATTTTCGATATAAAAATAACTCTACGGGTATGATCCCGTAAGCCCAGCATAAAGGCATCAATACGCCTATTTTGCCGATATTGCTCAGCGCAGCGGTGCAAATCCGCATACAAGCCACTGCCGGTCTGATAGCGTTTTTCGGGTTCTTTGAAACACATTTTGGCAATGATTTCAGCAACGATACCCGGAACGGCAGAGTTTAATCTCGAAATCGGCAAGGCTTCTTCGGCCAAATGGGAATGAATCAGTTCCAGCGGATCGGCGCTGGCAAAGGGTAATTTTCCGGTCAGGAGCTGATAAAAAATAATGCCCAAGGAATAAATGTCGGTCGAATAATCAACCCGATGATTGATACGCCCGGTTTGCTCCGGTGAGGTATAGGCTAAAGTGCCTTCGACAAAGCCCCGGTCATAAATAAAATGACTGATGTCCTGAATATCGACAGGATTCAGAAAATCAATCAGGCGAATAGAGCGGGTTTCAGGTTGAATCAGGATATTATGCGGTTTGACGCTACCGTGAATAATACCCGCTTCATGTATATTATTAACCGCCTGGGTCAATTCCGCCGCAATGACAAAGAAAGTCGATAAATCAAGCGGCGCACTCTGTTGGTTGAGATAACTGTCCAGCGTAATGCCGGGGAAATAGTCTTGGACAATAATATGGGATTCGCCAAAATACTCAATACTGCGCGGCACAATCACCCTGGGATCGTGGATGATTTTAAGCCGTTCAACTTTTTGCCGAAGATAGCGGCGCTGGGCTTCATGATTGATCTGCCGCTTCAGGATTTTTACCGTAACGATGTCATCCGGATTATCTTTGCTGACCGCTTTATAAACCGAGGCATTCAGACTCTCGCCAAGACATTCAAGTAGCTGATAATAAGGGATTGATATAGCAATGTTGCTGGTTGATCTTCCCATGTGCGGCTCCTCAATGAATTTTATGCTATAGACTTTCAGATCTGAAGTTTCCTAAAAAATCATCAAGCCACCATGCGCAGCGATACGGCTGCCAGCGAATTTTTCGTGGGTTTGCCAGGTTTGGGGCAAACCCTATCAAAATCATCATCGAGTCCGGCTTCAGCGATAAGCCGTCGAACATCCGAAAAGGCAAAACTGGTTCGCCCCTTCACTTTATGCCGACGTTCGGGGTCTGTTTTCAGGCGATCCGCATAAATCCAAGTGATCGTTGATGCCATCAAACAAAATTGCAAATGGTTCGTCACGGCTTGAGCATTGCGGCACTGACTTGTCCGGCTGAAATACTGCTACCGCAGATCACATTAACCCATAAATTACAATCGGATAAATAATAAATAAGCCCAAAAATAAGCCTAATATCAGGCATTACCCTGATAGAATGCAGGCTATTACTTGACCCCGAAATAACTTGGTTACACCCTCTAATGAAAAACCGTATCAAACAGCAAATCAACCGTTTTAAAAAATCATTTTTACAATTCCAAGTACCCGACATGGAGGTTTTTTTTTCAACTGACAGCATTGCCGACATTATCGCCCATACCCCGCACAAACTCTCCTCGGTATTCTCACCCTTAGTCACGCTTAAAGCCTTTATTTTCCAAGTATTAAGTGATGACGGCTCTAGCCTGTCGCAACACCCTCTACCAAGCCGCAAATATTATTAATATTCAATCACCTAAAAAGGTTCTGTCGCAAAGTTTAGCTAAAGCCAGGAAATTCCTATTTTGGAGGCAAGACTATCCTGCTAATGCCATGAACTGCTGATAGGCGGGAATAGTTGCTTTGGCCGAATAGAAAGCGTTGAAACCCATCATCGGTTTCGTTGTTTTCTTGATGAAACGGTGATCCTGTTCGACTATGATGTTCATGTATTTGACCTAGACAATTTCAACAAAACTGATTATTCCGGCAAGTATCAGCAGGACGTTAATAGTCTCCAAGCCAACGAAGTTTGCGCCACTTTCGTTGGGAAACCGTTGTGATCTATGGCTTGCTTAAAAAACAAAGTCGCTGCGGCTTCATCGCGTTTTTCGGACAACATGAAATCAACGGTGTCGCCCAGCTTATCAACGGCACGATAGAGATAAACCCATTCGCCTTTGACCTTGATGTACGTCTCGTCCATTCTCCATGAGGTGGCTACAGCCCGTTTATTTTTCTTGGCGGCTAAGGCTATCAAAGGCGAATACTTGATAACCCAACGGTTTAGCGTAGCATTATCAACAGTGACACCCCTTTCTTCCATGATCTCTTCGACATCACGATAGGAAACACCGTACCGGACATAAAAAAATACCGCGAATAGAATGACTTCTTTTGGAAATTGGGCGCCTTTAAAACTGATCATCTTAGTTATTCTATTTTGCTGAAATTGGCGGATTCTAACGCAGACGGGTAAACTTTGCGACAAAACCGTGTGATAAAGTTGCACAACAAATACCGGCAAGTTTGGCTTTTATTTACCGGTTTTGGTTGCCTTATCGGCAAGCCGTCATAGAACGCATGACTATCCGCAACGATACTAAAATCGGACGTAATGATCCATGCCCGTGTGGAAACGGACTGAAATTTAAAAAAATGCTGTGGGGCGTCAACAACTACGTTACATTAAGTGGGCATTAACAACATTTCTACAGCCCTTAAGTTAACTAACAGTTCAGGAGAATTCACCATGTCATATTCCATGTACGCCATATCTGTGCCCCCCATCGTTCGTAGCTTGACTAATTTGCGGACTATTCTTGAAAAAGCAGCCGCTCATGCCGAAACCAAGAAAATTGATCCATCGGTTCTGATTAATGCCCGTCTTTATCCTGATATGTTTCCACTGTCACGGCAAGTTCAAATTGCAACCGATGTTGCTAAAGGCGCTGTGTCACGCCTTGCTGGGCTAGAACCACCGAAGTTTGAAGACAATGAAACAACCTTCCCGGAACTGTTAGCGCGCATCGATAAAACCATTGCACTGCTTGAAGCCTGTAAGCCCGAACAGCTAGACGGTTCCGAAGATAAAGCTATCGCACTGCCGATGCACGATAAAACCGTCACCTTTAAAGGCTTGCCTTACTTATTGGATTTTGTGCTACCAAACGTCTATTTTCATGTCACCACGGTTTATGCCATCCTGCGGCATAACGGCGTAGACGTTGGTAAGAAGGACTTTTTGGGGGATATTTACTGAGTCAATGAGGGCATCTAACATACTTTTTTGGAAAAAATATCGTCACCCTTGAATAAGTTCGTTTTGAGACTGTCCAAACGATGCTCAATTGCACTAATAAGGTAAATTAATTTATTTAAATAAAATATATTATATTTATGTTGATGCAGCTATATTTTGCGCCTATCCTTGATTGATTATATTAAGGATATTGGCAACTATGGGCAAAAAAATATTAATTTCCTGGCTCGGAATTACCGATCTTAAAGCAGCAGGGCTAATTCCTTCAAGATCCGGTGACATCCTTGGTGACGGCCCAATTCTTGGCGCATTAAAAACGTTAACTTTCGATGAGCTGCATTTAATACATGAGCAGGAACAGCCCATAGCCAATGCTTATATAAATTGGCTCGCCGAGCGCATCACGCTCAAAATAGTTTCCATTAAATGCTCGCTACGCTCCCCGATCGATTTTGGCGATATACACCGAGCTGTAGATAGTCATCTTGATAAACTGACTGTCAATGAAACAGGTTTGGATATCAGTATCCATCTGTCCCCAGGCACCCCGTCAATGACAGCAGTGTCGATACTGCTGGGCAAGACCAAGTACAACACTCGATTTGTGCAATCCACTAGAGAAAAAGGTGGCGAGTTTGTCACTATTCCTTTCGATATTTCCGCCGAATATATTCCCCAACTAGTCAAAAATGCAGACAAAAAGCTAACCGAGCTATCCTATTCAGAAGCGCCGTTATCCGCCGCTTTTTCTGACATCATCACTCAGAATCCAGATATAAAAAGAATCATCCAAAAAGCCGAGAAAATTGCGGTACGCGATGTGCCTGCGTTAATTATGGGGGAATCTGGAACCGGCAAGGAGCTTTTTGCCAAGGCGATACATAACTCCAGTCTGCGCAAGGGCAAACCCTTTATTACTGTTAATTGCGGCGCAATCCCCAGGGAGCTGATTGATTCAGAGCTGTTTGGCCATGTAAAAGGTGCCTTCACCGGTGCCATCAGTCACAAAATCGGTTATTTTGAAGCGGCTGATGGGGGTACCCTGTTTCTTGATGAATTTGGTGAGCTGCCAGAAGACGCTCAAGTTCGCTTACTTCGTGTACTGCAATCGGGTGAAATGAGCCGGGTGGGCGACAGCAGTTCAATAAAAGTAAATGTTCGGGTCATTGCCGCGACAAATCGCAACCTGTCTATTGAAATCGCCCAGGGCCGTTTTCGTGAAGATCTTTTTTATCGGGTCGCGGTGGGGATTATTACTTTACCGCCTTTGCGAGAAAGAGTCGGCGATGTTGCCCTGTTGGCTGATTATTTGATGACTACAATCAATCAGGAGGCATCTAGTCAACCGGGTTACATTAATAAAAAAATTTCTGTTAAAGCAAAAAATATTATATTAAGCCACACTTGGCCTGGTAACATCAGGGAGCTGCACGGCACATTGCTAAGAGCATCAATATGGGCGGATATGGAACAAATAACCGAAGCCGACATTAAAGAAGCGATGATTGAAAGGCCTCGGCAAGTCATAACCAGTGAACTGCCTGAAATCGGTAACGGCATTGATGTTCAACACGTTTTGGATAGTATGAAAAGAAAATATATCACCCAGGCGCTTAAAAAAACGGCTGGCAACAAAAAAGAAGCAGCGGTACTTTTAGGATTGCCCAACTACCAGACCTTATCAAACTGGATGGAAAAATTGGACGTTCAGTAAAAGTTGGCACACTCTTCGCTTAAGATGAGTGCTATGGACAGAATAGATATTATGCAATCACAAAACTTTGAATTTCTGAGAAACGCTTGGCCTGAACTAGCAAGTTTGGCTGGTTTTGCTGAGCGCTATACTCATGCTGATCCGCAAAGCGCACAGACCAAATTGCGTAATTTTGCCGAGCGCTGCGTTGACATCGTTTATAGCGAACTGAGTTTACCCAGGACGCCAATGTCCAAATTCATGGAACTGCTCAGCAATGATGCTTTCGAAGCGGTTACGCCCAAAGTTGTTGTCGATAAACTTCATGCCATTCGTATTCACGGCAACAAAGCCGCGCATGGTGATAAGGTCAGCGAACAAAGCGCTCAGTGGTTGTTGAAAGAAGCCTTTGACTTAGGTCGCTGGCTGTTTGTCACCTATAGCCAAGGTGATGCCGCGACCATTAAGGCTTTCGAGCAGCCTAAGCCGCCCCAATCAGCCAAAGCAGATTATAAACATGAACGCAAAGCCCTGTTGGAGCAATACGCAAAGCAGGAAGCACACATGCAGGTATTGCTGGCCGAATTGGAAGCCGAGCGCGAAAAGGCAACGCAATGGCAGCGAACAGAAGAAGAGCTGACCCAGCTTAAGCAACAGGCCACTCATAACGGCCAGCAAGCAGTTAACGAGCTGCACTTTGATGAAGCCGCTACCCGTAAACAACTCATTAACCTACAACTGGCTCAGGCTGGATGGGAAATAGGCAATACCCATCAGATAACACTGGAAGAAAAAGTCCTGTATCAGCCCACCATAACCGGCGATGGCTATGCCGACTATGTGTTATGGGACGATAACGGCAAACCGCTGGCTGTTGTTGAAGCCAAAAAAGCCGCTGTCGATGCGGAAAAAGGTCGCCATCAGGCCAAGCACTATGCCGATGGTCTGGAAAAAATGCATGGACAACGTCCGGTGATTTTTTATACCAACGGTCACGACATCTGGATTTGGGATGATCATCCCGAACAAAACTATCCCCCGCGTAAACTCTACGGCTTTTATTCCAAGTCCAGTTTGCAATATCAAGTACGGCAGCGGACAGAGCGCAAACCGCTTAATAGTGTTTCCGCTAAAGCCGATATTTTGGGCGATCGCCTGTACCAACATGAAGCGCTAAAACGAATTAGCGAACGCTTTGAAACCAAACAACGCAAAGCACTGGCGGTTCAGGCAACCGGCACAGGAAAAACCCGATTATCGATAGCCCTGACCGATGTTTGCATGAAAGCCGGTTGGGTCAAACGCGTATTGTTTGTCTGTGACCGCCGCGAGCTGCGCAAACAAGCCAAAAATGCCTACAGCGAATATTTGTCAGCACCAATAACCGTGTTGACCAGCAAAAGCGTACAGGACTCTCATAACCGCATCTTTATAGCCACCTATCCCGCGATGATCAGGTTGTTTGAAAAATTCGATCCTGGTTTCTTTGACCTGATCATCGCCGACGAATCCCACCGAAGCATCTACAACATCTACGGCGATCTGTTCCGCTATTTCGATGCGCTGCAAGTCGGTCTAACCGCCACGCCGGTTGAAATGGTCAGTCGTTCCACCTGCCAGTTATTTGGTTGCGATTTCAAAGAACCCACCTGTAATTACTCACTGGAAACCGCTATCGAAGAAGGTTATTTAGTGCCTTACCAGGTGGTAAAGCACACCACCAAATTCCTACGCGATGGCATTAAAGGCCACGCTTTAAGTGCCGAAGAAATTGCCGAACTGGAAGACAAAGGCATCGATCCTAACAGTCTCGACTTTGACGCCCAAGAGATTGATCGGGCCATCTACAACAAAGACACCAACCGAAAAATACTGCAAAACCTGATGGAAAACGGCATTCGTCAGGCCGATGGACAGACCTTGGGTAAAACCATTGTTTTCGCTCGTAATCATAAACACGCTAAGCTGCTTGAAACCCTATTCGATGAACTCTATCCCCAATATGGCGGCAAATTCTGTCATGTGATCGACAACTACGATCCGCGTGCCGAAGCCTTAATCGATGACTTTAAAGGTCTCGGTAATAACGATCAGCTGACAATTGCCATTTCGGTGGACATGCTCGACACCGGCATTGATGTGCCGGAAATCGTCAATCTGGTATTTGCCCGTCCGGTTAAATCGCCGGTCAAGTTTTGGCAAATGATAGGTCGCGGCACCCGTTTATGTCTTAATCTGTTTGGTGCCGGTAAACACAAAAGCCATTTCCAGATATTCGACCACTGGGGCGTGGTCGAATATCACGGTCTAAAACCGCGTGAAGTCAGCATTAGTCAGCCTAAAGCGATGATGCAGCGTTTGTTTGAAGCCCGCTTGCTGCTTGCCAAAACTGCATTACATCACGCGGAACCCGATTTTTTTGACTGTGTAGCGCAATGGTTGCATAAAACTGTTAACAGTCTCGACGATAATACCTTGGCGGTACGTGACAAGTGGAAGGTTAAACGCCAGATGAGCGACTTGGAAACCATTCGCCAATTCAACGCCAACACCGTCATCTTACAGGAGACCGAGATTGCGCCATTGATGCAATGGCTGGATATTCGTGGTCACAGCGATGCGTACCAGTGGGATTTATTGATCAGCCAGATTCAGCAGCAAAAACTAAAAAAATCCAATGCCGATGATCTAACTGGCGAAGCGATTAACCAGCTTTGGCAATTGCAAATGAACCTAAATCAGGTTAAAGCCAAGGCTAGTACCATCAAGCAATGCCGTGAACCGGCCTGGTGGCAAGCTGCCTCACTGGATGAATTGGAACAACTGCGTATTGAGTTGCGCAGCATCATGCAATACCGCGAAAAAGGCACAGGCCCACGTCCTGAAGCGCCCACTGTTGACATCACCGACAGCGATGAAATACATGAACAGCAAAGCACTTATTTAAAAGCGGTCGATATGGCAAGTTATCGCCTTAAAGTCGAACAGGCCTTAACAGCATTATTCGAGCAAAACCCTATCCTGCAAAAAATCCGCAATGGCGCACCGGTAACCTTAGCGGAACTCGATAACCTCAATGCGTTAATCCACACCCAGCACCCCGACATCGACCTGAATATCTTGAAAGGCTTTTACGACACCGCAGCGCCAATGGAACAAATTCTGCGCTCCATCGTCGGAATGAATGCTGACAAGGTCAACCAGCATTTTGCCGATTTTATTCAACACTACCCCAGCCTTAATGCTAGGCAAGTGCAATTTTTAAGCCTGTTAAAACGGCAAATTGCCCAAAGCGGCGCCATCGAAATCAACAGCCTTTACCAAATGCCCTTTGCGGCCTTGGGCGGGCTGGATCAGGTGTTTACTAACGAACAACAAATTGACGACTTGCTGGCTATTGTCACAAGCTTTGGCAAACAGCCCTCACTATCCGCATTAATGGGAGATCAATAATGCAACTTACGATTAACGTACCCGATAATTTACCCCAAGTTAGAATTACGCAACGC
This sequence comes from Methylobacter sp., assembly GCA_030684815.1. Classification (GTDB taxonomy): domain Bacteria; phylum Pseudomonadota; class Gammaproteobacteria; order Methylococcales; family Methylomonadaceae; genus Methylobacter_A. Next base: position 5,537 of record JAUXXQ010000025.1, on the reverse strand, counting down.
ATTAAAGAACTCGAACAAAGCTTGCAAGATGAAGCGACTTTCTTTAGCACCGCCTTAACTCTAAAAAAAGCCAAGCAAGAGAAATTGGCCCTATTAACTAAAATCATGCAAGACTGTGCAGCTTTGCCTACCTTGGATGAGCGTTCAGCCGATGAAATTTTAGGTTATAGCGACAGTCCCGAAGGCTTATGGGGACATGAATAATGGTTGTGGATTCTTCAGTGCTTATTGCCATTCTGTTAAACGAAGACGATGCCGCTCAATATGCCCAAAAATTGATTAACGCTGATCAGCTTTTTATCAGCGCCGTGAGTATTGTCGAAGCGTCAATGGTCATCGAATACAAAAAAGGCGAAACCGGTGCCGCCAAATTTGATGAATTGCTGCAACTCATTGAGCCGACCATTATTGCCTTCGACAAACAGCAAGCACAATTAGCCCGTATTGCTTGGCGTAACTACGGTAAAGGCAGGCATCCGGCTAAACTCAATTTTGGCGATTGTTGCAGTTACGCCGCCGCCCAACACTGCCATATGCCACTGCTGTTTAAAGGTAACGACTTTTCTCAAACCGATATTCAATCTGCGCTTTAACCCATAACCTAATTACCCCCATCTTTCTGGACACCCAAATTACATGATCACCGGCGACTTAAAAAATAAAATCGACAAACTCTGGCTGGAATTCTGGCAGGGCGGCATTGCCAACCCGTTAACAGTGATAGAACAAATTACTTTCCTGATGTTTGCTCGTTTGCTAGATATTAACGAAAGCCTCGATGAAAAACGTGCCTCCCGCAGCGCCGACTTTAGCTATACCCCGCGCTTTAAAGACCATGAACAACAGCTGCGCTGGAGTCAGTTCAGCCATATCGAAGATGCCGAACGCCTGATGAACGTGGTGCGTGATGAAGTGTTTAAGCATTTTCGTCTGCATACCAGCGACAGCCGTTTTGGCGATTATATGAAAGATGCACGCCTGGCTATCGACAAACCCAGTCTGCTGGTCAAAGCTATTGAAATGATCGACGCACTGCCGCTGGATGCTGGCGACACCAAAGGCGATTTATACGAATATCTGCTCAGTAAATTATCCAATGCCGGTATTAACGGCCAGTTCCGCACCCCGCGTCATATCATCAAACTGATGGTGCAGTTGCTAGCTCCACAACCGGATGAAACCGTCGCCGATCCTACCTGTGGTACAGCAGGTTTTTTGGTGTCCGTCATGGAATACCTGCTGGAAACCTACAGCAGCGAGCATGGCATCATGCAAGAAGAAGTTATCGATGATAAAGGTAAAGCCGTTACCCAGAAAATTTATACCGGCGATTTATTAACGCCGGAGCAATGGCAAACCATCAAAACCAAAATGTTTCACGGCTTTGATTTTGACAGCACCATGTTGCGCATTGCCGCGATGAACCTCTACATGCACGGTGTTGACGATCCGGATATTCATTATCAGGATACCCTGGCGCATAGTTTTGCCGACCACTTTCCAGACCTTGAACAAAATGCCTTTAATGTGGTTTTGGCTAATCCGCCGTTCAAAGGCAGTCTGGACGAAGACACCATTAATCCGCCAATCTTGCGGCTGGTAAAAACCAAAAAGACTGAGCTGCTGTTTATTGCCCAGATTTTACGGATGCTTAAAACCGGAGGCCGCAGTGCTACGGTTGTGCCGCAAGGCGTATTGTTTGGCTCTTCCAAAGCGCACCAGGCCGTGCGTGAATTATTGATAGAGCAAAATCAGCTCGAAGCGGTTATCAACTTGCCCAGCGGCGTATTCAAACCCTATGCCGGTGTATCCACGGCCATTTTACTATTCACCAAAGGCGGCGTGACCGATCAGGTCTTGTTTTATGACGTGCAGGATGATGGTTTTTCGCTGGACGACAAACGCGACACGCTGTATCAGGACGAGCAGGGTAACCCACTAAGTTTTTCCGGTGATTTGCCCAAAGTGCTTAGCAGTTACAAACGCTGGCAAGAGTATAAAAACGTGATTATCCAGAATGGCGGAAATGCTGACAATGCAGACAAAATTTTCAGTGACCGCGCTCAAGCTTGTTTTTGGGTGAATAAAACCGAGCTTGCCGAAAATAAGTATGATTTGTCGATTAATCGTTATAAAGAAACCGTTCACATAGAGGAACAGTACGACTCGCCGAAAGAAATTTTAGAACAGTGGATGACGTTGGTGGATGAGATTCAGGGAGAGTTGAAGGAATTGGAGAGGATGCTTTAAATGTCAGACTTAACTCAGTTTAAAAACCTTCCCAAAGAATGGAATGTACTGCCGTTTTTAGATGCGGTTAAAGATGTGACTGGTGGTAACACGAAAATAAAACAGTCAGATGCTCGTGAGATTGGAACCTATCCTGTTATTGACCAAGGTCAACAAACATGTTGCGGTTATGTGGATGACGATAACGCTCTCTGTAAAGAAGAATTACCAACAGTTCTATTTGGAGATCATACAAAAATAATTAAGCTCATTGATTATCCATTTGTGCTTGGAGCTGATGGCGTTAAGGTTCTATCGCCTAAAATTCCGATGGACAAAAAGTTTCTGTTCTACTTTTTAAACACTATAAAGCTGCCAGACAATGCGGGATATAGCCGCCATTATAAGTTTTTGAAAGAAGCTGTTGTACCTGTTCCACCTCTAGCCGAACAAAAACGCATTGCCGCCATTCTCGACAAAGCCGACAGCCTGCGCCGCAAAAACCAGCAAGCCATCCAGCTCGCCGACCAATTCCTCCGCGCCGTGTTTCTGGACATGTTTGGCGATCCGGTAACTAATCCGAAAGAGTGGAAGGTAAGTGAGTTGGGTAAGTTATGTAAAAAAATCACTGATGGAACGCATCATTCACCTATGATTACGGAAACCGGTATCCCTTATATAACCGCAAAACATCTTAAAAAATCAGGCTTAGAGTTTTATAAAGCTCCTTGGTATATCTCACCTGATTCTCATAAAACGATTTATGCTAGATGTAAACCAGAAAAATATGACGTTCTGTATATTAAAGATGGTGCAACTACCGGATTAGCTGCAATCAATGAGTATGACTTTGAATTCAGCATGTTATCAAGTCTTGCGTTGCTCAAGCCAAATAGAGATTTATTATTACCTGAATTTCTAACTATGTTTTTAAATCATCCAAGATCTAAATCTATGATAATTGCTAATATGTCTGGTGCTGCAATAACGAGATTGACACTGGCTAAAATTAAAGATATCCAGATTCCAATTCCTCCAATAACTATGCAAAAAAAGTTTTCTTTGATTTATTGGAATGTAAGAGCAACTTTAGAAAAAACTTGTAGCTGTACTATTTTTTCAGATAATGAATTTAATTCACTCAGCCAAAAAGCCTTCGCCGGTGAACTCTAATGCTAACCAAATAAAGGAAAGAATATGCAAACCCTACAAATACAACTTCCTGACACTATCAACATAGACATGCAGGAAATTCAAATGCTACTTGCCAGTAAACTGTATGAGAAAGGCGTATTATCGATAGGGCAAGCAGCACAAATGACAGGTCTTTCTAAACGGACTTTTATGGAGTTGCTGGGACATTACCAGGTTTCGGTTTTAAATTATCCTGCCGAAGACATCATGCAGGATTTTGAAAATGCCTAAAATCGTTTCCAATACCAGTTGCCTGATCGTTTTGGACAATATTAATGCGCTAACTATTCTGCAAAAACTCTACCAAAATATTTATCTAACCGAAGAAGTCGCTCAGGAATTCGGCAAACCGTTAGAAAACTGGATGCATGTTGTCACTGTTATAGATAAAAATTATCTGCGCATATTAAATGCCAGTGTCGATTTGGGTGAAGCCAGCACCATCGCGTTGGCTCTGCAAATGCAAGAAGATAACGTGATGATCCTTGATGATTTGAAAGCCAGAAAATTGGCGAAACAGCTACAACTTAAGTTTACAGGTTTATTAGGCATTTTACTGAAAGCCAAACAACAGCAGGTCATTAGCTCAGTCGCCGATATTTTTACCCAGCTTAAAAAAGCAAACTTCAGGGTTTCTGAAAAATTGGAAAAGGAAGTTTTAAGATTAGCCGGTGAACTTTAGCTGGATCGAATAAGATTTAAAACAGAAAAAGCCGATGCAAGCGTTCAATCTAAAGAGACCCAAATTCTATAAAATCATCGGTTAAAATTGCAACTGCCCGATACTATTCCAGCAGGTCTGGAAAAATCGCCGTCATTTATGAATTACCGGAAGCAACAGAAAATAAAGCCGTAAAAATGGCCCGTTTTTTAAATGGGTTACCCGATGAAGCAGGTCAGTCTGGCCTGAGTCGTGAAGCAATAAACGATCTCTAAACCTAATAAATTACCATGCGATTAACCTCTCTTTCACTACGCAACTTCAAAGCGATAGGTTTTAATGAGCAACAAATCATGTTTCGTCCGATTACGTTGTTGCTCGGCCCTAACAGCGCAGGAAAAAGCACGATAGTTCAGGCGCTGCACTATCTTTCTGAAATTTTAACGAGCAATAACTGTAACCCAGGCACGACTCAACTCGGCGGTAAACTCGACCTGGGTGGCTTCCTCAATCTTGTTTATTTACATGATCCGGACACCACTATTGAGCTGGCCGTCGGCCTTGCTCTCGATAATAACTTGCTGCCAAGTTACGGTGCCGGTGATGAGGATGAACACATTCTTCTTGGCGAAATATTAGATACGGAAAAACTCCTTGATCTGAGCTGTGTGGGGACGGTGGAGGTCAAGCTTGGAGTGAACTGGAGTCGTCAACATGACCGAGCCTATGTTTCCTTCTACTCAGTCAGTATCGATGGTGAACATTTTGCGACTATTAACGCCAAAGCAGACCAGAAACAGATTGAATTATCTATTCTCAACTGCCAGCATAAAATATTTAACGAGCCCGTCAATAAAGAAGAGGAGGCAATCAATATCGGTGAGGCATTGCAGGCTCTGGTTGATGAATTCACCATACAACCCAAGAAAGAGAATGAAGAGCCGGTTTTCGTACCTTTACAACTACGCTCCGGTCAATGGGCTTTACCGGTGTTTAATCAAGATTTACCTTTAGCACCCTCGAATGCTCTTCTCGAAAATGACGATGTCGATCCAAATAAGAAACCTACTGATGAGGAACGGCAGCAAGCAGAAACCCTACAGACGGAAAAAGCAGAAGCAGAACAGCGCTTTATTCTTTTGAACAGATACCTCTCCCGTATTATTGTTGGTGCCGGTGAATTAGCTCGTGATTGCTTACAACAGTTTCTATATCTCGGGCCTCTACGTGAAATTCCGGGGCGTCATTTCAGCCCGGAGCGCTCACCAGGATTGGCTCGATGGTCTTCTGGATTGGGTGCTTGGGATCAACTTTCTCTGTACATGACAAAAAATCATCGAAATACAGAGAAGCCTTTCAAATCAATAAAATGAATAATACGTTGCAATGCGCACTCCAGTGAATAGGTGACGTTAAGCAATACGTCGCGAATGACATCCAGCCCCACCCTGAA
>JAUXXQ010000007.1 GCA_030684815.1 Methylobacter sp. | reverse complement strand
AGATAAGTGGCTCTCGTTAATAGATTGTCGCTCGGCTTGGCCAAAATACGCTGCTGTTGTCATCTCGGTTTTTTGTAGGGTTGGAATAGGTGCTTATTTTACTCATTTTTTGGTATCTTGGTTTGCGGAAAAGGCCTTATTGCCCAACCAAGGAAATATATTTCGTTCAAGCATCCGTTTAGACCGGTTATTTTTATCATCCCAGTCATTAACTTTTTTTAAGCCCCATTCACGAGAAATTATTTCAAAGCTGTTGGTAGCGATTTCGGCTTTTGATGACTTGACCGCTTTTCTGTTTTCGCCTAGGTCAATTCCCTCTGCAACTTGTTTTCTGGCTTCGTCTCGTTTGTCTCTTGCTTGTTTTAAGCTGGTATCGGGATAAGTGCCAAAAGAAATACATTTTTCCTTGCCCTCAAAACAATATTTAAATCGCCACCACTTACCCCAACCATCAGGTTGAGGCTTAACTAAAAGGTACAAGCCTTTTTCATCATACAGCTTGAAAGACTTGCCACTGCTGGCTTTTGCATGTTTATGGGCATTCTTGCAGGCGGTATCTGATAATAACACTGGGGTAACTCCATCATGGGGTAGCTGTGTTACCCCGAATGTTACCCCAATCAGAACCGGGATTCCAGCGCATTTATACGCACTTCGCCGAACAATAAAAAACCCGCTAAGCCTTTCAGCTTGCGGGTTTGTGTACTTCTTTGAATTTCTACGAATTAACTTCTGGAGGCTGCGGGCGGAATCGAACCGCCGTAGATGGCTTTGCAGGCCACTGCATAACCATTTTGCTACGCAGCCTTAAAGGTTAAATAAAAAAGCCGCGAATTATCGCGGCTTTTTCTAAATTAATTGGAGCGGGAAACGAGATTCGAACTCGCGACCCCAACCTTGGCAAGGTTGTGCTCTACCACTGAGCTATTCCCGCGTTGCAATTTATTTGGTTATTATAAGGCTTATTTTAAACTTGTCAAACTTTTATTGAACATCAATTGCCAAGACCCAACCGGAACTGCCTTTACACTCGCCATCTTCAACTTGGACTTTAACAAAGGCATTTTTCTTGCCGGCAAAATCCTGGAACTCGATAATGGTGACTGGTGTGCCTTGCGCTATCCGTCTGCAAGATTCAACTTTACCTTTGCCATCATCTTCGCTGTCATCAAACGCAGCTATGGCGCCTGGTACTGCGACTAATTGAATAGGGGATTCAACTTCATAGGTGTTGGGGTTTTTTAAAACATAACGCTGGCCGGTCACCAGATTTTTGGCCGCAGATGTAATGGGGGGGTTTGAGTCGCCGCCGCTCATCATAATGATGATGAGCAACAAAATGACGACGCCGCCAATGGCGCCAAAAAATACTTTTGGATTTTTTTCTTTCAAATCCATTGCCAATGAAAATACTTTTCCGGCCTTTTCTTTTGCGGCATCTGCCGTTTTGTTAACATTTTCTTCGTTACTCATCTCTTATCCTCATTGTTGTCATTTTTTTATTATGTTCAGGTTTTTGCTCCAAGTATATTTCCCGAGTACTTTCGCCTAACCTTCAATTTAGTTGGCAATTGATCAGCAGCCATTAACTTGACGTGCCAACTTACCACGATAAAAAAACTTTTCAAGTGCTATATGTTGGCGGCATGCCTTATTTAAATGAAATCATAGCCTTTTTTAGTCTGGGCAGGCATAGATTTGTCCCTTTCCGCTACCCGTCGGCATTCGAACTGCCAGTAACCTAGCCCAACGTTTTTTCGGTTGCTTAAAACGACAGGAAAGCTTTCATTGTTCATCGACATTTGGATAATGTCGCCATCTTTCAACATAAAGCTCGCTGTGATGATGTAGCTTTTTTCATAGTCCAGTTCTTTGGCACTATAAAACAGGCCTTTTTGCGTTGGAATATCTTTTCCGCTTTCTTCCAATAAGGTATAAGTGACGGCAATGGATTGATGGGCCAGTAATTGCATACCAAAATTTATTCTGCCGCTTTGCCTGTCAACAATGACCTTGTTGACTATCCCTAATGAACGCTTATGCTCTGGGCTATCGGTTTTTCTAAAGCTGACTAGACTACCGACCGACAAAACGCCGTTTTTTTCAAATACGCCGGACAATAACCGGTCAGATGCTGACTGAACGGAAAATTCAAGATCTTTATTGTCAGCTGATCCGATTCCATTTTGCAATTCATGGGTTGATTCCAGACCTACGGCAATGCAGCGGTCTGCCCGGTCGCTAAAAAAAGGCACACCTTGCAGGTCAACGCCCAGCCAGCGTTGCTCAAGATAATCGAGCAATTCGGCGGCGGGCTTTACGGCACTGTTTTTTAATAAATGCATCGAACTAAACCGTGCCTCCGTTGCATTAACTAATTTTTCTTTTTGCTTGAACGCCTTAAATAATTTGGTCAAATCCAGATACAGTATTGCGGAATCATTTTTGATCCCGGTTTCAATTTGGCAATGCGGCGATTTATCCTCATCGGTTAAAACGATGCACTGTATTTGCTGTCCATTAACGGGGGTTTTTTTCAGGCTAACTAAAGAATTAATGATTTCTATAAAACCATAAACCTGCAAAATTTCCTTTTGCATTAGACCGGTAGGGTCGGCGAGACTGAGCAACAGAATCTGCCGATAACATTCTTCAGGTGTACTGGGCTTGTTGGACAGGCTGGTTTCATTGCTCACTTTGGTTGAGCTGTTTTTTAAGGTCACACTCAGATTATAAAGCGAGTGCAAATCTATCCAGACCCAGTCAGGTATCGGCATCCCCATAATGAAATGACTGATAACAATGCTGCTGAGCCCTTTAATACAGCGCTGTATGGCGAGTGCGGTATTTTTGCCTTGAAACCAGCCGACATCACGCCGGGTCAGTTCTTTCAGCACTATCCAATAGCCGATAGTGAATTCTTTTTCGATTGAAACCAATACCGACAAAATCTTTTTGTCATTGTCTTCTTTGGGGAAGCCGGTCTTAATCAATCTGGAGCGGAGATAGTCTTCAATAACATAAACACTGGCGCTTAAAAGCTCCAGCGCATCCAGCCTTAATTGGGCTGTCATTTCAAGGGTGTTGAAATCGATCAGGAAATCGTGAAGCAGGCGGGTGGCCAATCCGGGGTTAGCCGTCGGCAATTCGGCAACCCATTGTTGCAGCGCTTTGACGCCAAATTCTTTTAGGCGCTGGGGATTGTTTTGCTGTGTTGGAATGACCAGAAAAAAAGAGTTCTTCACATATTCACCAGATTGATTTTTAATGCTTTAGGTTGTCTGCAAGGTGAGCCAAGCGCGTAAGCAAGCTTACACACCATTTTTTAACCGCCGCCTTTTCGCATCATCATGCCTTTTGAAGGATTATAGCCAATGATTGCGGCGGCCATAAATACGATAAAGGCCGTTAGAGTGAAAATAAAAGCCTGTTGATTAAACTGGCCGTACAGGGCAAAGCGGATCAATTCGACGGCCTGAGAAAACGGATTGTAGAGCGCCAGGTTATGCAATAGCGCGCTGGACTCTTTGATTTTCCATAAAGGATACAAGGCGGTTGACATAAAAAACATTGGAAAAATCACAAAGTTCATCACTCCGGCAAAATTTTCCAGCTGCTTGATAAACGACGACAGCAACAAACCCAGCGCGCCGAGCATTAAGCCGGACAGCAACAGCGCCGGCATGATCCACAGATAACCCTGCCACGGCGCTTGTATGTCATAGAACCAGGCAATCGCCAAAAACACATAGACCTGCAAAACCGATACGCCGGTGCCGGCCAGCAGTTTGCTGAGCAATAAAAACCAGCGCGGCAACGGGCACACCATCAATATGCGCATACTGCCCATTTCCCGGTCGTAAACCATCGACAGCGAGCTTTGCATACCGTTAAACAGCTGTATCATGCCGATTAAGCCGGGGGTGATATACACTTCGTAAAGAATATAGGTTTCGTAAGGCGGGGTGATGGCAAGCCCCAATGCCGCCCTAAAGCCGGCAGCAAAGACAAATAACCAGACCAAAGGTCTGACTAGCGCGGAAATGAAGCGTTCGCGCTGGGTCACAAAGCGCCATAATTCACGCCCGATGATGCCCCACATGGCGCGCCAGTAATGCAGCAACTTCATAATACCTGCTCCCCTTTGGTCAATGTATAAAAGGCATCTTTAATCGTTAGCGTGTCGGTAGCGTCGAGCACATCATCCACTGTGCCGTTGGCTTTGACCTGGCCTTTATGCAGCACAATCAAATGGTCGTTTGGATAAATTTCGTCAATCAAATGGCTGGCCCACAACACTGCCAATTTTTCTTCCGCCGCCAATTGATGTACATAATCAACGATAGCCAATCGGCTGGGCACATCCAAGCCGACTGTCGGCTCATCCAGCAACAGCACCGACGGCTTGTGCAATAAGGCGCGGGCAATTTCCACGCGCCGTCGATGCCCGCCGTTGAGCTGGCGCACTTTTTCAAAACGCCGGTCGTACATAGCCAGACGCTCCAGCTCCTGCTGTATTCGTTGCTCAGCCTGCTTTCCCCCCATGCCGTGCAAAGCCGTGTGATAGCGCAGGTTTTGCAACACCGACAAATCCATATCCAGTGTAGTCTGCTGAAATACCACGCCCAATTTTGCCAAGGCCAACAGCGTTTGCCGTTTAATATCGAAACCGCACAGCTCGATACGTCCCTCGCGGCTGTCATACAAGCGGGTAATCAGAGAAAATAAGGTGCTTTTACCCGCGCCGTTAGGGCCTAACAAAACCGTGCATTCGCCGGGCTGGATTTTAAAATTGACCTGATCGAGTGCTTTTTTGCCGCCGTAGGAAAAACTCAAATCCTGCACGGACAACGCTATGGATGAATTCATGGTTTAACTGCCACGCCCCACGGATAAGTGCCTACGCCCATTGATTTGGTCACGGTCTGACTATCCAGGTCAATCAGCGAAATATCGTTACTGGTGCCGTTCGTGGTGTACAGCCGTTTTTGATCCGGTGAAAAAGCCAGATTCCAAACCCGCTGGCCGACCAACAGATATTTTTCCACTGCAAAAGTTTCCGCATTAATTACCGCGACGCGGTTGGCAGGGCCTAAAGCCACATAGCCGCGTTTTCGCTCTTTATCGATGACCACGCCGACCGGCTGAATCTTATCGGCAGTCACGCCCTGCACATCGAATTTGACCGTTTTGATAATCTGCCGGGTTTTAACATCGATAATCATCAAAGTGCCGGCCATTTCCGACGTCACCCATAATTGCTGGCTGTCGGCAGTAAAACCCAGCGCGCGTGGGCGCGGATCAACCAGCGTGTTATCGACGATGGCATTGGTTTTGGTATCAATCCAATGCACCATATTGGTGGTTTCGGAGGCGCTGACCACCCACTGATTATCAGGGCTGACCGCAATGCCTTCGGGTTCGACGCCGACCTTAATCTGTTTGATGGCTTTTTTGTTGTTGATGTCGATGACAGTCACCAGGCTATCGTCTTCATTCGACACATAAAGCCGGTCGCCTGCGGGGTTTAATGCGAAGGTTTCCGGGTCATCGCCGGACGGCAATTTGCCCACCTCTTTAAGCGTTTCAGCATCGATAATCTTAATGGTATTTTCATCGCTGACCGCCACGTACAAAAACTTGTGGTCGGGACTGATGGCGATGCCACGCGGACGCGAGCCGATGTCAACCGTTTTGATTAATTGTGCGGCGATAGGATCGACCACCGCCAACGCATTGTCTTTTTCCAGCGTGACAAACACCGTTTCAGCTTGCGCGCCGCCGCTCAGTGCCGTGGTCAACAGCAGCGCCAAAATATTTTTTTTCATCATTATTTGCTCCATTTACAGGTTGATTCAGGTTGGTCGAAACCCAGGGTATCCAATTCAGTTTTAGGGTGTAAAAAACCATCAATCGGCGCGACCGCAACCAATGATCTCGGTGCCGCCAGCAACAGAGGTTGCCGCAACTGTCCATCCCAAGACCGGAACGATAACGGCGTGCCTTTATAACCCTGCAACGCAAACGCTTCGCTGAACAGATAGTTTTTAAGCGTGTTGATGTCGTTGCTTTGGGTGCGCGTCGCCGCCTCGCCAATGGCCCTAATCGCCAAATAAGCGCCGTAATCTTGTTCCTCCATCCAGCGCCCGGCTTGCTCTTTAAAGCGGTTTTGTATCTGCACCGCGCCCCATTGTTCATGGGTTGGGTGCCATGCCGTCGCGGTGAGCCCCTGAGTACCGATAACCGGCCGTGCATTCCAGGTTCTATACTCCAGATATTCGCCAAACTGGCCTTGCTCATCGGCAACCACCAGCACATCATAATCGTCCACCTGGGTAAATACCGCGACATCCGATTGCGCCGTGCGCCGTGCGTCGTAAGTGTGCTCCCAGGTTTTTTCCTCGACTATTTTCATGCCGAAGCGTTTGGCGGCGCGTCTGAGCGCCTCGGCAAACAAACGGTCTTCCTCGTTAGCGCCGATGACTAAAAACCACTTGTTCCAGCGTTTTTTCATCATGTATTGCGCCAGCGCATCGGCGCGCATCGCCCGGCTGGGCAAAAGATGCAGCACGTTATTGCGGCAATTTTCGTTGCGCAAAGCATCATCGACAGTCGCCGCATCAAACAGCAGTTTTGTTTTTGCCGCCGGTAAATCGGCGATAGTCTGTGTCAATTCAGCAGGCAAATTAACAACGACATAAGCATATTGCTCGCCAATAGCCTTATTAAAGGTATCGGCAACATTACCATCAAGCGGCACGATAAACTTTTTCAGCACAAACTGCTGACCGGTAAACTGCCCCGTCGTATTATTGTCATCAATCGCCAGTTGCGCGCCCGGCACGCCTTTGTCCTTGATGAAAACATCCAGATTGGATAACGGCGGCGGAATTTTCAGTTCTTGCGACAAATAAGCAATAGTGATGATCTGCTTAGCGTCGGCATACGTCGGCGTTATTGCAAGCAATTGAATAACAGATAAAAAACTAATAGCGAGTTGAGTAAGCGAGCTAATACCTTGCATCATTTTTTAAGCCTAATAAAATATACAGACGCTAATTTTAACGGATTCATCAGCTTTGTTTAGTTTTTCGACACGATCAACTCAAAAAGTGGCAGAAAAAATTGTAAAGAATGCGGCATGTTTCCGAGAAGATTGGTCCATTACAAAATACACTATTGACTTGGAACAACAAAAAGTTCAGCATCGTTAAAAATAACCTTAAAATTTTATAAGGGTTAGTTCACGCCGTCTTTTACGGCTCCTTTCAACTCAGCTAAAAGGACATGACAATGGACACTAGCGCAATTCAATCACGACAAGATGCTCTTCTTGCTCAGGTTTCTGCCCAGCGGACAAAGACCCAGGAAAGCAATGAGCCAGCCGTCGAAACCCGACCCGATAACGCTCAGGTCGGCAGTTTACAAGTTCCCAGCGATGCGGTAAACGCGTCCGGTGAAACCGTTAATCTGTCTGATACCTCATTAAAGTTATCGACCTCCTCACCCGTAAAAAGCACCGATAGGAGCCCCCCCATCGAAAATAGAGACCAAGCCCAACAAGCACTGAGCCAGCTGCTTGAGGACTTTAAAAGCAATCCGGCTCAGGCGCAGGCTGCGCAAAGCAATGTATTTTCCGGCGCAGTCAAATCCTTATTAGGTTAACCCGCACAGCTTCCCGCCCATGACACAACTATTATTAAGCGGGATAAACGTCTATCCGGTCAAATCATTAGCCGGTATCAGCGCAAACAGCTGGCCTGTCACTGAAAAAGGTTTTCAGTATGACAGAAAATGGATGGTTATCGATAATGAGCGGCAATTTCTCAGCCAGCGGAAATTGCCGAAAATGGCGTTAATCAAAACCGCAATCATCGATAAAAATCTGGTCTTGTCCGCCCCGGACAGAGAAAATTTATCCCTACCGCTTGAGCCCGATGACGGGCACATCATTAACAGCACCATCTGGCATGACCAGTGCGACGCCCGCAGCGTTTCAGCCGAAGCCGACCAATGGCTCAGCGATTTTTTAAACCAAGATTGCCGCTTGGTTTACCAGCCCGACGAAGTGGTTCGCCCGGTCGATCCGCGTTATGCGCAGCCGACCGACAAAGTCGCATTTTCCGACGGCTTCCCTTTCCTGATTATTGCAGAAAATTCGCTGGCGGCACTCAACCATGACATGCAGCTCAATTTACCCATGGCCCGGTTCAGGCCGAATTTGGTCATCTCCGGTTGCCCCAGCTATGCAGAAGACAGCTGGCGCGAAATCAGCATCGGCGCTATCGGTTTTAGGCTGACCAAACCGTGCGCCCGCTGCTCTGTTCCCACCATTGACCCCGAAACCGCACAAACCGGCAAAGAGCCGCTGACGACACTGAACCGCACCCGAAAATGGCAAGGAAAAGTCTATTTTGGACAAAATGCCTTGCATAACCAATGCGGCCGATTGGCTGTCGGCGACGCAGTAAAAATCAAATCAACCGGCGCCAAACAGCCGCCAATCTAGCGTGTTCCGGCGAATAGCCCATCGCCTTCATTTAAAAACCTGTCCAAGCAAACATGCATAAAATATTTTTGCCGGTTCTCATCCCGCTATTGTCCTACGGTTTTTGGCTCAGTGCAGAATTCAAAGGCATTGCCGCCGGCGTTGCGATTTTTCTGTTTGGCATGTTGTCTCTGGAACAAGGCTTTAAAGCCTTTACCGGCGGCCTGCTGGAGCGAATTTTACAAAAAACCACCAATACCACCTGGAAAAGTTTCGGCTTTGGTTTCGTAGCCTCTGCCTTAATGCAATCCAGCAGCTTGGTTTCAGTCATCACCATTTCATTCTTGAGCGCAGGCTTGATCGATTTGATTGCCGGTATCGGTATCGTTTTCGGCTCTAACCTAGGCACCACGACCGGCGCGTGGCTTATTGCAGGGCTGGGGCTGAAAGTCGATATTGCCACCTATGCCATGCCCCTGCTGGTTTTTGGTGTTTTATGCGTATTCCAGAACAGCAAGCAGGTAAAAGGCATCGGTTATATTCTGTCTGGACTGGGTTTTCTGCTGCTCGGCATACATTACATGAAGGAAAACTTTGAAACCTTTGAAAACACCATCAACCTGTCCAGTTACGCCATGCCCGGCATTAAAGGCCTGCTGACCTACACTGCCGTAGGCGCTATCGCCACCGTCATTATGCAGTCCAGCCATGCCACCATGCTGTTGACCATCACCGCCGTGTCAGTGCACCAAATCACTTATGACAACGCGCTGGCGCTGGCAATCGGCTCAAATATCGGCACCACCATCACCGCAATCATTGCCGCTTTTGGCGCCAATATCCAAGGCAAACGACTGGCCGCTTCACACCTATTTATTAACCTGGGCACTGGCATCGTAGTGCTGATTTTTATTGGACAATTCAGCGCCGCAGTGGACATTATCAGCGCGGCATTAGGCATTGCCGATTCGGATAATGCGATGAAACTGGCCACCTTTCATAGCCTGTTCAACTTTACCGGCATCATGATGTTCATCCCGTTTATTAACCGACAGGTGCTATGGCTGGAAAAGATTTTCATAGAAAAACGCACCAATATCTTCAAACCAAAATATTTGGATTCGGTGACAATGGATTTTCCCGAAACAGTCGTTGAATCGGTCAGGCTGGAAAGCATCCATTTATACGAAAATGCCACCCATATCATTTTAAACACCTTCGGCCTGCATAAACGCGACCTTAAAAATAGCGATTGGATCAAACAACGTATTGGGCAAAACAAATATCCGATTGAATACGATATAGATGCCAGCTACGAAAAAAGGATAAAAGGCATTTACAGCGCCATTATCGCTTTTATCAGCCAAGCCACCTTCAGTTGGGAAATGGACCAGTCCTCAAAACTTTCCTGGCTGCGCGAGGCCAACAAACACTTGGTCGAAGCGATTAAAGACACCAAGCATTTACAAAAAAACTGGACCCGCTTCAGAACCTCAAATAATAAAGCCGCCATCAACGAATACAACGAAATAGCCTACCAAATAGCCTGGCATATCCAGCAGATTGAAACCTTCAGGCATGACATTGACAACAATGAAGCCCCGTTGTTGTCGCTAGGCGCGTTGAAAGCAAGCATTGAAAATGACGACATGCAACTGAACCGCGCCATTGAAGTATTGATTAGGGAGCGCACAATCCGCCCGGAAACAGGCTCCTCATTGATTAATGACAGCGCTTATACGCATAGCATCAAAAAGAACCTGTTAAGGGCGGCAGAAACCCTGTTCTTACACAGCAGCGCTGGGCAGCAATTAACCCTGAATGAAGCCGAAATCAATACTGCCGTTCAAACAGTTCATACTTCAAACGATGGATAAGGTGTAGCTTGAAAGCCATTAAATTTTAATATTTGAGCAGTAAACGATGTTGTACAAATTTACCAAAAAAGTCCGTAAAGCCCCTTCCTTCATGTGGGGGATATAACAGCAATTCTCATTATGAAAAAATATATGTTAATCAAAGCATTATAAATTAAATGCCCTGGTTTTTTTCATTTTACAGAATTCTATTTTTCATTAGGTGTTGCAAAGTCTTATAGAACAAGGGGTCTGATATTGCATTGCTACCCATTCGACTCTTCGCTTACCTTGCAAGTATTGCGGTAGAACGCGTTCGAATTTTAAAGGAGCTAAGGGTCAGGTCTGTCTTGCATTGTGCAAAATGCAAGACCTGATACTTTATTTCGTTTCATAAAAAATGGTCAACGTAGCTCAAAATAAAAATGCAAGACCTGACCCTGTCTTCCTGTTTAACGCATAGCCGCCCGGGCTGCCTCAGCCAAAAAACCGGAGCGCGTTGCGCCGTGCGCTTTTGCATAGCTATCGATTCTTGCTAACAACAGGCGTGGCAACGTGATGTTGACTTTTTCGGCGGGTCCGAAATATTTTTCAACAGGCACATCAACAACTGCCCAAACACCGCCTGAATAATCCGGGTTAGATTGGTGCTCGGCAATCAGTTTGCCATCAGGAATATCGTGCCCATCTTCAATTAATGTCTCAACGTGACAATCAATTGCTTCGACAACGGAGGCCAGAGCCTCATCAAGGGTATCGCCCGCCGAAAAACAGCCGGGTAAGTCCGGGACAGTAACACCATAGCGAACACCGTTATCAGTATGTAATACGACAGGAAAACGCATGATAACCTCTTATTTCCACCCCGCCTGCTTGCGAATACTGTTCAGCGTACCGGCGGGAATGTCGCTGTCAGGATGCTTGACCGTCACCAAGCCGAGTTTGTCTGGATGCTTGAACTGGTGATGCGAGCCTTTGACTCGTGTCAGAATCCAACCGTCGGCTTCCAGTTGCTTGATGAGTTGTTTGCTGTTCATGATGGTGGTTATTATAACTACTGAATACACATTATCAAACTATAAATCAAGTGCAAAAGCTAAGGGTCAGAAGCTAAGGGTCACAGAAGCTAAGGAAGCTAAGGAAGCTAAGGGTCACTGACCCTGTCTTCCTAGGTACGCCCTAGGCTAATTCCGAAATAAAAAATACCAGCCATGGCCTATCTTTAGGCGGGTCGAATGAGGATGTCCCAGTTAGGCAATAAAGGATTGCGTAGCAAGCGTGCCTCGATGTCTGCCATGGCCTGCTTGGTCAGGGTGACGCC
>JAUXXQ010000006.1 GCA_030684815.1 Methylobacter sp. | reverse complement strand
AGATAAGTGGCTCTCGTTAATAGATTGTCGCTCGGCTTGGCCAAAATACGCTGCTGTTGTCATCTCGGTTTTTTGTAGGGTTGGAATAGGTGCTTATTTTACTCATTTTTTGGTATCTTGGTTTGCGGAAAAGGCCTTATTTGCGTATTTGCGCACGGTTCGGAGGGAGGGGAGAGTCAAAAAAAAATAGGCCATTCCCTACCCCTATAGACAAAAACACGAAAGCCACGAAATTTTCGTGTTTTTTCGTGCCAAGCGTGGACAATTTTTGGTATGTCTTTTTCAGGAAATAGCCTTACTTGATCCAGCGGCTATTGCCTGGAAAAATAAAAACTTTTTTTACGCATTATATAGATATGCTATCTTTCCTCTTTGGTTGGATGATTGAATGTTCTCATGGGACACCTCTTGTTTTTTTTGTTTTGGCAGACGGAAACTATACCATCCAGCCTCTTTAAGAGGTGTGGCATTTATTATATGAATTCAAGTCCTATAAAGCGTTGGATCAGACTATTTACACTGCTGCCGGTCTGGGTCATTTTGGCCTTTTCCGGTTTCGTGAGCGCGGAGCATCCGGGGCCCTTGCGCGTCGGTTCGGAAATCAGTTTTCCGCCTTACGTCGATATTGATGCTCAGGGTCACTCGACCGGTTTCGCCGTTGAACTGTTCACAGCTGTTGCCGCTGCGATGGATATTCCCGTCACTTTTCATCCCGATAAATGGGATGTTGTCTGGCATAGCCTGAAGGCAGGCAAAATCGACGCCCTGCCGTTAGTGTCACATACCCCAGAACGTGAAGGCCAAGTGGAATTCACTCAACCGCATACTATCGGTTATGACAGTTTCTTCGTCCGCAAAGGTAGTGCCCCCATTAACTCCATCGAACAAGCCCGTACCATGAGTATCATTGTGCTGCGTTCGGATGCAGCCCATGAAGCCCTCGTCAGTCGCGGTTTCACCCGTCAGCTTACCCCTGTCGATAATCTGGCTGACGGCCTTCGCCTGCTGGCTTCAGGGCAACATGATGCGCTGCTGACTCCGTTGCTACAGGGCAATGCGCTGGCAGGTGAAATCGGCCTGGATAAAATCGTCGTACCCGGTCCACTGCTCAAGGAATACCGGCGCGAGTTCAGTTTCGCCGTACGCAAAGGCAACACCGAACTGCGCGATCGCCTCGACCAGGGACTGGCTATCGTCAAGGCCAATGGCGAATACGATCGGCTCTACAGGAAATGGCTGGGCTTCTACGAGACGCCGACTTTTCCGCTTAAATATGTCGTTTGGGGGGCAGCGGCTGCCGCCAGCCTATTGGCGCTCATGGGTCTGTGGACCTGGCAGTCGCACCGTCAGGTGGCACTACGCACGGCCGAGCTGGCACAAACTTATACCGCCGTTCAGGCTGAACGTCAGCGGCTGCATGACGTGTTACAGGCACTGCCGGTCTATGTAATATTGCTGTCCCAGGATTACCAGGTGGCTTTCGCCAACCGCTTCTTTGAACAGCGTTACGGCAAGGCTCGCGGACGGCCTTGTCATGAGTACCTGTTCAACCGCGACAAACCTTGCGAGGTCTGCGAGACTTTCAAGGTATTGAAAACCAATACGCCGATCAATTGGGAGTGGACGGGGCCGGACGGGCGCGACTACGAGATTCGCGACTTTCCGTTCAGAAACTCCGACGGCTCACCGATGATCATGGAAGTCGGCATCGACGTCACCGAGATGAATCAAGCCAAACAAGCGCTACGCGAAGCCAATGCTTCATTGGAACAGCGCGTGGCCGAGCGCACCGCCGAACTGGAGACGGCGCGGCAGGAAGCTGAACAGGCTCATGATCTGCTGCAGGTGACCATGGACAACTCGCCGGCGCTGATATCTTATATTGACAAAGACTGCAAATACCGTCGCGTCAACAGGAACTACGAGCGGTGGTTCGGCCATAGCGATGAACAGGTGAATGGCCGCCACATGCGGGAGATTCTGGGCGAGGCGGCCTGGCAAGCCATCACGCCTTATATTCAGCGGGTTCTGGCCGGAGAGCAGGTCGATTTCGAACTCCAGGTACCTTATATTAGAGGCGGCCCGCGCTGGATTCACGCAACCTATTCCCCGGACTTCGATGCCACGGGACGGGTGCGCGGATTTGTGGTGCATGTGCTCGACATCAGCGAACGCAAACAATCTGCAAATGCGCTAAAGGAAATCGACCAACGCAAGGATGAATTCCTCGCCATGCTCGCCCACGAACTGCGCAATCCCCTGGCGCCGATCAGTAACGCCGTGCAGATCATGAAACTGTCCAACCTCGACGAAACGCGGCTCGCCTGGTGCCGCGACGTTATCGACCGTCAGGTCGAACACATGGTCCGGCTGGTCGACGACCTGCTGGATGTCTCACGCATCAACCAAGGCAAGATCGAACTCAAGAAGGAACGGCTTGAGGTAGCGACTATCGTAGAACGAGCGGTAGAAACCAGTAAACCACTGCTTGATGCTCGTCGACATGAATTCTCCGCACACCTGCCGCCTGAACCGATAATCGTCGAAGGCGATCTGGTGCGTCTGTCGCAAGTCGTGTCGAACCTGATCAATAATGCCGCCAAGTATACCGACGAGGGCGGCAGTATCGATCTGACTATTGAGTCAACGGATCGTCAGGTATCCATCCAGGTCCGTGACAACGGGCGTGGCATCGACCCTTCGGCGTTGTCCGGCCTGTTCCGATTGTTCTATCAAGTGGATCGTACTCTCGACCGGGCGGAAGGCGGTTTAGGCATTGGTCTGGCGCTGGTCAAAAGTCTGGTGGCGATGCATGGCGGCGAGGTATGGGCGCAAAGTGATGGCCTCGGCAAAGGCAGTGAATTCGTCATCCGTCTCCCTTGTCTGCGGTCATCACCGGCCGTTCCGGTTCCTCATCCCGCAGAACCGAAGTCGGCCGAAAGCCTGCTACGCATCCTCGTGGTCGACGATAACCGCGATGCCGCCCAGAGTCTGTCCATGCTGTTGACCAGTGAAGGTCATACCGTATGGCTGGCCTACGATGGCTATGAGGCATTAGAATTCGCACTGGTCGAGCGGCCACAAGTCGTGCTGCTCGATATCGGCCTGCCAGGCATGGATGGCTACGCAGTTGCGCGGGCGCTAAGACAGCATCCCGAGCTAAAAACGACTCATCTAATCGCCCTGAGCGGCTACGGGCGACAGGAGGATCGTGAACAGGCGAAAACAGTCGGATTTAACAGTTATCTGGTCAAACCGCTTAATTTTAGCGAGCTGCAAGGCGCACTGAACTCGGTTATTATTTCTCACAAGCAGGGTTAGACTATTTCCGGGAAAAGCGCAAGACGGGGATCACCAACAAGACGGGGTCACAAGACGAGGTCAGGTCTTGCATTATGCATTTTTTCATTTTGAGCTACGTTGACCATTTGATTTTATGAAACGAAATAAAATATCAGGTCTTGAATTTTGCACAATCAAATTGCTTTAAAGAAATGCACAATGCAAGACCTGACCCTTAGCTCCCACACTTCTTAGCTCCTTCTTAGCTCCTTCTTAGCTCCTTCTTAGCTCCTTCTTAGCTCCTTCTTAGCTCCTTCTTAGCTCCTTCTTAGCTCCTTCTTAGCTCCTTAGCTCCTTAGCTCCTTAGCTCCTTAGCTCCTTAGCTCCTTAGCTCCTTAGCTCCTTAGCTCCTTAGCTCCTTAGCTCCTTAGCTCCTTAGCTCCTTAGCTCCTTAGCTCCTTAGCTCCTTAGCTCCTTAGCTC
>JAUXXQ010000005.1 GCA_030684815.1 Methylobacter sp. | reverse complement strand
CGCTGAGCTTATCAGTAACTGTTACGAGCTCCAGCGTGAGTTATTTAATACTGTGGTAGCAAATTCTATCGCGACACTCATGCCTGAAATAAAAAATCTCAATCCACAATTTAGGCATTCCGTCAATGCGTAAGTCCTATTGTTTAAGGCCGCACGCAAAATTTTAACCCCCCCCTCCCGGCTTCGGGAGCCTGCCACAAAAAACTCACATATCCAGGGCAAGAAGATCAAAAATTTTGGCCATCGCACCTTGGTTTTCCTGAACAAAAGCCTTGCCATTTTGGGCTAGCAATTGCCTCTGCGCAGAATCTGCATGCAACGCAATAATTGCACCGATTATTTCGTCATCATTCCGGCATTGTATTGCCGCGTTCCGCTGCAATACCTGCTCGGCTATATCTTTGAAGTTTGCCATGTACGGGCCGAATAAAACCGGCACCCCAACAACCGCCGCCTCAAGAATATTATGCCCGCCAACAGGCACCATGCTGCCGCCGACAAATGCCACATCAACTGCGGCATAAAGCATCTTTAATTCACCCATGGTATCAGCCAGGTACACATCGGTACGCGTTTCACAGGCTTCGCCGGATGTGCGCGTCACCACGGCCAGTTGATGCTGCCATGCGAGTTTTTTGACCTCCACAAACCGCTCGGGATGCCGGGGTGCAACAACCAGCAGCAACCCGGGTATTTTTTGCTTTATTATTTTATAGACCCCAAAGAATATCGCTTCTTCGTCTTTATGGGTGCTGGCAACCAACCAAACAAACCGGCCGCGAAACGCACCGGTTTTCAACTGCCGCCCCTGGCTAATGAGCCCGCTTGGGATTTCAACATCGAATTTGATATTGCCCTGCACGTTAACTTTTTCAGCTTTAGCACCGATAGCGACAAACCGCCCCGCATCATCCTGCGTTTGCGCCGCAATCAACTTGACCTGGGCTAACGCCGGAACAATGAGCGCCGGTATTTTTTGATACCCCCTTGCAGACTTTTCCGACAAACGGGCATTGATGATGTACAAAGGAATTCCATGGCTACCGCAATACGCAAACAGGTTGGGCCAGATTTCGGTTTCCATGATGACCGCTACCTTCGGCCTAAAATGCCGCATAAACCGGCCGACCGCGCAAGGTATGTCGTAGGGCAGATAGACATGCACGGCACTGCCCTGCATCACAGTCCGCACACGGGCAGAACCTGTTGGGGTGGTAGTGGTGATTAATAATGTTACTTCGGGATACTGCCGCTGTATTTTCCTTGCCAACGGGAATAAAGCCTCTGCTTCACCGACTGAAACCGCGTGAAACCAGATGACATCTTGAACAGATTTTTTAGTATAGCAGGCGAACCGCTCGCGCCACCGATGCCGGTATGCGGGCGCTTTAATGCTTCGCCAAAGCAGGCGGGCAATAATGGAGGGGATTAATAGATAAAAAAGGCAGGAATAGAAAAACTTCATAGCAAAAAGATTCAAGACGACAACATAGCCTTGAACCTTTTACCTTGAACCTAATAACTTATGCTTCAGCAGCAATGTTAATAGGCATTTTTACCACAACATCGGTATGACAATGAATGTCGATCTGATATTCGCCAATATGGCGAATAACACCTTGAGGCAATCGAATTTCATGCTTTTCAACGGCAACGCCTGCTTCAGTAATGGCATCGGCGATATTTTGCGTGCCGACCGAGCCGAACAATTTGCCTTCATCGCCCGCTTTATGGGTAATGACAACCTGAAGCTTGCTTAATGAGTTGGCGCGCGCTTGAGCTGCGCTCAGCTTTTCAGCCGCCGCCTTTTCAAGTTCAGCGCGGCGCTCTTCAAATTCAGCGATTTTAGTTGGTGTTGCCGAAACGGCTTTACCGTACGGAATAAGATAGTTTCTGCCATAACCTGACTTGATGGCGACTTTGTCACCCAGGTTACCCAAATTTGCTATCTTTTCAAGAAGAATAACTTCCATCTTTTATTACCTCATTATCGGATTTTATCCGGCTATTTTTTACGCCATCAAGGCGTTTGTTGATTCGAAATTTTGTTTCGCAAGTTCATCCATGTATCGCTGAGCCCAACTAAGGCAACCGGCAGCATGGCATGGGGTATCAAAAACAATGTCACATAAAACATCGGCACTATAAACCGGCCCATTTTCATTGAGGCAAATACCGTGTGCAAGACAGCCGTCCCGGTGAATATGTACAACACAAACAACAGGATAGCGACATTCCACGATACCTCGGCGATTACACCGGAACTCAATGACGCAATGACAACAACCACAATACTGCCCACCGCTAACCGTGGGTGTGTCTTTAATGACAAAAACTCTTGCCTGAATCCGCCCGGGTTATACAGTAAAGCCTGCCACCAACGCCCCAAAAATAAGGCGAACAACAGGCCAAATACCGAGGCTGCCGCAACAATCCCGGTCATGTAATGGGAGAGCGTATCCAAGGTATGCTGAACGTCCTCAACCGGCGCATTCGGGGGCACCATTTGTACAAGCATGGCCTTCCACATCGACGCCAAATCGCTATCGTAAAGATAAAAGCCGACAACGCCGAGCACGCCAAGCAACACGGCAATTTCAACTGCCAGGGATAAATACCGACCCTCCCTTAGGATGAAAGAAATCAACCAGACAGGAACCCATAACACCACACCATAAAGCAATACAAATTGATAATTGCCCAGAAGGAAAAAACCCAAAAGTGCCGCGACCGTAATTGAACAAGCCAAAACGATTAAGCCTTCGGTTACGCCCCGCCTTAAAGTGACAAGAGCAACAGAGGCTGAACTTACTATACTGACAGGAGGCATGACCAGCGACACGATAGCAAGAGTGGAAGCCACGATGATGGCCTGCATCCTCCCCCGCATAATGTATTCCGCCAAAAAGCCCACTGATCGCGCCCCGCCTGTTATTTGTGAGCGTCGCAGAAAGGCAGCAAGGCAATAAAACGGGCGCGTTTAATTGCAACACATAACTGTCTTTGATATTTTGCACTGGTCCCGGTAATCCGGCTGGGGACAATCTTGCCAGTCTCAGTGACATAATCACTTAACAGGTCTAAATCTTTATAATCGATTTCGGTGCCGCCTTCTGCACTGAACCGGCAGAATTTTTTGCGTCTAATGTTACGTGCCATAATAATTCTCGTAAATTCAAGTGTTAAAGGTTTTATTCAGAAGCAAGTGCGTCAGCATCAAGGTCTTCGTCAATGTCATCCAAATCGATCTCGTCATCAACGCTGGTCGCAGCCGCCGCTTCTCTAGCAGCCGCATCTTTAGCCCTTGATTCAGCAGCTTTATTTTCTTCGGCTGTCGATGTGGCAATGATAGACGCTTCGGTAATGGCTGCTTTTTGCAATAACGTCATGCTGCGCAAAATGGCATCGTTAAAACGGAAACCGCTTTCCAGCTCTTCTAAAGTAGCCTGGTCGCATTCGACATTCATCAGCACATAATGCGCCTTATGGATTTTCTTGATGGGATAAGCAAGATGCCTGCGGCCCCAATCTTCCAAACGATGGATTTTACCGGATGCCGCTTCGATGGTGGATTTATAACGTTCAATCATTCCTGGAACTTGGGAGCTCTGGTCAGGATGGACTAAAAAGACAATTTCATAATGTCGCATGAGTTTTCCTTTCGGGTTAAGCCTTCCACCTTTGTCTTAATCAAAGAAGGTAAAGCAAGGAGGGACTGACAGCCCCTAAGAACCGCGCATTATAGCTGTTTTTTAAGGCTTTGAAAAGTATGGTTTCCAGAAATAGCGCTATTAAGGCGGGCGTGGATTTGATAAAACAGCACACAAGCCCTAATATTTATACAATGCTTGGCCAATACGGATTTTTAAGCTGGCGCCCCTTCTTTAAGCATATAGGCTCAACAAACCATTGCTAACTACAGCCTGTTCGCCTTCAATATCTTGCCCCACCTCATCAACAACCACACCGCCATCAACAGCACCCCGACCTTGCCTGTCAGCAGTTTGAGCGAAATATTGGGCTTGCGACCGCCCTTGGTCTGAGGCCGAACCGTGCGCCACTGTGACATCCACTAAATTCAGCTGCTGGGCGTTCATCATCTCCCGCAACTTAGGGATAGATGCTTCAAGCGCTTCTCGGGTCGCCGCATTTTGCGCGGTAAACATGATAGTTGCCTGGTCATCGGCCACATTAACGCGGACAGATACCGGGCCTAGATGCTGCGGGTTCAACCTGATTTCCGCTGCCGGTATTGCCCGGTTACTCATCCACACAATCCGCTCGCCCAAATCCTTATTCCATTCCGGATGCGACAACGGCTTAGTGATGGCAGGAACATCCGCCTTATTGTCAATAGGCCTAAATTGGGCAACATCCGCACCGCCAACCCGTGGCAATGATTTTTCACCCTCCAAGGCTAACGGCTGCCCCTTCTCCCCAACCGCCTTTTCGGTTTGGCCTGGCGTTGCAACATATTTTAAATCAGTCCCCTGTTTATCCTGAACCGACTGCCCTAAAACAGGCTCGCCTTGCAAGGCACTATCGGGCGCTTTTGCGGGCATATTGGGCTTGTCCTCACTCCCCAACGGCTTGGTAAAAGACGGCATACCCCCTTTAACGGTATCATTATCCGCCAAATTATTGACTGGCATACCTTGATCAGCCGACATTGCTACCGGCAAAATATTGGCAGCCCCCCTATTTTCCGTGTCGAGGGCATCTTCAACATCCACGACTGGCACTTCATCTTTGTTTTGCTTTTTATCTGTTTTGTCACTTGCCCGCAGCACACCCATTTGAACAGGCGCATTCATAACAACGCCACTTTTAACGTCTTGTTCAACTGCATCCGCCGCGCCTTGCCCAGCAAGGTTGATTCTGTTTTGCTTAGCCTGGGTATCGATTTCAACAGCCGCTTGTTCCGCCGGTTTAAGCACGGGCGCCGCACCGGCAACGGGCTGTTCCGCTGGTTTAAGCACGGGCGCCACACCGGCAACGGGCTGTTCCGCCGGCTTAACCATTGACGCAGCACCGGCAACGGGCTGTTCCGCCGGCTTAACCATTGACGCAGCACCGGCAACGGGCTGTTCCGCTGGTTTAAGCACGGACGCCGCACCGGCAACGGGCTGTTCCTCTGATCTAAGCACGGACGCCACACCGGCAACGGGCTGTTCCGCTAGTTTAAGCACGGGCGCCGCACCGGCAACGGGCTGTTCCGCTGGTTTAAGCACGGGCGCCGCACCGGCAACGGGCTGTTCCGCTGGTCTAAGCACGGGCGCCGCACCGGCAACGGGCTGTTCCGCTGGTTTAAGCACGGACGCCGCACCGGCAACGGGCTGTTCCGCTGGTTTAAGCACGGGCGCCGCACCGGCAACGGGCTGTTCCGCTGGTTTAAGCACGGACACCGCACCGGCAACGGGCTGTTCCGCTGGTCTAAGCACGGACGCCGCACCGGCAACGGGCTGTTCCGCTGGTTTAAGCACGGGCGCCGCACTGGCAACCGCTTGTTCCGCAGACGGCTGATTCAAAGCGCCCCATGCAATCACCTCTTGCATATTTTGCTCCGCCTTCTCCCCTGCAGTAACCGCCCCTGTCGCCATATATTTTAGTGTATCCGTTACCGCCGCCAATACCGCCTCATGCTCGCCATCATTTTTAACCTTGTATGGCAACGGCAAGTTATTGCCTAATAAATCAGCGAAATCTTGCCCATCAGCCTTATCTGCCAATAACCCGGCAGGCGGCGCACTTACATTTTCCGACAAAGTAACCTGTATCGGCATTTGCAGAGGAATTGAATCCTCAGTTTTTATGGCATTCAACAACTCAAGCTGAACGACTAAAGCATGGGAAAAATCCTCAGCAACCAGGCCTGCCTCGGTCATGACGGGCGACACAGACGACGCGCCTTCAATGGCACCGACGCTTGTTGCTAAAGAGGGTAAATTGGCAAGTTCTATATTCATAATCAATTCTCCTGAGATATTACCAATAACTAAGCACGTCCTATGCCACCTGAGTTATTCCGCCCATTTCTGGATGCCCGCTCATCCTGCTCCAATTGCTCCCGCTTTGCTTCCTGCTTCGTTTCAACCAGCCTTGCCGAGTCACAAACCTTTTGTAAACTTTGAGTCTTATGATGCAGCTCTTCCCAGATTTTTCTTTTACCGGCCAATTCGGCCTCAATTGAATTCAACACTTGCTGCTGCCCCAGAATAGCCTTATCAAGCTTATCGATAAAAGACCTGAACTCCAACAATTGTGAGATATTGACACCACCACTACCAAGCAGATTAAATTTATCCTGATATTCCCGCCGATAGTTGCTTAAGCCATCAACCTGGGCCTGCATGCTGGCAAGCTTCCTTTGTGCCGCACCAAGCGCCTCCAAGGCATTTTTTTCCTGGGCCGCTTTAATATCGACAATGGTTTTAATACGTTGCGATTTTTTCACTTAATCTTTGAATCCATTACTTGATGGTTAACCCATAGCTGTGCGGCTTATGCCCAATAATAATGCCAATTCTTGCAAGCTTTGCTCTATCTCGACCGGCTCATCCATGTCCTGTTGCAAAAAATTTAAAATGGCCGGATTTTTTTCAATGGCCTTATCGATTCTAGGATCAGACCCCGGCTGATAAGCGCCCACACTGATCAAATCGCGGTTTTGCTGATAAAGCGAATACATGCGCCGTAATTCCCGCACCATTTGTAAATGTCCGGCATCAACAATATCCGGCATCACCCGGCTAATTGATGCCTCAATATCGATGGCGGGAAAATGGCCTGATTCAGCCAAACTTCTCGACAAGATGATGTGCCCATCCAGCACCCCCCGGGCGGCGTCGGCAATGGGGTCATTAGTATCATCACCCTCCGCCAACACCGTATAGAATGCAGTAATAGAGCCGCCGCCATGATCGGCATTACCGGCGCGCTCCACCAAATGCGGCAATTTCGCAAAAACAGAAGGCGGATAACCCTTAGTCGCAGGCGGCTCATCAATGGCCAAGGCAATTTCACGGTGCGCCTGGGCAAAGCGTGTCAATGAATCCATCAACAACAACACATCCAGCCCTTGATCGCGAAAATACTCGGCAATACTGGTTGACAATAACGCCGCATGCACACGCATCAAAGGCGGGCAGTCTGCTGGCGAAACCACCACTACCGCCCTTTTCATCCCGTCTTCGCCCAATGTCTTCAGCACGAATTCGTTAACTTCCCGTCCCCGCTCGCCGATTAGGCCGACCACGACAACATCAGCCTTGGTAAATTTAGTCATCATACCCAACAGCACACTTTTTCCCACACCGGTACCTGCAAACAAACCCATACGCTGCCCACGCCCAACGCTCAATATCGAGTTTATTGCCCTGACGCCTACGTCAAGCGGCTCACGTATTGGCCTTCTCGACAACGGGTTAATCGGCACGCCATTAAGCGAAATCAGCGCATCGGTTTTCAACGAGCCTTTGCTGTCAATCGGATTGCCTGCACCATCCAACACCCTACCCAACAAACTGAAACCGACTCTTGCCAAACTGTTTTTACCCAAAGGGATGACCCGGCAATCCGGCTCCAAGCCATGGACTTCTGCGGTTGGCATCAGAAAAATACGGGCATCGGAAAAACCCACAACTTCCGCCTCAATCATCCTGCCGTTTTTAGCCTCAATACGGCAGCGGGAACCAATAGCCGCACGGCATCCCACCGCTTCCAAGGTCAAGCCCACCATCCGCGACAACCTGCCTTCGACAATCAGCTCCGGCACCTGGGTTAATCTGTCCGAATAAGGCTTTAATCTCTCCAGCCAAATCCCTGACCGGTCTGCATTTGGGATCACGCGTGCTTATCCTCAACTGTGCCTGCATCAGCTAAAGCGCCTCCTGTCGGCGCCCCACCAACATCGTCCCCAGAACCTTCAACAACGGCTTCCGGCATTAACTCCGTGCTGCCTTCCTGACCGGCCTTTAAACCGGCATTATCCGATACCGCCTCGGCGACCGGCGGGCGCGCCGTAACATTGCCATGCGCGGCCATACCGTCGCGCTCCCGTTCGCCGCCCAGCAAATTAGCAATCACGGCTGCCAAACGGTGCTCAACCGTCGCATCGACAGAGGAAACTTCGGTATTCACTTTGCACCCGCCCCGGGTAATCAGAGGGTCCTCAATCACATCCCAGCTCGGCGACATTTCATCCAACGCCAATGCAGAACGCACCAAATCGGCGTCGTCCGGGTGCAATTGCAAACTAATTTTCTGCGACGCCAGCGGCAACACATTAACGCTCTCCCGAACCACCGCGATAATCTGCCCCGGATCCAGCTTGATTTCCCGACGAATGATTTGTGTGGCAACGCCAATAACCAGCTTAACCAGCTCCTTTTCCACTTCGTCATCAAGACGCTTAAACGGCTCGGCCAAAGATTCTAAAAGCCTTGCCAACCCTGTCGCCTGAGTCTGCAACAGATGCAAATTATCCTCGTAACCTTTTTTTGAACCCTCATCAAAACCTTGCTGAAAGCCATGCATTTTGCCTTGCGCGAAGGCTTCGTCATACGCTTGCCTTTGCATCACCTCAATTTCATCAACCGTTAATATCGGTGTCGGCTCCTGCTCAGGCTCGGCCATCTCCGGCTCGCTAAACTCGTCCACGCCGGAAACATCCGGCAGACTCCACAAGCGTAATGATTCCAGCTCGGCTGCCGTAAACCGCGGTGTTCTAGATGAGCTCATCAGCACCGCCTCCTAATTGGATCTCGCCCGCTTCCGACAACTTCTTGGCAATTGCCAATATGTCTTTCTGCGCCAACTCCACTTCACTTAACTTGGCTGGCGGCGAAGCCTCCAAATCGTCACGCAGCATTTCAGCCGCACGCTTGGACATGTTGCTGAATATTTTATCCTTAAGTTCAGAGCTTACACTACGCATCGCCAGCAATAGCTGCCCGGTCGACACTTCACGCAACAGGGTTTGCATACCCCGTTCATCAATGGCAGCAAGATCTTCAAAAGTAAACATTTTATCCTGAATCTCCTGGGCCAATTCAGAGCGGTGCTCGGCAATTCCGGACATGACCGAATCAGCTACGGCACCATCGAGAAGATTCAAAATATTGGCCACGGCGTCGATACCGCCGACACTGGTCGATTTAACATTATCAGAGCCGGTCAACTGCTGCTCCATAATCTGATCGAGTTCACGCAGCGCTGAGGGTTGTATGCCTTTCATTGTGGCAATCCGCATCATCAAATCGGCGCGCATGCTTTCAGGCAGGAACATCACCACATCCGCCGCCTGCTCACTATCCATCAAAGACATAATGGTCGCGACTATCTGCGGATGCTCCAAGCGAATCATGTCGGCAATCGACCGGGTATCCATCCATTTCAGCTGCTCGATGCCTTTAGTATTACCCCCCTGTAAGATGCGGTCGAGGATACTGTTCGCCTTATCGGCACCCAACGCACTGATCAACACGTTACGGATATAATCATCGGTGTCCATGCCTAAAGCAGTCTGCCTCTTGACCGCGATAATAAATTCTTCAACCACCTCATCCATCATTTCGACAGAGATCTCGCCCACACTTGCCATCGTAGTGCCTAAGACCGTCACTTCTCTGGGCGACATGTGTTTTAACACCATCGCCGCCCTATCCATGCCCAGCGCCAGCAACAGTATCGCCGCCCGATCAACCTGGGATAACTCTTTTTCCGCCTTTTCCGCCTTAGCCATCTTTTTTAATCCATGATTTAATAACTTGCGCCACTATCTTTGAATCATCGTCAACCAACCTCTTTACATACTCCAGGCGATGCTCATAACTCTGGGGCACATCCAGCAACAGCAAATCATCAATGTCCCCCGCAGCCGCAGAAAAATCGATACTGGGCTGATTGGCCGGCACCGCAATCGGCATACCTCGCTCGTCAAAACGCACCATCCCCCCCATAGCCGCAGCCTTTGCTTCCG
Source organism: Methylobacter sp. (assembly GCA_030684815.1). GTDB lineage: Bacteria > Pseudomonadota > Gammaproteobacteria > Methylococcales > Methylomonadaceae > Methylobacter_A. The sequence continues at coordinate 14,529 of JAUXXQ010000005.1, read as the reverse complement.
CTTCCGCCAACGCCAACGCTTTTTTCTCTTCCAAATCACGGGCAACGAGGCCGCGCATGGTCGGGCGCAATACGCCAAAAAGTAAGAACAATACGGCCAATACGGCGACAGCCTGTTTCATAATATCCAGAAACCAACCCTGCTCCCAGACGGGTAGTTCGGGCAACGCCTCAATAGCATCATCAATTCTGAAAGTGGCATTAGTCACCGTCACTTGGTCTCCACGGCTGCTGTCAAAGCCGACCGCCTGCTTAATCAGGTCAGTAAAACGGTTAACATCTTCCTGCGAATAGGACTGGACTTTAATCGCACCGTCATCCTGAACAATCCGCCGGTCATCAACCACCACAGCCACCGACAAGCGCCGTAAACCACCTGTGGCTAAACGGGTATGGGTGATGGTCTTATCCAATTCATAATTTCTGGTGGCATTTTTTGCTAATGAAGTGGGGGTGCCAGCAGCACCTTCTGCCGCGCCAGGCGGCGGTTCTGGAGCCACGCCGGCCGGCGTCGGTTGGTTTGTTAATGCGCCGGGGACACCTTGAATTGCGGACAACGAATTTTGTTCTTCCGACGTTTGTTCGCTACGCAAAGCAGGCAAATCCGGGTTGAACATTTCCTGCGTCCGGTCAGTTTCGGTAAAATCGACATCCGCTGAAACTTGCACACGCATACCCGCGCCACCGACTAAAGGCGACAAAATATTTTCAATCCGCCCCATCAAATGTTCTTCAATATTTTTCTTGTATTCAAACTGCTTAACGGTCAAATTGCCCGCTATCGAGGAATCTTTGCTGTTTAATAACTGACCTTTTTGATCGACCACAGTGACTTGTTCGGCCTCCAATTGCGGCACACTGGAAGCGACTAAATGAATAATAGATTCGACCTGCCCTTTGTCCAACGACCGGCCTTGGTACAAATTAAGCATAACCGACGCACTGGGTTTTTTACGCTCACGCACAAACACCGACTGCACCGGTATCGCCAACAGCACCCTAGCGGCTTTTACATTCTGAATAGCCATGATGGTACGTGCGATTTCGCCTTCCAGTGCGCGCTGAAAACGCATCAACTCAACGCTTTTACTGGTGCCGAACCCCGGATCCTTATCGAGTATCTCATAGCCCAAACTATTGCTTTTTGGCAAGCCCTGGGCTGCCAACTTGAGTTTTACCGCACTCACCTCATCCATTGGCACCATAATGGCGCCGGAACCGCTTTCGACTTTATATTTAATGTTTTCCTTATTGAGAACCTCAATAATTTCAGCAACGTCGCTTTCACCAATCTCGGAGTACAGACGCCCGTAGGAAGGTTCCTGCGACCAAAGCACAATGGCCACACCGATAGCCACGCTCAATGCCAACCCCAACATCAAGCCCATTTGCCGGGCTATGGTCAGACCGGCTAAACCTTGAATGGCAGGATGCGCCTCAGCAGTAGAGGCTAAAATATGAGACGCATTGCCTTCAATAGGCCCGTTATTATTCGCTACGGGCTCATGCTGGCGATTCGTTTCAACAAGATTGGTATTGGCTTGTTCGCTCATTTTAATTACAGTTTGTTAGCTACATGGGCATGTTCATGACATCTTTATAGGCTTCAACCAGCTTGTTCCTTACCTGCAACATAGCCTGAAATGAAACACTTGCCTTTTGCGAAGCGACCATGACTTCCGCTAGACTGAAATCGGTGTCGCCTTTTTCAAAAGCCGCCGCCATTTTTCCGGCGGTTTGTTGACTATCATTCACAGCACCGATGGTCTGCCTCAGCATCGCGGCAAAATCAGCGCCCCCGCCGCCGCCTTCATCCATTTTGATGCGACTGCTTTCCTTAGTGCTGCCGGCCTCAAATGACATGGCCTGCATCTGAGCTAAAACTTGGTTGACATTCATCTCACTCATGGCATTTTCCCCTTAACGTTTTCTGATAATAGTACATTACATAAAGCACTTTTAATGCCAACTATCAGAACGAAATAATGACACCTGACTCCTTCATCTTCGCCATTTTATAGCGGAGCGTCCTAGGGCTAATCCCCAACTTTTCGGCGGTGATTTTACGGCTGCCATTTTCCATGTGTAAGGTCTGCAAAATAATACTCTCTTCAGCCGAGCGCACACCTTCGCCCAAACCGCCAACCTCTTGGTGCATCTCGGCATTTTTTGCGGCAGGTGTCATGTTTTGCGGTGTCGCCCACGACAGCGAACCCGACTCATCAAACACCAGTTCATCAACAGTAATGGCCTTGCCCGTACGCAAAATAAGTGCCCGCTGCACCACATTTTCCAGCTCCCTGACATTGCCGGGCCAGCTGTAAGCGAGCATTTTTTCCATCGCCCGGGCATCGAACTCAGGCAATTTATTGCCGTCCACCCCGCCCCCATGCCGTTGCACCAATTCCTGCGCCAGCGGCAAAATATCCCCCGGCCTATTCCTTAACGGCGGAATATTAACAGGAAACACACTGAGGCGATAATATAAATCCTCACGAAAACGACCTTGCTCCATCTGCTCTTTTAGCTTCTGATTGGTCGCCGCCAAAATTCTGACATCCAATTTTATTTTCTTATGGCTGCCCAGACGCTCGACTTCCTTTTCCTGCAACACCCGCAATAATTTCGCCTGCAGACCCAAGTCCATTTCGCCTATTTCATCCAGCAACAAAGTGCCGCCCTGCGCTTGTTCAAACTTCCCCGGCATCGATTGAACCGCGCCGGTGTAAGCCCCCTTTTCATAACCGAACAACATTGCTTCCAGCATATTTTCAGGAATGGCCGCGCAATTGACCGCGACAAAAGACCCCTGGCAATGCGTAGAATTCTGATGGATAAATTGCGCAACCACTTCCTTGCCCGTCCCGCTTTCACCCTGCAACAGCACCGTCACCTCGGTTTTAGCGACCTTAGCGGCCAACGCATACAACCTTTTCATGCTTTCGTCCTGCACCACCGCCCGATTATCGGCAACATTCGCCGCGACAGGATGGGCGACCACATAATCAGCCACCTTATTGACCAAAGCCTCGGCGTCAAAAGGTTTGATCAAATAATCGGCAGCCCCCGCCTGCATCGCTTCAACCGCTTTCGGGATAGTGCCGAAAGCGGTCATCAACAGCACCGGCGTGGCGGCATATTTATACTGTATATTTTTCAATAACTGAAAACCATCCATGACCGGCATCTGCACATCGCTAACAACCAGTTTAAACTGGCTCTGCTCCAGCCTCATTAAGGCTTCAGTGCCATTACGCGCTGAAATCACCCGATAGCCGCCTATCTCCAGCGTGTCGCAAAGCGCCTCGCATAAAGACAGGTCGTCCTCCACCACCAACACATCATACTGTTTCATGGCCCCGCACTCCCTGATCATAATTTTCATGGCGACATTTACCGGACAAACCTGTCCGGGACAGACTTGCATTGGCCCGACGGACATCGGGCAGGATAGCCTTATGTGAAAAACCGCCCGGCAACACTTTAAATGACTGATTGATACAGGGCAAAACCAGCGAAAAGGCAGTCCCTAAGCCGACCGCCGACTCAACATCGACACGCCCGCCATGCGCCTTCACCACACTGTCGACGACAGCCAAACCCAAACCGATACCGTGTGCCTTAGTGGTGAAAAACGGCTCAAAAATCCGTTGGCACAGCTCTTGGGCAATGCCCGGACCATTGTCCTTAATCACCATGCCCAACCGGCAATCATCCAGCTGAGCCACCGCAATATGTATGCAGCCGGACGGGCCGACCGCTTCAACCGCATTATTCAACAAATTAAGCAACGCGCCGCGCAGGGCATTTTCATTGCCCAGCATGGCGTCATGTTGCACCTCATTGACAACCTGCAAATCAATGCCGCCGCTGCCGGTATAGTCTTTTACCGCCTCCTTGAGATGATTTAGCAGCTCAGCCAAAGAAAAAGTTTCCATCGCCAAGCGCCCGTCTTTGGCAAAAATCAACATATCGTTGACCTGCCTTTCCAAATATTGGAGACGTTCGAGAATTTTTTGTGAAAACCGCTGCCGTTTTTCGTTATCCAGCGCCGGCCCGCTCATTTGCGAAGCGTAAAGGATGGCTGTCGCCAACGGTGTCCTGACTTGGTGCGCCATACTTGCGACCATTTCCCCCATCGCCGACAATTGTTTCTGCTGATTCAGCATATCCTGCAAATTGCGCATTTCGCTGACATCCGACAACAAAATAACTTGCCCGGAATCGGCGCAGGCAACATCCCGGCTCACCGTCATGTTCACCCGCTTACCATTGCGCAATTGGTGCTCATGCGGGTTGCCGGCGACCGGAATCAGGCTGCGCGCAACAACACCGAGCCAATCTTGGCCAATCAGCGGCTCACCTAAAAAATCCGCCGCCACCGCGTTGCAATCGAGAACCCTCCCCACCGCATCCAACACAATGACACCCGCCGGCAGCGCCGCCAATATCTTTTCCAAACGGCTGGCCAGCCTCTCCTTTTCCTCCAGGGTTTTAAGGCGCTCGCTATGGGCAAAGGCAAGCTCGCCATGCAGCTTGGCAACCTGCTCTTCGAGCCCTTGGTAAGAATCGGATAAATTTTGTGATAGCTGGTTAAAAATACGGAACGCATCGGTGAGCTGTTCGGTCTTCTGTTTTTTTTGAGTGTAATGAATATTCATGTCTGATCGCCCTTGTTTTTACAGATGAAAGCCATCCATTCAAATAAGCAAAAATCAGACCAAGCATCAAAGCCAGTTTATTCAATAAGTTAAAAACAACAACGCCAATAAATTGGCGTTGTTTAGCGCTGCAAATCATATTTGCGTAATTTCTCGACCAACGTTGTCCGCCGCATATTCAGGCGTTTGGCGGCATGGGCCACCACCCCACTGCATTCGTCCAACGCCTGGCGGATCAAATCAACCTCCAGGACATTCAAATATTCCTTCAGATCTATGCCCTGCTCGGGCAACTGCGCCAGAGACGATGTGCCATGAAACGTTCTGATAACATCAATCTGCTCGGTTAACTCGCCGTCCTCGATATTATCTGCCTCGCTATCCGCCCCTATATTATCGGTTTCGCCATCATCGGGCGTTAAATCATAAACGGCGTCCTCGACAGCCTGATATTGTTGGAACTTCTCCGGCAAATCCGCCGCATCGACCAAACCATTCGGGTTAATGATAGCCAAGCGCTCAATCAGGTTTGCCAACTCCCTGACATTCCCCGGCCATTCATGCTGCATTAACATAGACAAGGCGGCGTTGGTCAAGCGCACCGACCCCCGGTTGGACACCTCCAAACGTGCGACAAGATCGTTGACCAACAGGGGAATATCTTCAGACCGGTCTTTCAGCGCCGGTATTTCGATAGGGAACACATTTAAGCGGTAAAACAGGTCTTCCCGAAACCGGTTTTCCTTAATTTCATTTTCAAGATACCGGTGCGTTGCCGCAATAACCCGCACATCGCAATGAATAGTTTTATTACTGCCCACGCGCTCAAAAGTGCGCTCCTGCAATACGCGCAATAACTTGACCTGCATAGCCAACGGCATATCGCCAATCTCATCCAGAAACAACGTGCCGCCTTCCGCCATTTCAAAACGGCCTTGCCGGGTACTTAAAGCCCCGGTAAACGCCCCCTTCTCGTGGCCGAACAGCTCGCTTTCCAGCAACTCGCCTGGAATCGCGCCGCAATTAATCGGCACAAACGGCTTGTCTTTACGCAAAGACGCATCATGCAAAGCACGGGCAACCACTTCCTTGCCCGTGCCCGACTCGCCCAAAATCAAAACCGTAGCATCCGACTCTGCCACTTGGCCGATCAACTTGCGGATACCGACAATCGCCCGGCTCTTGCCTTTTAACCGGTCAATCAAAGGCAATGAGCTGCGCTCAGAACCTTCGCGCACCGTAAACGGCCTATCCGACACCGCCAACTTATCGAGTACCGGCTTCAACACCCTATAAGTCGTCGGCCATTCCAGCACCTGGGAAACGCTATTCGCCACCATAGACGAAACCTGGAGTGCCGTACCGTTATCGATCAACAAGATAACAGGGACTTTATTCGCCTGCAGCACAATTTGACTAAGCGTAGTCGCTTGTTTATCAAGGCCGTCACCGACAAAAACGGCACGCAACGGCTGCTCCGTTTCGCTAAAGCAAGCCGTGTAATCCGCTGAACCGGCGGTTTCTATTGCGTATTCCATAAACAGGAAAATCGCCTCCAGCTGTTGGATTCTTGTTTTATTGTCGTCAATCAACAAAATACGCGGCAACGCCATATTTTTCACTCTTCAGTCACATTAACAGGCTAATTAATCAGCCCAACCTTCCGCAAAATAGCCGCGGCACATCATCTTGCCCGACCTTAAAAGTAGTTCATTTTACGCATTAAGCCATTCGGCAAAGTGAACTATCGAGCAAATACCCTATAAAAATTCTTTTTATTTCATAAAATTCCAGCATTTTTTTAATGTAATTCAGACAAATAAACCAACCCGCCGTGCACATCCAGGCTTGACAAAATTTTCTCATCATAGACACTAGAGGCGTTTTCATTACCCTAGAGTACACATTCTTTGAACGACATTCCCCTTAGTATGCTATTTGGCATACTGGCCGCCATGCTTGTCCTTTCAGCCTTTTTTTCCGGCACGGAAACCGCCTTGATGACGCTAAACCGTTATCGGTTAAGGCATCTGGTCAAGCTAAAACATTCCGGCGCAATCAAAGCGCAACGTTTGCTGCAACGCCCCGACCGCTTACTGGGTCTGATTTTGCTATGCAATAATTTTGTCAACAATTTCGCCTCCTCGATAGCCACCCTCATTGCCATTAAACTCTTCGCAGGCGAAGAATCTGCGGTACCGATCGCCGCCGGAATTTTGACCATTATAATGCTGATCTTCTCCGAGGTGACCCCTAAGACCATTGCCGCCGTCAAACCCGAGCTCATGGCTTTTCCGGCGGCTTGGCTCTACACCCCGTTATTAAAAATATTTTATCCCATCGTTTGGTCCGTCAATTTATTTGTCAGCCTGTTGCTGCGCATCATCGGCATCGACGTCAAAAAAAACCGCCCCGAGAGCCTCAATAAAGATGAACTCAAAAGCATCATCAGCGATGCAGAAAGCCTCATGCCGCCCCGCTACCAAAAAATGCTGATAGGCATACTCGACCTCGAATCGGCCACCGTTGAAGACATCATGACGCCCCGTAATGAAGTCATTGGCATCGACCTTGAGTCATCGATTGAAGACATCATCAGCCGGATTAAAACCAGCCCGCATACCCGCTTACCTGTCTATAAAACTAGCATCGATCGGATTATAGGCTTTCTGCATTTAAGGAAAGTGCTGTCACTGATTAACTTACCTGATTTTGATAAACAAACCATCATCAACTGCTTGGACAAGCCCATCTTTATTCCCGAAAGCACTCCCGTGCATAACCAAATGCAGCGTTTTAAGCATGAAAAAAACCGCATCGGCTTAGTTGTCGATGAATATGGCGATGTGCAAGGGTTGGTGACACTCGATGATTTATTACAAGAAATAGTGGGCGAATTGATTACCGATGACGACGCCGTCAGGGCGCAAACTGACGGCAGTTATCTGGTCGATGCCAACATCACCATCAGGGAGCTCAACCGCATCAACCAATGGTCGCTGCCGACGGAGGGGCCAAAGACACTCAACGGCCTGATCATCGAATTCATGGAAACCATACCGGAAACCGGCACCAGCATTAAGTTGCACGGATATATTCTGGAAATCATAAAACGCGATGAAAAAAGCGTTAAATTAGTCAAATTTATGCCGGGGCAATAAGCCCCCATCACAAAAGAAAAGGGCTTATCCGCAAAAAAATCGAATTTCTTGAATAACTAAAATAATACCGTCTATAATCAAAAACTATTTACAGACGCATTACCACTTCAATGGCAAAACTCACTGTTTTTTTTAAAGATAAGGCAATCCATTCTCATATATTTGAAAACGGTATTGTCCATATCGGACGCGATGAAACTAACGACTTGACCATTGACAGCCTGGCAGTCGCCCCAGCCCACGCCGCCATCATTATTCGCGACAATGACTGCGTCATCAAGCAGCTCAATGATGAATTCCCATTGATCGTCAACGGCGAAAGGGTCAAAACATGTAACCTCAACAATAACGACACCCTGTCCATGGGCAAGCATGACATCATATTCAATACAGCCGCATCGGCAGGCCCCATCTCCCGCCCTATTGACGAAGACGTAAAATCGCTTAACCGGGAAATTGAAAGTGGGTTGTACACAATGCATAGCGCTAATTTACAAGTGCTAAACGGCAACAATATCGGCAAAATACTGCAACTAAAAAACGCCATGACCCGGCTCGGCCATAATGGCAGCGGCGTCATTGCCATCTCAAAAAGAAAAGACGGTTATTTTGTTTCCGTATTGGAAAATAGCGGCATCATCACCGTAAACAACGAACCGTTAAATGACAAACTGCTCAAATTAAACAACAACGACATATTGGTCATTGACAACACCTCCCTGCAATTCTTTTCTAATTAGCCAAATCCAAGCCCCCATTCGTCGTATTCCCAGTACCCTTCAGCGCCTGAGAAATGACCACCGCCTTATCTGCTTTTAGAAACCGCGTATGAAAAAATCAATTTTGTTTGTCGCCATGATAATCAGTTACAGCGTAACCGCCGCACCATTGCCGGAACCACTGGAAAGGCTTAATAACACCTGCCCTAGCGGCTATAGCGCTAATAATCGTTATTGCAGCCCAAACAAAAATGCGCGCTTTACCTTGGTAAAAATAGGCAACAGCTGCCCGAGTGGCTATAGTTCAAGCGGGCGCAATTATTGTTTGGCGTCTACCAACAATAGCCGGGCAGCGATAGCCAAAAAAGGCACCAGTTGCCCCAGAGGCTACAGTTCCAGCGGCTCCAATTATTGTTTAGCAAACAAATAAGTTTTCCATGTTCCCTTGCGGTGACCATCACCGCAAAACCCCATTTCTAGCCGCGCAGATTACGAAGTTTCATTCTTCGCAGTGTTCATTCTTTTGGCTTCCCATTTAAAGCGGGACAAGCATGCCAAAGTAGACCTTCCAGGTTTTTAAAACCTGGAAGGTCTGTCCCGCGTTAAGTTGATAGTCTTCATCTTTTTACCCGCCATTCATGAAAATTTGCCAGCAACGGATATTCATAAAAATCGGGAAAATACAGGCCCATCAAACGGGTCAGTCTTGAATACCGCGCCTCAAAAATTTAAAAAGCCCCGCAATTTAAAAACGTCCTATTCTGTCGCAACAGCAGTTTATGATGCTGCACATCCGATAAATGCCGTTAGATAGCCTGCTAGGCAATCGACGGCATCGCTCTTTAATAATCTAAAAAAACCAGCCTGTTCCCGGTCACTCTCTGCATCATTCGTACAGATTTCTTGTTACCCACCACTCAGGAGACATTATGCTAACGCAAACCTATTCCCACGCGCTGACACTCTGGCAAAACGCTGTCGCACAGTTTCAGCAAGCTAATATGCCGGTCAATAGCGAACAAAAAGATTCGAATTACGTAAAACCGAAGCAAAAACCAGTACCCGACAACGGTTTTCAGCACGGAACCGATATAGAACCCATCGTACAGCTGTGGCTGTTACGTTTATTGGTGCCGCTGGAATGTCACCGCAAATTTATTAATAAGAACGACTATGACAATGATGAAATTGCCAAGGTACTGGGTTTGAAAGCTGAAACTAATGAAACCTTTAAGGAGTCTGTAGAAAAGACCCTTAGAATCGCACTCGATATGCAGACTGACGAGGACAAGAATGATGACACGCCCCCTTTTGACCCTAAACAGGCACTAAGACAAATCAAGCAGCGTTACACGCAAGCCACTCACAACGCGGACTACGCCGTATTGCCGCAACCCTTGGCCGACAATATTAGGCAATTGGCGGCGCAGATCGGCTTGTCCCCAGCAGAGGCGCACATTTTGGCGTTTGCGATTATTATCCGTACCGATCGCCTGCTTGATGACGCTTGCGATTGGCTGGGTCGGGAAATGAATACACTCAAGCTGTATCATGTCCTGTCGGTGCTGCTCGGCTTCCCGCAAGCTGAAATCCGTGAGGCCTTGAGCAGCCGTTCAATGTTGTCGCAGACCTCATTGATGGTGGTGCGCGAGCATCGCGGCGAATTAGGTCATAAGCTGGATTTGCTGTCGAACAACTTTGCCAACCGCTTGATGACCGAAACCGGCTCCCCGGTTGATTGGTTGCGTGACATGATTGTACCCAGTCTGGCGCCGGTGTTGAGTCTGGCCGACTATCCCCACCTCGATGAACAACTAGATTTTCTGCTGCCTTATTTGCAGCAAGCGTTAAACAGTGGCAAAAAAGGCATTAACGTGTTTTTTTACGGCACGCCCGGCACCGGAAAAACCCAGCTGACCCGGGTCTTGGCCGCGTTAATGGATTGTCCTTTGTACGAAATTGCCAGTGAAGACGATGACGGCGATCCGGTTAATGGCGTACAACGCTTGCGTGCCTTTCGTGCCGCACAAGTGTTTTTTCAGCACAGTCCGGCGTTGATGTTGTTTGATGAAGTCGAAGACGTGTTTAATGACGGCGATGGCTTGTTTGGCGGCAAAAGCACTGCGCAAACCCGTAAAGCCTGGATGAATCGGCTATTAGAAGGCAACCCGGTACCGACATTCTGGCTGGGTAACAGCATCAACAGCGTCGATCCGGCTTTTATCCGTCGCTTTGATTGGGTGATTGAATTGCCGGTGCCGCCCAAAGTCCAACGTGAGCGGATTATCCGCGCAAGTTGCAGTGAAGTGCTGAACGATCAGGCCATCAAACGCCTGGCCGCCTGCGAAGATCTGGCGCCTGCCGTGGTCACCCGTGCCGCCCAAGTGATTGGCTCATTACAGGGTCAGTTTCCGCCGGAACGCCTATCCACCGCCTTGCAACAGATGATGGACAAAACCTTGCAGGCTCAAGGCCATCCCGGCCTTAATAGCGACAACGCTGTACGCTTACCGGATTTTTACGATCCCGAACTGCTCAACTGCGATGCCGACTTAACGCAAATCGCCCAAGGCATTCAACAACACGGCAGTGCCCGCTTATGTTTGTTTGGCCCGCCCGGTACCGGCAAGAGCGCTTATTCACGCTGGCTGGCCGACTATCTGGACAAACCGCTGCATGTTAAACGGGGTTCGGATTTGTTGAGCATGTGGGTCGGTGGCACCGAAAAAAACATTGCCCGCATTTTTAAAGAAGCCGAACAAGACAACGCCGTATTGCTGATTGATGAAGTCGATAGCTTCTTGCAAGACCGCAACAGCAGCCAGCACTCGTGGGAAATCACCGGCGTCAACGAAATGCTCACCCGTATGGAAGCCTACAACGGCGTATTTATTGCCTCCACCAACCGGCTCGACGGCTTGGATGCGGCGTCATTACGGCGCTTTGATTTGAAAGTGAAATTCGATGCGCTCAAACCTCAGCAAGCCTGGAAACTGCTGTTAAGCCATTGCCAAGCGCTGGGTTTGCCGGAACCTGATGCCAGTTTGCAGCGCCGCCTGCAAACACTCGACGGCCTAACCCCCGGCGACTTTGCAGTACTGGAAAGACAACACCGGTTTCGACCCATTACCGATGTCACCGCGCTGATTGATGCCCTGTATGCTAAATGCGCGTTAAAAACACCGCTACAACGGCAACCGATGGGCTTTACTTGAGCGCATCGCTGATGCTCAAGAATGCAGGGCTGCATACTCCATTGCTGACGGGGCATGTAAAGGCAAATCGCGACCTTGTGGTCGTATCGCTTGCCAGCCCAAACAGGCAAGCCAAATAGTGCGGGGGATAGATTTTTCACCATCACGATAATAAATCAGCATCCGGCGGGAAATGCCCAGCTCTTCGGCGGCTTGTTCCAGCGTGAGTCCGGTTTCATGCAACCAAGTCCAGATTCGCTCATGACCAATGCCGCCAGATTGCTCGACGCCGAGATGGCGTAAATTGTCCGAACCGAGATCAAGCTCATCTTCAATCCAGTCAACGGAGTGACCGCCGAAACCGACCTTGGCCTGGGTAAACAGCGACCTCTCTTTTAACGGCGCCAAAAAAGCCGAGGAGCTAATGAGAGCGCTCAGATCAACTATAAAAGTTTGGCCGTCGGCATAAGTCAGATACAACCTAAATTCATCCAGCGCTTCAACAGCGGTGAGACGAAAATGTTCTTTACTCATGATTGTAGCTCCTCAAATTTGGCGGCCAGCATAGCGCGATTGATTTTAGCCCAAGCAAGCTCTTCGGCAATTTCGCGCTCGCTGACCCTACCATGAATGATTTTTAATGCGGCGATGCTGACCCACGCCTCGCGGCCATCATTCAAAAGGACATGAAAATGGGGCGGCGGATGGTCATTCGCATTAATCCTGAGCCGAGATTGTGAAAAACGTTGAATACAGGCATGAGCGCATTTTAGTGCAATGGTTGCACGCTATCAAATGATTTTCGTGTCCTATTTTAAAAACCACCTACTCAAGGAACCCCTAAATGATCCCCAAAGCCCTCATCGAAAAACTCCAAAGCAGTCAACATCTGGTCATCTTTACCGGTGCTGGCGTGTCCTCTGAATCCGGCATCCCGACTTTTCGCGATGCCTTAACCGGCTTGTGGAAAAATTACGACGCTGAAACTTTAGCCAGTGAATTCGGTTTTCTCGCCGATCCGGCCTTAGTGTGGGGCTGGTATGAAGGCCGCCGCATCCGCGTGATGCAAAGCCAGCCCAATCCCGCCCACTTCACTATCGCGCAACTGGCCAGGCAAGTGCCTAAACTCACCTTGGTTACTCAAAACGTCGACGACTTGCATGAGCGCGCAGGCAGCCACGATGTTCTGCATTTACACGGCAGCTTGCATCAACCGCGTTGTTGGGTCTGTGCAGAAACCTACACCTTGCCCGACGAACCTTTACCGGATCAGCCCATTGATTTAAATAGCCGCATCACTCCGCCGCGCTGTCCGCACTGCGATGGCGTTATTCGTCCAGGCGTAGTCTGGTTTGGCGAAGCCTTGCCCACCCAGGCCTGGCAATTGGCATAACAAGCCTGGGTACCCCGCGAAATACGGAAGAGCCCATTTAATAGCGCAATTCCTTGGCTAACTGAAGTTTCCCAGAAATTGAAAAGTATAGTTGCTGTATCTATTGGGTTGCGGCTATTTTTGATGGGGTTTGCGCCAAATGTAGCAAACCCCATAAAATATACCCCTACATGCCCGGATACCCCCCTAAAAACTGGGAAACTTCAGCTTGGCTAACAATCATTTCAAAAAAAGGTTCTCAAGTTTCAGGTAAAGTCGTTATTAATTCGCTTGAACTATGGAAAATAAAAGATGGTTTTCACAAATTATTGTTTAATGAGTTAATTTGCTCAGGCTGCGATGCTAAAGTATGGGGGTATAAACTCCCATTTTCAGAGTACAGGGTGAAAGACTCATGGTGTAGTAACGGAGAAAAATGTAAAGGAACCAATCTTAATGAAACAGACTATAAAATTAACTCGGATGGTAATATTGAAATAACAATCTAACCTGGATATATTTATCACTTGTGGAACTATATAGATCTTGGAGAAAAAACTGAAAAAGAAGATAAACCCAGATATCATTACCCAATTTCTTCAGGTGCTAAGTATTATGTTAAAGCTCAAATTAAGATTGAAGGAACAGCGTTACTCCCATCTGAGCTAGAAACCGTATACTTTTGCAATCGCTGCAACCCCTGACTAGTAAGGGATTTATGGTTTCTAAAGTTGCACGTTTTTACAGTAAAACGGGAGTAGTTAATTTAGGGCTAGATTACTGGGAAGATCCATGTAATAACAAGGGGAATTGTAATATTGAAAGCGCTAATAGTTTTTGGTATTGCTCCAAACCAGAATGGCAGCAACTCATGGCCGGTGCAAAATAGCCCGGTAGGGTACGTTGCGCGTACCTTAAAAACGAATATACCGCAATGGACTAATCTTCAAAAAGACAAGGTCAAAGACAAGGTCAGGTCTTGCATTGTGCATTTTTTCATTTTGAGCTACGTTGACCATTTGATTTTATGAAAGAAACGAAATAAAGTATCAGGTCTTGAATTTTGCACAATCAAATTGCTTTAAAGAAATGCACAATGCAAGGTAGAGTAGAGAGCAGGTTCACACCTGCCCTCCCTCATCAAACCGTGCATGCAATTTTCCCGCACACGGCTTTCCGATGTTCTTCACATCAAGGCATGCACACTGCTCGTCTATTGTTTATTCGCGCAATTGAGGATTTGCGTCTACGCACCCGATACTGAGTATGTAACAACAGACAATTAGGCCTTTTCCGCAAACCAAGATACCAAAAAAAATGAGTAAAATAAGCACCTATTCCAACCCTACAAAAAACCGAGATGACAACAGCAGCGTATTTTGGCCAAGCCGAGCGACAATCTATTAACGAGAGCCACTTATCT
>JAUXXQ010000001.1 GCA_030684815.1 Methylobacter sp. | reverse complement strand
AAAATCACCTTGATCCTTTTTTTAGGAACCCCCATCTCAGCCAAGGTGTCGATGGTCTTGAGTGTGTCATAAATCTGCTTTTTCTCTATGACTGCCGGAACAACAAAACAGTCGAATTTTTTTGATGATCCTTTGTGTTGCCGCATTAACTGGCAAAAATCTTCCGCATTTGAGGCGCCGACATCGATAATACAATCGCGTTCCAGAATAATCTCCTCCATGAGCGTATTAAATTGCTTGCCTTTATAGTTTTCCACGTCTACGCCATCTTTAGATGAGTCAGTATTTAGTGTTTCAATACTGAATATTTTCGCATCATTCAGTCGCGGTTTTAAAAGATGCGCAGCGATGGTTGATTTACCGACATTGCCGGAAAAGTTAATTACAACAATTTTCATATTATTATCCTTAGATGGTTTTTTAAATAGGTTTGAATTTTATATGATCATTTTTTGTTCTTTTTCCTGGATTTTCTCTAATCTTTTTTTCTCTTTATATTCCTGGCAAAATTTGTTTATTGCTTGGATATCTGGTTGCTTTTTGACATTTTCCCTAAATTCGAGTTCAGATGTTTGTGGCTCATCTTTCCGGTCATCCTCACTCTCTATTTCAACAAGATTATTTACTGCCGGAGTCGCTACTGGGCAATTGGTTTTATTGTTGTAATATGGGACCATATTACTAGAATTATTTGTGATCGTTGAAATTGGATTAATATTATTTTTTTTTATATCTCTTCGTATGCGATATAGTGTTTTATCAAAGTTTTCTAGGGTTATGCTTCGGTTAAACTCCTGGTTTATAGCGTCTAGTATGATTTTTCGCTTCACACCTGATGTTAGCGATATTTCTATTTGGTCATGAAGCGCCTGGATGATTGTCGATGCGCTCTTGGTACCCGTATTCTGACTCAGTGCCTCTAAAATTTTAATAAATTGAGCTTTTTGATCTTTTTTCATGGGTTGTCCTATAGTTGTCCTATAGTTGTCCTATTTCTGTCCTATAGTTGTCCTATAGCTGTCCTATTTCTGTCCTGTAGTTTCCAGCTTACACAGTTCCACGCCGCTGCGCCACATCGAAAGGAGGCGTTTTTCCGCCTCTTTTGATTTTGACGTTGAGCAAATTTTCTGAGATACTGAAATTTCGTTTATGGGCCAGATTACAGGATGCACTGGCACGATAGGATCTGCCCGCGACAGCAGAGAAATTG
>JAUXXQ010000230.1 GCA_030684815.1 Methylobacter sp. | reverse complement strand
CTGCCCACTGATTTCTGCTGCTGACAGCATTACTGCACCGTTCACTTCACAGACTAACCCCGTCAGTCCGACGGTTGTTTTATACTTTTTAATTGGTTATTCAAGACCTCACACTTGTTGCTTGGTTATCGCTGAAAGTGAATTTGAAGCCTTTTAAAACTTAAGTTGCCGTCATGGAGAGAGCCGACAGCGTCCTCTGGTAGCGGTTTTGAGTATAACTAAACGCTGTAAGGTGGATTCGCCGTAGGCAATCCTCCACAACTTCGGCAGGATGTCATCGGCGTGGTGCGTGTGTGGCGGTTTGCTACGGCTCTGACCCCGTGCCTTGCGCATCTACCCAACTACAACACCGTCAAATGATCGCCGCTCTCCGTGTGAACCAGGTCGCCGCTGCGTTGCAACACAAAATAACCCCGTCTTAACGCTTCTTTTTTGGCTTTATCATTGATCTGAAACGACGCAATGGCGCCGTATTGCTTGTAGTTTTGGTAAATCGGAAACAGCTTTTTAAAGTTTTTCATCTTGCGATCCAGTTTGTCCAGATCGTTTTCATAGGCTTTGTATTTGACCTCAACAATGCCGATGGCATCGCCATTAGTCATCACTAAATCATATTCTTCCTGGATTTGACCACGATGCTTTTCCATGTTTTTTACCACATCGTCAAAGTGGATACTGCCCAGATGATTATCTTTTAGTAGGCTGTTTAAAAAGAATTCTTCCGCCACATCACCTTGGTTTTGCCCTACGTTGCCATATAACTCACCGAGTTTATCAAGTTTGCGCGTAGTTTCTTGTTGTGCAACAGCTAAGCTGGCAATTTTCTCATCAGTTGCCTTCATTTGTTCATCAGTTGCCTTTTGCGCCTCATGCAAGTTTTTACTGTCAACAGCAAGACTCGCAACTAATGCCTTTAATTCATCATCAGTCATCTTTTTCTCCGAGAGATTTTATTTATCCAGATGAGCGAAAAAACCCATCTCTTTAGTGCGACGCTTTTAGTTTATACTCAAAGCCGCTACCAGAGAACGCTGTCGGCTCTCTCCATAACGGCAACTTAAGCCTGGGTAGTTTTTTTGCCCACCGTTTAATTTATCGCATCGTTCCGCGTGGGCACGAACAGCATGTGCCCACACTAATTGGCTAACCGTTGTTAATTAAAGCTATTTGTTTATCAAGGTGACATCTATGCCGTTAAATACGACAAGAACCCCAACCGAAAAAGTTATTGGATCAAGGGCGCGATAAGATCCGTTTTAAGCATTATAGCTTGAGCACAGAGACTACTTAGGCTATTTCCGGATTGGGATTAATAATTCGGCATCACCTGTTTTGTCGTCTGCGAAATGAGAATTGCCGTACAAATTCCCATTCTTCGTGATCTTCGCGCCCTTCGTGGTGATAATGAAAAATCACTGTTTTTGTCAGGCTCGCTATGATTGACAACAGGACGATCAAACTGCATTATCACTGGCCCGTTAGCTGTCGACTATTTTAACCTATGAGTAATGACAATCTGCAAATTCGCCGTATCGCTATTGATACCTATCATGAAAATGTTGCCTATCTGAACCGTGAGTGCGGCGTTTACCGTGCGGAGGGCTTTCAGGCGCTGTCCAAAATCGAAGTCAGCACCAACGGTTCCAAGGTGCTGGCGGTGCTTAATGTGGTTGATGACAATTCCATTGTACAACCCGGAGAATTGGGCTTGTCCGAGCAGGCCTTTAAACAGCTCAATGTGGCCGAGGGCTGTCTGGTGACGGTCAACCATGCGGAAGCGCCCAAGTCGATGGATGCGGTGCGCCGCAAAATCAACGGCGAGCGCCTCAGTCAGGAGGATTTTAGCAATATCACCCATGACATTGCCGAAGCCCGTTATTCAAAAATGGAAATGGCGGCTTTTTTGGTGGCCACCGGGCAAAACAGTCTCGACCGGGACGAGCTGTTTTTTTTGACCCGCGCCATGCTGCAATCGGGCGACACCATGAACTGGCATGAATCGCTGGTCGCCGATAAACATTGCATCGGCGGCATTCCCGGCAACCGCACGTCTATGCTGGTGGTGCCTATCGTTGCCGCGCACGGCATGTTGATACCGAAAACCTCCAGCCGCGCCATCACTTCGCCTGCCGGGACTGCCGATACCATGGAAATGCTGGCCGAAGTCAATCTGTCGCCGGAGCAATTACACGCCATTGTGCGTCAGGAACGCGGCTGTTTGGCTTGGGGCGGCACGGCCAAACTGGCGCCGGTTGATGATATGCTGATTTCTGTTGAACGCCCGTTGGGCATTGATTCGCAGGGGCAAATGGTGGCGTCGATCTTGTCCAAAAAACTGGCCGCAGGTTCCACCCATTTGATTATCGATATTCCGGTCGGGCCTACCGCTAAAGTGCGGCACATGCGTCAGGCGCTGGCTTTGCGCAAGCTGTTTGAATTTGTCGGCGACCGGCTCAATATCCATCTGGAAGTGATGATTACTGATGGCCGCCAGCCGATAGGCCGTGGCATTGGGCCGATTTTGGAGGCGCGGGACGTGATGCAGGTGTTGCAAAACGACCCGGATGCGCCCGCTGATTTGCGGCAAAAATCGTTGCAGCTGGCAGGCAGGATTATCGAATTCGACCCCGATGTGCGCGGCGGCCAAGGCTATGCCATTGCCCGTGACATACTGGAGTCGGGCAGGGCGGTGGCTAAAATGAATGCGTTGATTCAGGCGCAGGGGGCAAAGCCGATCGACCTGCATCCGGGCAAACTGTGCCATGAGATTGTTGCCGATGGCGAGGGTGTTGTCACCAGTATCGACAACTTTCAAATGGCGAAAATCGCAAGGCTTGCCGGTGCGCCGATGATGAAAAAAGCGGGGGTCGATTTGTTAAAAAAACTGGGCAGTCCGGTGCAACAAGGCGATGTTTTATACCGTATTTATGCCGAGTTTCCTGCCGATTTTAAATTCGCCCAGGAAGCGGCCAGCCAAGATAATGGCTACACTTTAGGCAGTGAAGAGCAGATTATCAAATCGTTGATTGCTTTTTAACCGTTGTCACAACGCGCGCTTTCGCCTAGGACTATTCCTCCGATGATGATACTTGCCTTTCCCGATTATTTGCCACAGGCGCAACGTCTGGCTATGCGGCTTGATGTGCCGCTGGCCGAGGTGGTGCTGCATCATTTTCCCGATGGCGAAAGCCTGATACGTTTGCCGCCGTCGCTGCCGGAACATTTGATTATTTGTCGCAGCCTTAATCAGCCCAACGACAAGTTAATCGAATTGCTGCTGTGCGCCACGACTGCACGGGAATTAGGCGCTAAGCGTCTGACTTTGGTCACGCCGTATTTAAGCTATATGCGTCAGGATATTGCCAATCAGCCCGGCGAGGCGGTCAGCCAACGTATTGTCGGCAAATTGCTGGCCGATTTGTTTGATGATGTGCTGACCGTCGATCCGCATTTGCACCGTATCTCCTTATTGACGCAGGCGATTCCGATCAAAAACGCAATCAGCCTGACTGCCGCCAATGAAATCGGCTTGTTTTTGCAGCAGCAATTCAGCCATGCGCTGCTGTTAGGGCCGGACAGTGAGTCGGAGCAATGGGTTAGCGCTATCGCGGGCAACATTGGTTTCGATTACGCGATTGCCGATAAAGTCCGGCGTGGCGACACCCAGGTTGACATGGTGTTGCCGGATAAAAATTTTGCAGGTATCCCGGTGGTAATCATAGATGATATGGCCAGTACCGGCAGAACGCTGGCCAAAGCCGCCGGTTTATTGCAAGCGGCAGACTGCGATAATGTTTATGCGGTGGTCACCCATGCCTTGTTTTGCGGCGATGCTTACACGCATATTCTTAATTCCGGGGTTAAAGCGGTTTGGAGTACCGACAGTATTGCCCATCCGAGCGCTTGTATTCAGCTTGATACGCTGTTGGCCAATGCAATTAAAGCGATTGCCCGATAAAGCGTTGACAGCACCCAGGCCAGTTAATAGACTGAAGCCTTTTTTATAACTGCAATAGACAGCATTTTTCTGGCTATTGTTCGCCGACCGACAACTTTAAACAGGACTCATTTATGCGTATTAAAAACCAGTTGATTATCGCCTTATGTCTCGTATCGCCTTCGCTTTATGCACATACCGGTGACTCTATCGATCACAGCCTGATCAGCGGCTTGTTGCATCCTTTAACCGGTATCGATCATTTGCTGGTGCTGCTGGCGGTTGGCCTGATTGCAGTCAAGCAGGGCGGCAAGGCCTTGTGGGCGTTCCCGCTTGCTTTTTTTGCCTTGATGATAGCAGGTGCCACGCTTAATGCGGCTGCAGTACATATCCCGTTTGTTGAATTGTTGATTGCTTTATCGGTGGTCGCGTTTGGCCTGTTGGTCAGCCTTAATCGGCAATACCATTCTACCTCGCTATTTTTGACGGTCTCGTTCTTCGCCCTGTTCCACGGCTATGTCCATGCCGCAGAAATTCCGGCCGATACCAGTGCTACGGTGTATTTATCAGCTTTAATGCTGATGAGTCTGGCCATTTGTTTGGCTGGTGCTGTTTTGGGCTTGAGTACGGGAAAACGCATCAACTATCTGTTTTCATTAATCTGCCTAAGCAGCGGCTTGTATTATTTAACCGCTGTTTAGTGCGCCTGAGAGGGTTAGGAAAAATGAGCATACTGGACGAGTTGCGGCAAAAAGCCGATCAGAAAAGAGCGGATGAGCTGCAACAAAAATCTATCCAGCAGAATTTGGAAGGCATTTATAAAACAGCGTTGCTGCCGAAAATGCAATACTTTTTCGACTGTTTGAATGAAACCGTCAAGCACCTTAATTTTCTTGAAGAGCCCATTCTGATTAACGATTACTGCGCCCGTTATCCACAATTCGGCAAGCTGTTACAAAAGAATTACAAAATCAATACCGACGGTTATAGCGGTCTTGCCGATTACGACCACTTAATGCAAATTAACGTCACTTTCCTTTGCGAGGGGGATGGCAGTTTCAGTTATTCGTTGGAATCCCGTTCGCTGATTGAAGCGGAAGTGGCCTTCCTTCATGCTAGAAGACTGCCGTTCTCCTGGAAAAATCAAAGCGCGATAACAGGCGTTGATACCGCCGCATTTAGCATACAGAGAAAAGTTCCAGTCAGTTTTAAAATTGAAGTCGACTATAAACAGTCTCAGTTGAAAGTGACGATTAACAACCATGAAAATCTGGAATTTTTTAGCAAAAGCTTCACGCC
Source organism: Methylobacter sp. (assembly GCA_030684815.1). Classification (GTDB taxonomy): domain Bacteria; phylum Pseudomonadota; class Gammaproteobacteria; order Methylococcales; family Methylomonadaceae; genus Methylobacter_A. The sequence goes on along the minus strand of JAUXXQ010000230.1, from coordinate 5,252 downwards.
GGAGCAGCTTGACGACGATTTTCTGGATACGCTGATCAGCTATCTGATGCGCCGCGATAACCGTTTGGTCAGGCTGGATATTTCCGAGGAACACAAGATTGCCATTCAAAAGCAGCTGGCTTATCAACAACAGGAGCAGGCCGCGCTATTAGCGAGAATCAGGTATGAGGAAGAGAACGCAGTGCCGGATAAAGAGTCGTTTAAACTGGCTAACCCGGTAAAAGCGATTTTTTCCAGATACGGCCGGAAAGATTAGTCGGGGCATGTTGTTACGCCCGCTAACCGGCGACGACCGCAAGGTTTACGCGTCGATGTTGCACCGTTCTTTTAATGCCTGGTATGGCGCGCATGGCTGGCCATCCGATTATTTCAGCTGCACACAGGAGCAGGCGGGCATTTTCCTTGATATTTATAACGACATCAGTCCCGGCAGCAGCATTGCCGCGTTTGACGCTAACAGCGGAAGACTGATGGGCGCCTGTTTTTTTCATCCACGCGAGCATCACGTCAGTCTTGGCATTATGTCGGTGCATCCCGATTATTTTCGGCAAGGGGTAGGGCGGGCACTGGTCGATCATATTGTCGGTTTTACCGAGGCCAATCAGTATGCAGCCCTGCGTCTGGTCAGCAGCGCCATAAACATGGATTCGTTTTCGCTGTACAACCGTTCCGGCTTTATTCCGCGTGGCGGTTATCATGATATGGTGCTGCCGGTGCCGCTGACCGGACTGCAAGTCAATTACCCACTGCGTGATCAGGTGCGGCTTGCCGCTTTGGCTGATATTGAGGCGATGGCAACGCTGGAAATGGAAGTCAGCGGTGTCAGCCGGGAGGGCGATTATCGTTATGCCATCGAAAACCCGCGCGCTGTGTTGCAGGCGCTGGTGTTCGAGAGCAGTAGCGGGGCTGTTGACGGTTTTATGATTTCCATCAAGCATCCTGCGCTGAATATGTTGGGCCCTTGTGTCGCGCGCAACGAGTCGGCCGCATTGGCATTATTGTTGCAAGCGACGGAGCGTTTTCGAGGCGCAGTGCCGCTGTTTGTGGTGCCAATGGATAAGCGCGAGATGGTGAAAACGCTTTACCAATGGGGCGCGCGCAATGTGGAAACGCATGTGTTTCAGGTTCGCGGCACGTTCCAGGCCTTTAACGGAGTGAGTATGCCCAGTTTTCTGCCGGAAACCGGTTGAGTTTTAGCGAAAAATTGACGGCTGGAAAATAGTGTTAAAATGGCTAGAACGCCAAAAATTTTACTAACAAAACAGACTATCACATGAGCATAAAAACACGTTTTGCCCCGAGTCCTACGGGTTATCTGCATGTCGGCGGCGCCCGCACCGCTTTGTTTTCCTGGCTGTATGCGCGTAAACACGGCGGCAAGTTTATTTTACGCATCGAAGACACCGATTTGGAGCGATCCACGCAGGCATCGGTCGACGCCATTTTGGAAGGCATGACTTGGTTGGGGCTGGAATACGACGAAGGGCCGTTTTATCAAACCCATCATTTTGACCGCTACAAAGCGGTTATCCAGCAGTTGTTGGATCAGGGCGATGCTTATCATTGCTATTGCAGCAAAGACGAGTTGGAGCAGTTGCGCACCGAGCAAATGGCCAACAAGGAAAAACCGCGTTATAACGGCAAATGCCGGGATTTGACCGAGGTAAAAGGCGACCGGGAGGCGGTGATCCGCTTTAAAAATCCGCTCGATGGCGCGGTCACCATTCCCGACTTGATTAAAGGCGATATTGTCGTTGCCAATAAAGAGCTGGATGATTTGATTATCGCGCGCGGCGACGGCACGCCGACTTACAATTTGACCGTGGTGGTTGACGATATGGATATGCAAGTCAGCCATGTTATTCGCGGTGATGACCATATCAATAACACACCCCGGCAGATGAATATCCTTAAGGCTCTGGGCGCTCCATTGCCAAAATACGCGCATTTGCCGATGATCTTAGGGGCTGATGGCGCCAGATTATCCAAGCGTCATGGTGCAGTCAGCGTGATGCAATTTCGCGATGACGGCTATTTGCCAGAAGCCTTGTTGAATTATCTGGTGCGGCTGGGCTGGTCGCATGGCGATCAGGAAGTGTTTTCCATTGATGAAATGGTCGAGCATTTTGCTTTGGAAAATGTCAATGTGTCGGCATCGGCGTTCAACACCGAAAAACTGCTATGGCTGAATCATCATTACATCATGAATGGCGATCCGGCTCACGTGGCGCGCCATTTAAGCTGGCACATGGGTGAACTGGGCATTGATCCTAGCGACGGGCCGAGTTTGGTTGATGTAGTCAAGGCGCAACGCGAGCGTTGCAAGACGCTGGTCGAAATCGCGGCTGCCAGTGTGTATTTCTACAAAGATTTTGATGCTTATGATGAAAAAGCGGCAAAAAAGAATTTCACGCCTGCCGCCGCCGATGTGTTGGCGCGGCTGCATGATGAATTTGCCGAGATTAGCGACTGGAATGGCGAGGCCTTGCATCAGCTTGTGCTGGATTTGGCCGAAACTTTGGAGCTGGGCTTGGGCAAAGTGGCGCAGCCCTTGCGCGTTGCGGTTTGCGGCTCAGCAGTGTCGCCTGCGATTGATATTACTTTAGCGTTGCTGGGCAAGGAAAAAACCCTGGACAGAATAAAGCGCGCCATACTGCATATAAAAAATATAAATTAGTGCTGGACTCAATTCATATTTGCTGTAGAATGCCCGTTCTCAACTTCGGGGCCATAGCTCAATTGGGAGAGCGCTTGCATGGCATGCAAGAGGTCAGCGGTTCGATCCCGCTTGGCTCCACCAAAAAGTTTGTTTGAGACAGTTTTAGTCCCCATCGTCTAGTGGCCTAGGACACCGCCCTTTCACGGCGGTAACGGGGGTTCGAACCCCCCTGGGGACGCCATTATATTAAGGCCTATTTTTATAGGCCTTTTTTATTATTTTGTTTGATTGTGAAGTACAGGCCGGACTAAGCCAGTTTTAGTCCCCATCGTCTAGTGGCCTAGGACACCGCCCTTTCACGGCGGTAACGGGGGTTCGAACCCCCCTGGGGACGCCATTAAATAAAAGGGTTATCAGCGATGATAACCCTTTTTTTATGCCCGGCGCTTTTTCGGCAACAGACAATCCTTACCAAAAACAGTCGTTTTCTATATTATAAGCGCGCATATAGATGATTTTAACGATTAGCAAAATAGGTTCGGAATGCATACGCACACACTCAGCCTTCTAAAACACGAGCACAATTTTTCAGCCATCAACAAAAAAGGCGAGCGGCGAACCAGGCTGGTTCTGGTGCTCACTTTTTTCACCATGCTGTTGGAAATAGCCGCCGGCACCGTATTTGGCTCAATGGCGCTGCTGGCTGACGGCTGGCACATGGGCACACATGTTGCCGCCTTCATCATTACGCTGATTGCCTACCGTTATTCCCGCGTTCATGCGCATGACCAGACTTTTGCCTTTAGCCCGGCCAAAGTCGGCGTATTGGGCGGTTATACCAGCTCCATCGTGCTGGGCGTGGTCGCGTTGATCATGTTGGTCGAGTCGGGGCAGCGCATTTTGCATCCGCACATTATTCATTTTGATGAAGCCATTGCCATTGCCGCTTTCGGCTTGTTCATTAACTTGATTTGTGCGCTATTGCTCAAGGGGCATCACGGCCACGATCACGCCGGACATCATCACCATGACCACAACCTTAAGGCGGCTTATTTGCATGTGCTTGCCGATGCGCTGACCTCGGTGCTGGCGATTGTGGCGTTGGGGTTAGGTAAATATTACGGCTGGCATTGGATGGATCCCGTCATGGGCATGGTCGGTGCGTTGATTATCACGCAATGGTCGTATGCTTTGCTGAAAGAGACCAGTCCGGTTCTGCTGGATGAAAGCATCGCGTTGAAATACAAATTGGCGATTAAAGAAAAAATCGAAAGCGATGCTGATAACCGCATTTCCGACCTGCATATTTGGCGGGTGGGGCCGGGGCATTTTGCGCTGATTATCGCCGTGGTGTCGCATCATCCTAAAACGCCGGACTATTACAAAGAGCTGTTAAAAGAACTCGACGGCTTTGGTTGCGTGAATAAGTTGTCGCATATTACTGTTGAGGTTAATCAATGTGACGGTGATTTTTGTGTCAAGCCAAGTGTGGACTAAAATGGGTTGGCCTCAAGTGAGCTACTTTGGATTTAAAAAACAAATTGCCTTATTAATGAGCAGGTTACGAATTCTGTACTTCCCTGTACTTTCATTCGAACAATTCAGCGTGCGTTCCAGCGCGTACAAATATTATCTGTTCATCGGTACTGCTTTTTTCTAATTTGTAAATCAACAAAAAGTCGCCGCCAATGTGGCACTTCTCTGTGCTTAGACCATTGTCCTGTAAGCGGGTGATCTAGCCATTGCTCAGGCAGTGGCTCAGCATTTTCAATCAGTAACAGCATGACTTTTTTAAGCCGATTCATATCATATCGCCCGCTATGACTGATGCGTTTCCAATCTTTGGTGGGCTATCAACTTAACACGGGACAGACCTTCCAGGTTTTAAAAACCTGGAAGGTCTACTTCGGCATTTTGTCCCGCTTTAAATGGGAAGCCCTTTGGTGAATTCTTTAGTGCGGGTAAAGTTTCTCGGCGGATTAGTGCGTTTACTCTTTGCCGACTTTTTCGAGGTCATCAAATAATTCCTGAACGGTGGCAAAGTGTGGCAAGGGTTCTGAATCAGCTTCTTGCATTGCAGCGCGTGTCACGGCATTAGGGGCTTTAACCGCAAACGGTAGGCCGTTTTGAGCGACAACCTGATGCAAAAATAAACGAATAGCATCTGATACGTTAAGGCCGCAAGCCGCTAAAATTCGCGTGGCATTTTCTTTTAAATCGGGTTCTATACGCGAGCGTATTTCGGCAATTTTAAGGGGTTGTGAAAGTGTGTTTGGCATAATATTACTCCTACAATGTAGCCACATAGTAACATTCACTATTTGCGTGAGTAAAGTGGGCATCCTAAGCTATTTCACTATCCGTCAAATAACAACCTGGGTCTTCGGCCCAAAAATTACCGGTGGTTTGCGCCGCACGGACGCGGGTGTTGCCGTTGCAAATGGCTTGATAATGGCAACTTGCACAGCGCCCTTCGAGCGGCCTGGGCTGTTGCTTAAGTCCCGCCATTAAGGGGTCACTGGTATCCAACCATATCTCTGAAAAGGGCCGTTCTTTGACATTGCCCAGCTCATAATGCCACCAGAACGTATCA
>JAUXXQ010000021.1 GCA_030684815.1 Methylobacter sp. | reverse complement strand
GCGTTCAACGCTGGCTTTGTATGATTGCACACTTGGCGCTTTGTACAAGGAAGCTCTGCGCTACTCTGCGCTTAACTTTGTGCGACTCTGCGGTTAAATAAAACCGGCCGGGATTTTTTAAGCGGCGTTTTTTAACCGCAGAGTAACGCTGAGTTATGCGCAGAGTCTCGCAGAGTTTTTTTGTGAGACTTTTGTGCGTTCAACGCTGGCTTTGTATGATTGCAAACCCTACGTTTTGTACAAGGAAACTCTGTGGTTAAATAATGCTATACTTCGCCAAATTTGAACGGGATGGGAGGTCATTTTATGAGTGCTGTAGCCTTGCATTTGTACGAAAAACTTAATGAAGCGGCTGATGATAAGGCGCGCTCAAAAGCAATTGTAGAAGCTTTTAGCGAATTGGAGGAGCGTTATCCTAATCTTAGAGAGGTGGCTACGCGGCATAATTTGAGCGAGACTGAATTGCGCTTACAAAAGGAAATAGAGCAAACTCGGCTTGAAATCAAAACGGTCGAAGCGAATCTGCAAAAGGAAATTGAAAAAACGCGTATTGAAATCAAAACGGTTGAGGCGAATTTACAAAAGGAAATTGAAAAAAAGCGTATTGAAATCAAAACGGTTGAGGCGAGCCTGCAAAAAGAAATTGAAAAAACGCGGCTTGAAATCAAGCAAATTGAAGTTAGTTTTTCTAAAACTGTTCACCAACAAACGCTGTGGGTGATAGGCTCGGTGGGTACGATTGTTATGGGCGTCCGTCTGCTCGAATGGTTTTTAGCGCATTTAGCCTGAGCGTTTTTTTGTGGGACTTTTGTGCGTTCAACGCTGGCTTTGTATGATTACACACTTGGCGCTTTGTACAAGGAAGCTCTGCGCTACTCTGCGCTTAACTTTGTGCGACTCTGCGGTTAAATAAAACCGCCCGGGATTTTTTAAGCGGCGTTTTTTAACCGCAGAGTAACGCTGAGTTATGCGCAGAGTCTCGCAGAGTTTTTTTGTGGGACTTTTGTGCGTTCAACGCTGGCTTTGTATGATTGCAAGCTCGGCGCTTTGTATATAAGGAAGCTCTGCGGTTAGATAATGCTATACTTCGCCAAATTTGAACCGGATGGATGGGACGTAATTTTATGAGTGCTGTAGCCTTGCATTTGTACGAAAAACTTAATGAAGCGCCTGATGATAAAGCGCGCTCAAAAGCAATTGTTGAAGCTTTTAGCGAATTGGAAGAGCGTTATCCTAATCTTAGGGAGGTGGCTACTCGGCATAATTTGAGCGAAACCGAATTGCGCTTACAAAAGGAAATAGAGCAAACTCGGCTTGAGATTAAAACGGTTGAGGCGAATCTGCAAAAGGAAATTGAAAAAACGCGCATTGAAATCAAAACGGTTGAGTCGAATCTGCAGCTTGAAATCAAAACGGTTGAGGCGAATCTGCAGCTTGAAATCAAAACGGTTGAGGCGAATTTACAAAAGGAAATCAAAACGGTTGAGGCGAATTTACAAAAGGAAATCAAAACGGTTGAGGCGAATTTACAAAAGGAAATTGAAAAAACGCGCATTGAAATCAAAACGGTTGAGGCGAATTTACAAAAAGAAATAGAGCAAACTCGGCTTGAAATCAAAACGGTTGAGGCGAATCTGCAAAAAGAAATCAAAACGGTCGAGGCGAGCCTGCAAAAGGAAATTGAAAAAACGCGCATTGAAATCAAGCAAATTGAAGTTAGTTTTTCTAAAACTGTTCACCAACAAACGCTGTGGGTGATAGGCTCGGTGGGTACGATTGTTATGGGCGTCCGTCTGCTCGAATGGTTTTT
>JAUXXQ010000179.1 GCA_030684815.1 Methylobacter sp. | reverse complement strand
GCGCAGCACGTCATCATCTGCGCCCAGCACGATAAATTGCGCCGCGTCATCACCAATAACAAAGTTTTGGCCATTACCGCCAGTTATCCGGGAAGTGCCGATGATGATGGCGAACTCAACGTTATGCAGTTGCAGCACCGTGCCGGGCGGCAGGTTGCGCACATCGATGACCAGAGCTTCCTGGCGGTCGGGATTGTTGGCATCCTGTTCGCCGGTGCCGAACGCGCCGTTGATGACAATCGGCGCGTTGAAGCCTTCGGTGCGGTTCGGCGTGGTCTCGAAGGTAATTGTGCGCACAGTGACCTGTTTTTCATCGCGCACGCCGGGCACAAAGCCGTCGATACCATTGCCGAGAATGCCAGAAAAACCGTTTTGGCCGGTGCGCGGCTCGGACGCGGCAATCAACAATTCGCGCAAAGTCAGATTGTCACCGCCGGTGACGGCTTGTGAAGTCAGCCCCACGCCGGCAGGCAAACTGACCTGCACCAAGATTTCGCCACTGCTGTCACGCGCCAGCGGGATGTCAGCTAAAGGCGTGGTGTTATCTTCCTCCTGCCGATCTTCGGGGATTATTGGGATAGTGGTTGTTTCCACTACGGTGGTAACGACCTGTTCTTCACCGGTGACCGGATCGGTTACAGTTGTGGTGGTAGTTTCCGTGATACCGGTAACAACTACGCCATCTACGGTTTCTGTGGTAGTGGGTGTTGGTGTTGGCACGGGTGTTGGCACGGGTGTTGGCACGGGTGTTGGCACGGGTGTTGGCACGGGTGTTGGCACGGGTGTTGGTACGGGTGTTGGCACGGGTGTTGGCACGGGTGTTGGTACGGGTGTTGGCACGGGTGTTGGCACGGGTGTTGGCACGGGTGTTGGCACGGGCGTTGGCACGGGCGTTGGCACGGGTGTTGGCTCAGGCGTTGGCTCTGGTGCTGGTGCAGTAGGTGTCACTGGACTGGTATCAGATGAAGCCACACTACTTCCCGCACTATTTGTAGCCACTACAGTAAATGTATAAGCAGTACCATTTGTAAGCCCTGAAACTGTACAAGATGTAGTCGCGGTTGCACATGTAGCATTACCAGGTGAAGCTGTTACTGTATAGCCCGTGATAGTACTTCCGCCATTGTTTGTTGGAGCACTCCAGCTTACTGTTGCACTACCATTACCTGCTGTGGCTGTTACATTTGTTGGGGCATCTGGAGCTGTTGTTAGAAATTTTGTGCCTATTACCCACACAAACCCTCCATCCTTATGAGTAGAGCTTGTCCATGCTAGGAATGGGTAGCTTAGAATCATAGTAGAATCTTCTGTGATGTCCCAGTTACTACCACTAAAGGTAGATAAGGTTTTCATTTCAGCTGTTGTTATAGCATCCCCATATAGGCTATCTGGTTGATTGGTAGCTTCTGTATCCCAAAAGCTGTTGGTAACACGACTTAAATCATTATCTTGAGAAGTGCCCCAATCTTTACCAATTAGTCCGCTTTTATTCGCACCATCGCCACTTATCTGCCCAGCTGCATAAGCAGCTCTGAGGTTTACACGATAAAGACCATAAATGAGTCCTGCACCAGAATGGCTCGCATTAACATCTGCCACACTATAAACATTGCTAATATTAATCGAGGTTGTAAAAGACCACTCTCCAACTTCAGCAATCAAACCACCAACATACCCACCTGATACCACACCTGATGTATAGGCGCCATTTAAAGTAGTCGGCACATGCTGATTAAATGCTTTTTCAAAATAACCTAAAAGCCCACCAGCGACACCATTCATCCCAGTACCTGTTGCAGTAATATTTACATCGCTTGCAAATACATTTGAAAAACTTGTCTCAGAAGCGTATCCAGCCAAGCTACCGACATAATTTTTGCCTGTAATATGAGGATTTTTAAGCCCTATATTTTTAATGCTAACTTCCCCTTCTTCATCTTCTGCTACCACATACCCAAAAAGCCCAATATAACTACTATCGCCTCTATTGATGAAAAGGTTGTTAATCGTAAAGCCATTACCATCAAATTTGCCACGAAAACTAGTGCCTATACTAGGGTGAGGGTCTGTCTTAGCCCCTATAGGCTCCCATCCACTCGCACCCCAAAGTGCATAACCTGCACCGCCATCTGCTAAATACTCAGCAAGGTCAATGTCATTCATCAGGATGTAGTGTGCTGCTAAGTTGTTTCTTACCTCATTTAATTGAGCAGGTGTTGTGATTTGATATGGATCTTCTGCTGTTCCTTCACCATTTCCACTAAAATTAGTTCTGATGGCAGTTCCATCACTCGCTACTGATGCACTATGTGTGTCTGTTTCTTTTACTCTGGCTATAAATGTGTACTCTGTTGATGCTGTTAATCCTGCAAACACTTCACTATCTTGCCATGTTACTCCAGCATCTCTGCTAAATTGATGCAATGCATTTGCAGTTAAAGTTACACTCGTGGCTGTCTTGCTCGCTTCTATTGGTGCAGCTGGTGCTACTGGTCCATCAGCTTTTGCTACTGCTGCTGTTCCTGTGCTTGTTATAGATCCAGTTCCTACACCTGCTTGTGCTGTTGCCGTTACTGTTATGACGGCTCCAATGTCGACTTGTACCAGCGTATAGGTTGATGCTGTTGCTCCAGTTATTGGAGTTCCACCACGATTCCATACATAGGTCGGTGTTCCTGCATTGGTTAAGCCTGCAGGGTCTGCCGTTAATGTTGCACCAAACTTTGCATCCCCTGTAATAGCTACCGTCCCTGTCATTACTGGTAATGCTGTTGTTGTGATATCTGTGCCAACACTCGCTACCGATGCATTGTGTGTGTCTGTTTCTTTAACTCTAGCGGTAAATGTGTACTGGGTTGATGCTGTTAATCCTGCAAACACTGCACTGTCCTGCCAGTTTCCACCATTTACGCTAAATTGATGTAGTGCATTTGCAGTTAAAGTTACACTCGTGGCTGTCTTGCTCGCTTCTATTGGTGCAGCTGGTGCTACTGGTCCATCAGCTTTTGCTACTGCGGCTGTTGGTGCACTCGTTATAGATCCAGTTCCCGCAACGCCATCTGCTGTTGCCGTGACTGTAATGACGGCTCCAATGTCGGCTTGTACCAGTACATAGGTTGATGCTGTTGCTTCATCTATCGGAGTTCCACCACGATTCCATACATAGGTCGGTGTTCCTGCATTCGTTAAGGATGGTACTGCCGTTAATGTTGCGCCAAACTTTGCATCCCCTGTAATCGCTACTGTTCCTGTCATTACTGGTAGTGCTGTTGCTGGAAACTCCGCTGTTACTACACCGCTATTCTCTGCATTAGTCGAAGTTGCCCCTGCTACTGTAAAGAAGTCTGCTGTTACTCCATCAAATGTAAATCCAGCTTTTGGAGTTAATGTGATTGTTGCTGTATACACTGTGCTTGCTGCAAATGGATTGTGAGCTGGAGACCAACTTACAGTGCCTGTGTATTGAGCTGTTTCTGTAACGGTTGTTACTGGAGTAGCTCCCGATACTGGTGCTGTTACACCTCCAATTGCCCCCAAGGTAATTGTCGTTGGAGGTATTGCATCCACAAACGGACACTCCGTACTACCTAAGAGTGTCGGGACAAGCCGTTCATCATCATCACAAAGCCCTAGCTGACCATCCCAATTGGCACCAAAACCATAAAATTGATTGTTGTAGCTTAGGAGCATTGTATGGAAAAATCCTGCTGAAACTACAGCGATGTTCTTATCATTTACTCCCGCTATCTGAGTTGGTGTCGATAGATGATTGTAATTCCCATGCCCTAATTGACCATAATCATTATATCCAAAGCTATAGACTTTCCCATCTTCACTGGTGATAGATGAATGATCATAACCTGCTGAGATGCTAGCGATATTATTTACTGTTGTCGCAATTTGGACTGGCGATAGCCGATTATCTGTAGTGCCATCTCCTAATTGACCATAATAGTTATAGCCAAAGCCATAGGCTTTACCATCTTTTGCAAGTAGAAGTGTGTGCTTATCGCCACCTGAAATCCCTGTAATATTTTCTATCGTGGTTACTAGTGTCGGTACCGTGACATCATGAGCATCAGCGTTGCCATCGCCTAGTCGTCCGTATTGTCCTTTGCCAAACGCATATACTTTTCCATCCTCTGCAAGAAGTAATGAGTGTTCATTTCCTGCCGAGATAGCTGTTATATTAATGTCTCCAACTGCTGCGATTTGAGTCGGTACGGTTTTATCATGTAGGTCGCCATGCCCTAGTTTTCCATTTGTACCCCATCCAAAGCTATAGACTTTTCCATCCCTGCCAAGTAGCAAAGAGTGGTTTCCTCCTGCTGAGATGGCGATAATATTTTCGATACCTGCGATTTGTGTTGGTTGGGCTTTATTGTCAGTGTTGTTATGCCCTAGTTTTCCATAGGCACCACTTCCAAAGCTATAGACCTTCCCCTCATCATCAAGAAGAAGTGAATGGTGATATCCAACTGCGATAGCTATTATTTTTTTGTTTTGCGGCACTACTATTTGACTAGGTTGTGTCGCAGGGGCTTCAGTGGTTATGGTACGCCCTAACTTACCTGAATCAACAATTCCCTGACCAAAAACGAAATAATCATTATTTCCGAAACTATACACCTTGCCCTCGTTATTTAGAACAAGGGTGAGTTCGCCTCCTGCTGCTACTTGCGGTCTGATACCAGAGAGCAGATATTTTCTCGTAGTCGTTCCATCTTCTGCCGTGACTACTACATAGTCGCCACTTGCTAAGTTGCCTGTGGTTTTTTCTACATTATCTGAGCCAAAGACTTTTATAGTCGAGCCTGCTGGCATCAATATATTATCCGCTACCGAAGCTACGGTTATAGAGGTGATATCAGCCACATTTGTCGCTATATATCTACCATTATCACTCACACTCCAACTACTGCCGTGTTTGTACATAAGGTGGGTGTCGGTGGATGGCACAGCTTCAAGAGTGGGATTGGTCAAAAAACGGAAGTTGTAGAAACCAACTACTTCTGCGTTGGTTTCAAACCCTACCAATCGAATCTCGGTAATGTATTTTCCTGCATCGAGGTCTTCCTTGGAAAGCGTCACCGCGAAGTTCTGCGGGGCAGCGCCATTAGGATTGGTGGGACCCGTCACGACGGTCTGCGAGCCGTCGCTGGCGAGAATGACAAATTGTGATCGTTGCCACTCGTCGTTCCAATCGACGAAATCAAAACTGAAGCCCGCCATGGTGTTTCTGGTCGGCTTGAAGGAGATCCCAAGATTCTGCTGCCCATCGACGCTGCCGTAAATTCCAGCGACTGCGGGCACACTAGCGTTCCAGTTGATGCAAACACTGAGGTTGGTGCAGTATTTGGAATAGCCCCAAGCTGGCTCGCCAACACCGAAAGTAGAGACCGTAAAACCGTTCCATTCGTCGGGTTCAGACGGCGAACCAACCACCTTCTCGTTCACTGCGGCTGAGAGATTCTCCGTATACGTGACCGCGTTGAGTCCAACTGCATTCTGGAAGCCAGAATAGTCATCAATAAAAGTATGGAAGGTGGACGAACTGGCCATCGCCTCCCCACTCAAAAACATCACCGCAAACATCAAAAGAGCAAAATGTTTGATTCTGCTCCCTATGACATCTACTGCCATCCTTGCTACGCCCGAGCTACCATGTAGCCCAAAAGGCTCTAAGCGGGACAAATCAGTGATCATGGAGCCGACTCCAACGGCCAGTTTATCTTTGCTGAGTTCAGAGGGAACCACGGCTCCACGAGAAACGGTCTTCTTACGTAGCGGTAGGAAGCATCCCAGCCAGAAAAGGAAGCATCCCAGCCAGAAAAGCAGTCGGTCATAACCGTTGCGGATGACGATGGGGAACGAACGGGTAAGGCTCATGATGAAGCTCCGGAATTGATTAATAAGCAAAAAGGCCATCTTTCATATCTCCTTAATACACGCTTAACGGGTTAATAGAGACGGCCTGAATGCTGTGCATTATCAAGAGGAGTTTTATAAAACACACTCGATACGTTCTACGAATTTCGGCTGTTTTTCTACGAAATATTACGTAGTGATAGGCTGACGGCGGTTTTTGTCGGAATAACGCCACGGCAAAATCTTAACGATTATTGGCTGATAGTTCGGGTGCGGATTTTCAAACAGTATGATTTAATGGCCGATTTTTGAGCTTCTCCCAAGCTGTTGCGTGCCTATGAAACACTCCATGAAACACTATAAATTCCCCAAGTCCGCGTTAAGCGCTTACACCCGGCCAGGCTTGATGTGGATGATACTTTATGCGCCGCGCATTCTGGCCGATACGGCTGTGGCTTTACCCGATATGCGGGTTGAAGGGCATAGCACCATCCCGGTAAGCGAACAACTGGGCTCTAGCAGCACCTTTGATCGTGTTCTGTTGGAAGACAGCGGCAAGGCTGATTTGAGTGTGGCTTTGCGCGGCATTAACGGTATTAATCTCAGCCAGAGTAATGCCAGTTCGACTACGGGGCTAACCATGCGCGGCGCTGGCGGCGGTCTGGGTCTGGTCACGTTGGATGGGGTGCCTTTATTTAATAGTTTTTCCGGCTTTTTTCCGCTCAGTCATTATCCTTTGGCTTTGTTGGAGCAGGTGAGTGTCGCTCAGGGCGGCGGTCAGCGTAATGGCAGTCGAACCTTGGGTGGCAGCATCAACCTTGCCAGTAGGGACTTGTCGGCGGGTCAAGGTTTTCTGCAAACGGAAGGCGGCAGTTACGGTACGCTCCGTAATCATATCGGCGGCGGTTTTAGTAATGAGCTGGGGCATTGGACGCTGGCGGGGGGACGTACTGATATTTTTGACGGTGTCAGTCAGGCGGGGCCGGAAAATGGTGCCACTGAGCGGGATGGTTTTCAGATGAGCAATGCGCTGCTGCGCTGGAATAAGGCGTTTAATAAGGGCTATGTGGATAGTTCGATGTATTTTGTCAGGGCGCGTGAACAATTGGATGGCCCGGGGCTGTTAGCTAATCGTAAGGTGGGCTGGAAAGATGACCTCAATGGTCTGGCTATTCAGGAGACTTGGGTGGCTCAAACTCACGCCGGCTATCAGTTTAGTGAGCAGTGGGATAGTCAGTTGCGGATTGGTTTTACTCAAAATCAGGCGGCGGGGCAAATTGGCGAGGTGTTCGGGCAACGTTTCCCGGTCGATTTGACCAGTCAGTTGTGGATGGCGCACTGGGAAAATAATCATTCACTCAAACTTGATCCGCATAGCGATCATAAAATCAATTTATTGTGGGGCGTTGATGCTCAGCAACAGCATGGCGATAGTCCTAAAAATCCGGCTAAGGTATATGCATGGACAAGTACGCTGGTCAGCCCTTGGGCGCGCGCCGAATTTGCCTGGGGTGATTGGCTGGCTAATTCGGAACTGCGCCTTGATCACTATGATCAGTTTGGCGATCATGTTGTTGTTAATGTTGGCGGGGGCTGGCGCTTTAGGCCGACGATGTTGTTATGGGCGAAAGGCGGCAACGGTTATCGTGCGCCCAGTGTTAATGAACGTTTGCATCCGTTGTTTGGCAGTCCCAATGTGAGCCCGGAACAGAGTGCCGGCGGTGAAATCGGTTGGCGCTGGCAGGCCGGTGAACAATCTGAAGTGAGCGTTGCGGCCTACAGGCAGCGCTATGAAAATTTAATCGTTTTACAGCAAGATAGCCAAACCGGGGTTAACAGGACGGGCAATTATCCGGTCGCCCATGTGTGGGGCACGGAATTGCAATTAACTCATGCCTGGAATGAAGTCTGGCGTAGCGGTCTCAATTACACGTTTATGCAGGCGACTAATCCTCAAAATGGCTTGCAGGTCGCGATGAGACCTGAACACCAAGGCCAATTCTGGCAGGAGTGGCGTATTTTGGAGCCATTAAAATTACGTTTGGATGTCACTTTTCGAGATGGCTATTGGACTGATCCTAATAACACCACCAAAATCCAAGCTGCGCCCCGTTTAAATGCGCAATTAAATTATCAAGCCAATACGCATATTTGTTTGTATGTGCGCGGGGAAAATCTCAATGATGACCGCACCCCTGATTTGCAGGGCTTTAATTTCATCGGTGCCAGTGTTTATGGCGGGGTGTTGTTGGCGTTGTAACTGCTCAGCAAAAAAAGAAATAGAACGCGGAAAACTTTCGGGCCGACCGGACGGGGCTGCCCCGTCCGAAACGTTTTATGGCTTAGATATAACTCGATACCACCGTCAAACATTGCAACGGGGTACATACCCCGTCGCGCGTTCGTATCACAAAATTAATGTAAAACGTCACCCGGCTTGTTTTACGCCACTATGCTTAATTTCTACGAAATTAGGACGCGCTTTAGTTTTCATACAATACACACGCCATTCCTGCCGTAAAATTATCTAAATTTATTATGATCCATTAGACTCAGAAGAGTGTGCGTTTGAATACCAATACCTTGACGCTGTATGGCATAGCAGCGTGTATGAATTTTTGTTTGAGCCTGATATTGATGGGCTTTGCTTATCTACAGCCGGGGACGTTGCTGATTCGTCGGTTTGCAAGTGCCATGCTGTTATTGGGAGTGGCTTTTTTTATTTCTGCGTACGGGCCATTATTGCCTCGTGCGACAACGGTAATGGGGACGAATATGCTGCTGCTGGCTGCCGGGGTGGTTTTGCACACCGGTTTTGCGTCTTTTTGTCGGCAGCAGGCGGCGCGGTACGATTATGTTGGCTGGGGGACGGTGGGCATAACCGCACTACCGTTTTGGTATTGGGGTTTGGTTGAGCCTAATGGCCATTACCGTTCTGTCGTATTTTCATGTACGGTGGTGTTGGTCAATAGCCGTACGGCGGTGGTGTTGTTACGCGAGGTGATAACGAATGCCAGGCGTATGCCTATTGCGTTGATGGGCGGCTTGTTTATGGTGCTGACGGTGTGGATGTTGGTACGCGGCATTATGTTGTTATTGACTGAAGCGCCAGCGACCGTGCAATCAGGTGCCAACCCTACATTGTGGATTACGGTATTTTGGTACATCGTATTGGCTGCATTAATGACCGGCTGCGTAATTTGGATGGAAATCAATCGTCTGCGTAGTTACCGCATTAATTTCGGTTTGCAGGAAGAGGCGGTGCTGGGGACACTGCAACCGTTGCGGGCTAATCTGCTGTTGTTGTGGTCTATGGTCACTATTTTTGTGCTCGCCATTGTCAGCGAGCTATTCATTGTTTATCAGGCGTTCTATCAAAGCGAGTATGAGCGCTTATTACTCGTCAGTGAAATACCCGTGGATGATATTTCACCGGCGATACTGGGGCGTATGGCACCTATTTTGGTTGCGGCTTTGTTGATGATTGTGGTTGTGATGACTTTGGCGCTAATTTTATCGTGGGTGGTGCGACAACGTGAGGAGCAGTCGCAGTTGTTGGTGATGCTCAGTCATGAGCTAAAAACGCCGTTGTCGGTGCTGCGTCTGGCGTTAGGGGCTGAGGTGCTACCGCCAAAAATCAGGCAATTGGCGTTACGTTCGGTCTTGGATATGAATGCGGTGATCGAACGCTGTTTACAGACAGACCGCTTGTATTATGGCCGCATTGCCATCACTAAAACCGCGTGCAATCTAGGCGATGAAATTAACGCCTTATGCACGCATCATCTGGCATCTGAGCGTTTGCTGGTTGAGCTGCCTACGTTGCCGGTATGTCATACTGACCGGCAAATTGTCTGGGTGATTTTAAGTAATTTAATCGATAACGCGCTCAAGTATAGCCAAGCTCAACAGCCGGTGCGCATTACGGCAGCCGTGACTATGCCGTCGCATACGACGGGTATTCTGGTATCCATTACCAATACGGTGGCTGCCAATGCCTTGCCCGATGCCCAGCAACTTTTTCATAAATATTATCGCGGTGAAACTGCGCATAAAGTCACTGGATCTGGCTTGGGGCTTTATTTGGCAAGACGCTTGGCAAAAGCGTTAGGTGGTCAACTCTCCTATGCGCCCGATACTAATGAAGTCACTTTTAATTTTTGGATACCGCTATGAATATTATCGTTATTGAGGATCATGAGGTTTTGCGGGAAGTGACTATCGCTGCATTGCAAGACATGGGCCATATCGTTGAAGGTATCGAGAGTGCTGAAGCGCTGCCGGTATTGCTGGAGGGCTTTCAGGCAAACATTATGGTGCTGGATCTTAATTTACCGGGTGAAGATGGCATCAGTCTGGCGCAACGTCTGCGCAAATCCCATCCAGAGATCGGCATTATCATGGTTACTGCTCGAATGGAACTGGATGACAAGTTAGCGGGCTATCAAAGTGGAGCCGATATTTATCTGACCAAACCCACTTCGATTGAGGAGCTTGGGGCGGCGGTACAGGCCTTATCGCGCCGACTGATGACGTGGTCTAAAACCTCTTTGCAACTGGCAGTTGATCCTAGAGAATTGACGGGCAAGGAACGTATTCGTGCCCTGCATCAACAGTTAATCCAAACGTCCGGCAAGTTACCGACGCTGGATGAGCTTGCTGTTCAATATGGCGCTACGCCACGCAAGCTTAATGAAGCTTTTGCCGCCCAATACGGCCTGCCGATTGTGCCGTATATCACCGATTATCGCTTGCAACAGGCCCATGCAGCGGTTGAAAACACCAACATCCCGCTTAAAATATTGGCCGATCGCTTTGGTTACTCGCATGTCAATCACTTTATTGCCGCATTTAAAAAACGCTTTGCTTATCCGCCCGGTACCTTGCGCAAAGAGCTTGATCACAAATCGAGCGATACCCTGCCATAAACACTGGCGCCTATGAAATTGAAGCCCTGCAAATCAGGGGTGCGATTATTACTGTAGGGGAGGGGAGGGGAGGGTCTTGAGTTTTGAACAATGCCAGACCTGACCCTTAACTTCTGCTAAAGCGCGTCCTAATTTCGTAGAAGTTAAGCGCATGTGCGTAAAACAAGCTAGGTGAGGTTTTGCACTAATTTTGTGATAATCACTTATTTTGTGATAAAAATAATAGGGGGACGTGCCACCTATTAAACAATAGCATCCATAAAATGAAAATCCATTCAATATCAAATGAAATTGAACTGTTAAATGAGTTATTTCAGTTAGCCTCAGATAATGCAGGTATCGGCATATTTTATTATGACCTTGAAACGCACCCCAATTACTTTTATGCCCAATAGGACTTACGCATTGACAAATTAACAAAAGCGAGATCAAAGTGACATAGCTAGTAAAAACAAATGGGACACCCGCCATGAGAGAAATTACACGCCCACCAACAGCCCGCTGTGTTATGTCAATGTACATAAGCTTTCTG
>JAUXXQ010000177.1 GCA_030684815.1 Methylobacter sp. | reverse complement strand
AGCGCTGGCTTTCGAGTCGGAACCTGTTGAAAAACTACAATTTTGTGCAAAAAACGGGAACACTATTCTGCACCTGAACGGTGATTGAGTATAGCCTATTGCAAAACCGGCTACCAGTAAAGATAATGGAACTTATCGTTACTGAACGGCTGATAAACTGATTTAATTAGCGATAAACTGAAAAAATTATTCATGTTTACGGGCTTTTTACCCACATGCCCGGTGCGCCCCCCCATGCAGGCAGCGCCAGGCAAACCGGGAGCGGTTAGGCCGTGGCTTTCGGGCCGGGGGCGGAAACGTTGGTGGCGGCCGAACCCCCAGGTTTTCCTGGACATGGCCAAAAAACCTTAAAAAACGCCCGTCCAGGGCTTCGAAAAAATGACAGGGGCAATACGAAGCCATGGCTTTTAGGAAAAAGCCGCCAGAACCGCAACCACAGCGGAAATTTGTAGGGCGCCCCGGCCGGGGCAGGGGCAAACCAAAAGCAAACCCACGGCCGCTTGAATGGGCCGGGTCTTGGTTACGGGGCGGTAAAAAAGCACGTCAGGGGCTTTGCTATCTGGGGGGAATGCTTGATCTGGCGTGGTCTCAGCTTTTTGTTGCTGCCGGCAAAGAAGCTTACGGCTAACGTCCCCTCAAGCGGCTGTCCTGGAAACTGGGCCCATTCCCGGTAAGAGTCCCAATGGCAAGATGCTTGCGCCCATGTTGGCCAAGAGGGGCGGCAACGGAATGAAATGATGGCGCCTGAATGTAACCCCAGGGAAAATTGGTCTACCATTCCGGTTTACTGGGCTTAATGGCGACCCGATTTTTAAATGCCGGCCAAGGCTGAAGCAAAAAACTGTTGCCCTGGTCTGAACCAGGCCGAAAAATACGGCAAAGAGAATGATGCCCATTTGGACAATGGGCGCCACTAAAACCAATCATTCTTCTTTCATCCAACTGATAAAATCAAAAAAATTACCTCAAACCGACAAACTTTGCGGCAGGCTCTTTCAAACGCCTGATAGCGATAAAATTATTATCACAGGCCTAACAGTAGGCGGATTATTTTATATGCCCTATAATTTGCACCCATATAAGGTTAATTAAGGTGGCTATGATGACGGGTACTGGTTTTCTACATCAAGTGATTTCAGAAGAAGGGTTTATTGCTGCAAATACCTTGGCCAAGGCATTGCACATCACTCAAAATGATCTTGCCGAGGTCACCGGCTTGTCTCGTGATTCTGTTTCTAAGCGTTCCCGAAGTAAAAGTCGTTCGACACAAGCGCGGTTACGAGATACGGTAGAAATCATCAACCGAGTATCGGAATGGTCAGGTGGGGTAGGCCGTGCATTTGCCTGGTTCCGCTCGCAACCTTTACCCTCATTTGGCGATAAAACCGCTGAAGATCTGGTCAAAGAAGGTCGCGCTGAAGCTGTAAAAGCCTATCTCGCTCGAATCGCCGACGGTGGTTATGCTTGACGATGATTAGCCGATTCACCGGTGTGGTGTATCGTGCGCATCACCCGATGTGGTCTTACGCTCCCTTATCTGGCAACGGTGCCCAAAAACACGGCGGTCGATTCAATCAACCTGGCTGTGCAGCACTTTACCTCTCGCTTGACCCGACGACGGCCTGGATGGAAGCGCAGCAGGGTTTTCCCTTTAAACCGCAACCGATGACCTTGGTCGCTTATGAGATTGATTGTGTAAAAATCGCCAATCTTAATGAGGAACAGCTATTAGCGAATATGGGCAGCTCATCACAAGAATTAGGCTGTGCCTGGGAAGACATGGCGACTCAACGTATAGAACCTCCGACCTGGCGACTTGCCAAGCAATTGCAAACACTTGAGGTCGACGGGATATTGGTGCGTAGTTTTGCACCCGGTTGTACAGCCAAAAACCAAAACCTAGTTTTATGGCAGTGGTCTGATACAGGCTCGAATGCCGTTAAAGTGATTGATGACTTTAGCCGACTTCCCAAAACGACTGAGTCATGGGTGTCGACGCACGAAACGGAATATAAACCCCGTTAAGGAATGAAAATTTATTAACTTGTACAAAAAAGATCGCATTAGGCTTAGCTTCTGGCTTTCAAGACTTAATTGTTGGAGTTGTTTTATTTTCATTCCTAAGGCTTTTTCAGTAACTTTTCTCCGTCCTTTCGCAGAACGCTGTCTGGTACGATATGGCGATAAGGCGTTTGGCGAGTAATTCCAAGTTCCCTGCACAAATTGCCAATCTTGGTTTCACGTTTGCCCATTGCCCCCCCAATAGCGCATAACAGAATGATAGCCATGGGTTGGCTAATAAATCCGATTAGGATGAATGCATCGGTGTCATGGGTTGTACCGCTACAACATATTTTTCATTAACCGTAAACACTGATAGTTTTTATGAACGTAATACATGGGACTTGGCTTCCAACCGATACAGAAGACTTTATTCAAACAGGTGCTTTTTATCTGTGGGTGGAAAGCGATGAGGTTTCGAGTACATTAAAAAAACCGCTCCATCCCCAGCATTTGCCGGAAAAGCCTTGTTTAGAATTTTTAAAAAGTGAGTTAGCGGTCAATCCTATTGAAGGAGGGCAGGGGGCATTAGTCTCGCTACTTTTTCCTACGTCTGACGGCAAGCCGTTACCCTCGCCTGAATTAGGGCAGAGTGCTGAAGTTAATGAAGCGATAACGCTGCAAAGCTGGCAAGTCTATGCTTATCCAGTGCAAACGCCTATAAAGGCGATTAACAACATCCATTTTTTGTGCTGCTTGCAGGCGGGCAATACGATCCGTATCGGTAGCGACCTGTTGTTTTGGTATTATTTTAGCCAATCGTTAAAACAAATTATCGTCAAGGATCAGTATCTTCCGTTGCTGTTAAGCCGGAAAATGGGGAATAAAATCGGGCTGTACCGGCGCTGGCAAGCGGTATCGAGTGCTTATGAGGGCTTGATACAAACCGCTATTACCCAGATGCCGATCGCCTGCAGCCAACACTATCAGCCCGAATCGTTGTTACGGCATTTTGCCGAAGTGGTCATTGATGAACTGCTAAGCACAGCCGCGCTGGAAATGCCGCAGATTTTTATTAAAAAAGTCCAATACGATTTTTTAGAAACCATCCTGCTGGACAAGCAAGGCGCTGAACCTCTTAGAACCTGCCAACAACTGCCCGATGAGTTTAAACACTGGCAAAACTGGCAGCACAAGCTATTGGGCGTTGAGGCGCAAAGTTCGCTGCAATTAGGCCTGCAATTGCTTGAAGCCGATGCCGAACAGGTTGATCAATGGCGTTTGCTGTTCTTTTTATCATCGCACAAAGACCCCTCGCTTAAATTGGATTTGGCCGATTTTTGGGCGGATAAAAATCACTTTCATAAGCTACTACAGCCGCAATTTGGCCTAGCGATTGAACAGCAGCTACTGATTAATTTGGCGCAAGCGGCGCACATTTATCCTAAATTGTGGCTGGGCATGGAAGGCAGCGAGCCTGATAGTGTGCAGCTTACGCTGGATGAGGCCTTTGAATTTTTGAAAGAAAGCGCCTGGATCTTGGAAGATGCCGGTTTTAAAATCATTATCCCTTCGTGGCTAACGCCCAAAGGCCGACGCCGCGCCAAACTCCGTTTGCGTTCCGGTAGCAAAGCCAAATCGGCAGCAGCCAGCAGTCAGTCCTATCTTTCTATGGACAAGTTGACCGATTATCAATATGAGCTGGCCATCGGCGATGACACATTAAGCCCTGAAGAATGGCGGCAGCTGGTGGAAGCCAAAACGCCATTGATCCATTTTCGCGGCCAGTGGATGGAATTGGATCGCGATAAAATGCAGGAAATGCTGGCCTTTATGCAGCAGC